>NZ_CP048222.1:5755313-6078127 GCF_010119975.1 Rhodocytophaga rosea
TAATCCGTTCTTCTATTTCATCCAGCAGGTCATCAATCTGGTTGAGACTCGGACGTACTTCTATTTCAGGATCAATCAAGCCGGTAGGGCGGATAATCTGTTCTACGACCACGCCTTCAGAACGACGCAGTTCATAGTCGCCGGGAGTAGCGCTTACATAAATTACCTGATTGGTGAGGTCTTCAAATTCATTAAATGTTAACGGCCGGTTATCCAGGGCAGAAGGCAAACGGAACCCAAAATCCACTAGATTTACTTTTCTGGAACGGTCACCGCCCCACATGGCCCTGATCTGCGGAAGGGTAACATGGCTTTCGTCAATTACTAATAAATAATCGTCAGGAAAATAATCGAGCAGGCAGAATGGCCGGGCTCCTGGTAAACGACGGTCAAAGTAACGGGAATAATTTTCAATACCGGAACAATAGCCCAGTTCCCGCATCATTTCCATATCGAATTCAGTGCGTTCTTTAATCCGGTTGGATTCCAGGTAACGGCCTTCGTGCTCAAATAGCTTAATTTGCGATACCAGATCATCCTGAATTTCACGGATGGCCGTATGTAACACATCTTTTCCGGTTACAAACAGGTTGGCCGGATAAATAGTAACCGTTTTTTCTTCGCCTAGTTTTTTGCCGGTAGCCGGGTCGATACGCTGAATGGCTTCAATTTCGTCGCCGAAAAAGAAAACACGGTAAGCAAAATCGGCATACGCTATAAAAATATCTACAGTATCACCTTTTACCCGGAAATTCCCGCGCTTGAATTCCATTTCGGTACGGCTGTATAAAATATCGACCAGGGAAAACAGAAAACGGTTCCGGCTGACAACATCGCCTTGTGAAATGCGGATCACGTTTTTGCCAAACTCTTCCGGATTGCCAATACCATAAATACACGAAACAGAAGCCACTACAATTACGTCTCTCCGGCCCGACATAAGGGAGGAAGTAGCGCTCAAGCGGAGTTTTTCGATTTCTTCATTGATGGAAAGGTCTTTTTCGATATAGGTATTGGTGGTAGCAATGTAGGCTTCCGGCTGATAATAATCGTAATACGAGATGAAATACTCTACGGCATTATCCGGAAAGAATTGTTTAAACTCGCCGTACAACTGGGCGGCCAGGGTTTTATTGTGACTCAATACCAGAGTTGGTTTCTGTACCTGCTGAATCACATTGGCGATGGTAAATGTTTTGCCTGAACCGGTTACGCCTAATAAGGTTTGTGATGGCTCACCTTCATTAAGGCCACGAACTAATTGGTTTATGGCTTGCGGCTGGTCGCCGGTGGGCACATATTCTGAAGTGATATTGAAACTCATGCAGGAAAAAGTGCTTTAGATTAGGTTGAATGTGTATTGTATAACACCAAAAAGATGGGAAAAGTTAGTCTGATCAGAATATAAAACCTGCTCGGATGGATACTCTTTTAAATGTAGATTTTTCGATGATGCCTTCTCCGGGAGTGCCAAAACTGGTAATTCTGCGAACCTCCTGATGCCGGTAGCCGACATTTACGATAAAGGCACTTCTTCTGCCCATTCGCAAACTTACCCCAATTGCAGGATTCACCATCAGGCCGCCTTCCGAATTATCTGCCGAATTGAAAATATGGCTATAAAATCCATATCCGGCATCGAGCATGTACAAAGGAGAAATTGGTTTGTTGAATAAAGTGCCATGCAGGCGTAAATACACGGGTGTTATGGTATAAGAGTTATAGGCGTCAATACCAACTCCGGCCCCAATGGCTAATTCCGGGCGCAATTGCAGGCTATTTACCATTTGCAAGCTATAACTAACTGTACGCTGGTTTGCACCTATAGAATTTCCTTTGGGCGTACGGCCAATTAATAGACCATTCTCTAAGGTAAACCGGTAACCGGTTTGTTTGTAAGCAATGACAGGTTTTTCTTTGGTAACTCCCTTTGCCTCTAAGGCAGGAAAAACAAATATATTTCCACCAGTAATTTCGATCTTAATGGTATCTGCATTCAACTCAGTCAATTTGCCCCGCAATATGCTTCCGTTTTTCAGGTACAATACATCCTGCATTTGCCGCTGGGCGTATACTTGCGGGCAAGTCAGGAAGCAGAAAATGAGAAATAGAATTAGTCGGAGAAGAGTGGTTTGCATAGTGAAAAGGAATGTGAAACCGGATTATAAAGTGATAAGTGAAGATTACTTTATAATCCGTAAGATACAATATTACAGGCGTATCTCCATACTGAATTTACATTCCTTTACCTGATTCTATGCTGTCTCTTCCTGCTCAATATCATTGATATTATACCAGTCGATATCTTTTAATCAATACATTACAACGGCCAGCGTCAATAGCAGGCCTATGTCTCAGCAGAAGGACTTTTGCTTGTGCATTTTATGCATTTGCAATTATTGTATTTCATATTCATATAACCTAAGATTCATTGTATCACGGTCATACCCATTGCTCTTGGAAGTATAAATTTCATAAGATTCTACAGGCATTTTGTTATTGTCATACTTGAAAATATATTCACTATTCATCAGTGTATCAAGGTTTGCTTGTATATAGGTATACTTTATTAGATTATTAGGACATGCGTAGCCAATCAAATCTATTTCCGTATACTTCTCATGTATAGGATCGACTCTAAAGAATGGATTTTTCTTATCATCATATTCGTAACAGCTTTTTGCTTCTTCTATGCCATCATTGAAATGAGTAGCCTTTTTGATATTCCCTAGATTATCATATTCATATTTAACGATGGATGATGCCTTATTCACTTGAATTACCCTATTATTCAAATCATAAACGTATGTAACAACGCTATTTTCAGGAAGCAGGGTGGATTTTACGATCTTATTCGCTTCATAGTCATACTCTACATAATTTTTTTGAATAAGTGTATGATCAGTATTACTTTGAATTGTATAGTAATTAATTCTATCAACCAAATTATTATCATACTGATAATCAAACTTGTCAATTGTGGTATTATCAAACTTATATTCCCTGCTAGAAAGACGGCCTGAGTTATTATAATGGTAATATCTGATTTGATCAGCATTCTGATGATAAATCACTCTTTTTAAATAGATACCTGTAGGTATAGAATCCTTCTCCTTGTCACATCCAATCAAACTGACTAATAATAAAAGGATTGATAATTTAGTTGTACTTTTTACTGTTCTGTTGTAAGTAATTGACATATGGTTAAAAATTAAATGAAAAGGTTTTTACTCCGCTTTTTCCTGCTTCACCGCATTGATATTATACCAGTCAATGTCTTTTGATAAGTACATCACAACGGCCAGGATTAACAGTAGGCCAATGCTTCCAAGCAGTAAAGCATAGTCTTGTAACTGGAGTAAAGAATAGAAGAATCCATATAGAACAACCAGAATGCCACTCACCAGGTAGGTAAGCTTGTTGCTTTTTAACACACTCTTGGCATAAAAAGTAATGAGCAGCAGAATACAGATACAACTGATTAGGTAAGCCAGATTAAAGCCCACATGTTCGGAAATAGAGAGCAACAGAATGTAAAATAGCGTAATGGCAAATCCGACCAGTAAGTATTGAATGGGATGGATGCGCTTTTTATTGAGCACTTCCACAAAGAAAAACGCCAGGAAGGTAATAAATATAAACATAATATTGTATTTGGCCGACCGCATGGTTTTCTGGTATTCATCAATGGGTAAGAGCAATTTTACGCCAAAAGCTGCACTTTCCACATCTGAACTGCTCACTGATGTTACGGCATAATCGGTATACTCCTCATACTCATTATTGCGGTTTGGCTGGGTTTTGAAATTCGCAGAGGTGCCTTTCCATTGCTGTGAAAAATTCCGATTCAGGTGCAGCACTTTCCATTGGGCTGTAAATCCATCTGTATTCACTTGCCGGTTGTCGGGTAAAAAAGCTCCGATAAAACTCGGATTATTCCAGTTAGAATGTAAATTGACTGTAGTTTCTTTGCCAACTGGTAAAAAGTGTAAATCCTTACTGCCATTCAGGTTAAGCTTGAAACTAAAGGTATATTTATCTTTTTCATCCAGATTGAGTGGCAAGCTAATGCCCGAAGCAAACACATCTTTGGTTACAATACCAGGATTAAAGTAATAGGTGCTGTCGTTCCATTGTAAGGCTACTTTTTCTTTGATGCCTCGCATATCCGGAATACCAATGGAAATAAAGGCATCCTGCAGTTGGAGTTTTTCTTTGGGTATTTTAAGCTCCCCATATTTAGGGTAACTGAAATGTCCTTTTGCTTCCAGTTGCGTATTGTACAGCACTACCTCATAAATTCCCCGTTTGCGCACTTCAGGTTGTATGCGGCCATTAATAACAAGATCTTCAGGTAAAAAATGAGCATATTCAGTAATAGTTGAAACTTTGCCTTTGGCATCTTCCAACACTACTTCATAAGGGATTGTTAATACCGGGCCGCCGATTGTCTGGCTGTCACCCCATTTGCCGCTTACTTCATCAATCGCATCATCCCGGTAGCGTTCCCGTTCATAAATGAGAGAAGTGAGCATGGAAGAAGGAATGAGCAGAATCAGAATGAGAATGCCAATGGATATGAGCTTTAAGGTAATGGACGTTCGTGCCCAGTTATTGAACCGTTCAAAAATGGAGGGTTTTTCTAGTACCGGTTGCATAAAGAAAAAATAGAAGTATTCTGTTAAAAATAAAGTTTGGAATTGATTGAGTCATGAACAATATCATGCATGTAGATAGGCTACTTGTCTAAAAAGCTTGATTGATGTATGGATTTGGGAGTTAGCTACAATTTAACTACTGTTCTTTAAGTTGATTCTTTGTAAGATTAGCTAACAACATAAGTAGGGCAGATAAGGCCAAACAAAAACTACTTAACATTCCAAATGATACCTTTTCAAATTTAAAGATGAATACTATGATTGCTATTATTAATTCCATACACAATATATAAGCCAATACCTTTGCCCAGATTGTCTGATAAAAATTGCTTCGCTTAATAGGTAAATTATTCGTTGTTTTATTAAATCCTGCTAAATAATGAAAAAAACACCGGGTTATTTCTTCGAAAATATCTCTGTCTAAAGAATCTAAGTTAATCATTAGATACAATGGAAATCTTTTTCTGGGTTTGATAGTGAGGATAGCAAATACCCCATTATACTCGATGTCATAACTCTTAATTTCTGACCATTTTACCAGTGTATCATTGATACTTATACTTTGATCATCGATTTGTATACTTGCCTGATAGGTTACTAGCTTTTTATAGCAAAAATACAAGCTTAACATTCCTCCAATCCATATAAAAGAAAGCCATTCATTAGATACATTGAGAGATTGTTTGAATGTTCCAGAAAGTATACCTAATGCACCAAACCCTATAACAAGAAAGAGAATAAATCTAGTAGGAGAAACTAATCCCAACTTATATATATTCATTTTACCAAAGTGGCTAGATAATAAATTCTATCGTTTCTACAGAAGTTGTTCCAGACAGGTCATTTTAATATTTAATTCAATTTAATATTGAGCATTTGATTACTTTTTCTTCAGCCAGGAATACTGATTCAAAAACTTTTCTGCCTGGGTGGGTTGTACCATATGAATGAAAGCCCAATATCCTTGTGCATACCGCTCGGCATCTTTACCTAATTTCTGACTCATAGCGGCACTTCCATTCTTTTCCATCTGATGCAGAAATGCCCGGAAACGGCGGATATCCTCACGGGAAACCCTGGGCTCTGTTCCATTTACTACAGCACCAGTTACGGTCTGGCGTTGATGCTGGCGCATCACGCTAGTTTTTTCCTGGTTAATTTCAAACCCTTCATCTTTGATGATTTTATTCATCAAGCCTAACAGGGATTTGAGGTTATCTTCGGTTATATTGGTAGAGAAAACCAAGTCATCGGCATAACGGGTATATGTCCAGTCTAATTTTTCTCCTAATCTGGTGAGGCGGTGATCTAAATAACCTGTATCCCCGCACAAAATATTGGTAATGGCTGGTGAAGTACAGGCACCTTGCGGCAGAAAGCGTTCGCCTAAAGCAACAAAATACGCCTTCCCATCCAGGCTGGCTCCAATTCTGGTGGCATCGGTACAAACAAGCGCTAATACCGTAGCTATGCCTTCACTGTATCCCCATGATTTGAATAAGCCTTTTACTCTTGGGAATTTAACGGATGGGAAAAAATCCTTTAGATCTACCCTTACAACCGTATGCTTACCGGTATGCTTTTCGGCATTATGCCGGATGTTTTTTCCTGGCAAAAACGCCATGGCATTGGGGTGAATAGGTCTTTTATTCAATATATTTTCCAATATCCATTGCTGGGCGATACGCAGGGTTTTCTTAGGTGAGGCAATATTGCGCAAGCCTCCCTTTTTCTTAGGAATCTGAAACCTGGTATAATGATCAATACCTGCTACCCTGCGGTGATACGATAACCAGACCCATTGTTTCATTTCCAGTTTACTGAACTGAGCCAGATCTTCTAAGGTATGTAAAACCGGTAAACCTGCCTGCGATAATTTTTCTGTATCTGTTTCATCAAACCGCAAGCCTTTGGATACACCTTCGCCCAGATGATAAGGTGTTTTTTGTTTTTGTAAGGCTATTTCTGCTTTTTTTGCCTGTGATACCCTGGCTTTCTCCACCTTGCGGATGGCCCGTTTGGCTCTCACCCGTTCAATGCGGTTTTTGCGGATTTCCTTTAATAATGGCGTAATGTCTTCGGTGCCTTTCAGCTCAATATTCAGCTTTTGCAACTCGCCATTAATCTCATTGAGCCTTGTGTAACTATCCTGCAAGGTTTTGTATTGTTGCTGGCTGAGGTCCAGAAAACCCAGCCGGATCATTTCTTCGATTACGAAATAATCGCGGCCTAAACGCTGGAGCCGTGCCCGCCAGTTTTCTGTGGTAGAAGGAGTAAGTTGCATATTATAGCTGGTAATGGGTATAGAGTATATAATTGTAATTAATGATGAAGGTACACACCCCTACCCCTCTTGTTAGAGGGGAATTTGCTCCGTTATTCCTGTAAAACTTTAAACTATTATCTGATGATTTATAATACATTTTATAGATAAAAAGAGTGGATCGCATATGAATTCCCCTCTAACAAGAGGGGTAGGGGTGTGTATTTTAGCAAGTGAACATCAATGCATTTCTTATAAGAATATTATCTCGCTATCTGAATTAAAGAGGCCATAATATGTGCACAAGGACCCTGGCGTAACTTATTTCTGCGGTGAAAACTACAGGCACATTCGGCAAACCGGATTCGCCCATCCAGATCCAGGCGAAGGGTAGTTTTATACAAATTTTTGCCTTGCACTTCCAGATGGTATTCTTTGAGTCCATTTTCCAGACTGCTTTTATCAATTATGGTTACATGGCCTTCTTTCACCAGGGAGGCAGCATATTTCTGGCGCTCATCTTCTTCGGAATTACTGATTACCATTTCCTGGTTGAGCAATTGCCGCCAGCGGTAAGTATTATGCAAATGGTCGTACATTGCCTGCCCGTTCCGGCATAACTCCTGTAAAGCAAAAGTGGCAGCAGCCCTGTTTATTTGAAGCACTTCAGAAACCTGTTGCGGACTGAGGGCTAATTTATCAATCAATAGTTTTTCTACTTGTTTGATGTCTACCTGCAGGGTTTTACCAGCAGAGGCAATCAGGTCGAAGTTTCCTTTTTTTGCCCAGTCATTGGCTGTCCAGCCGGAAAGTCCTAAGTCGAAACGGTGTCCATCGAGTGCTATGGTCCAGTAGGAGGGCATTCCGGTACCTAATAATTTTACCTGTACCTGGTCAGTATAGGGAAGTAAATCCTTCAGCGTAAGCAATCTTCTGCGTCCCCAGATGCGGATTTCGCCTTCAAAGTCTCCCTGATAGGCTAGTGTGTCTTTGATTTCGATATTCCAGGGATCAATTACCAAAGTTGCTGCCTGCCCTTTTTTTAGCAGAAAACGGATGGAACGGGGGCCACCTTTTTCTTTTCTTTGCTCCAGTTGAGCAATTACCTGAGCCAGTGTCTGAGAGTGAAGAGATAATGAAACGCCCTCAATGGTAGAGGCCGATTGTACCTGCAAAAATCCCCGTACCCAGCTTTCGGGCAGATCTATTTTTTTCTCTACCGCAGCCCCCACATCTGTAGACAGTTCTACTTTCTCAAAAGCTACTTTTAACCAGGCAGGACGGTAACTACGAACCCGGTAAATTTCAGCAGCCAGTGCCGCACTGAAATCTATGTTGGTGGTGCCAAAGCGAGTTTCTCCGAACGTTTGTAACAAATTAGAAGGCACGGTTACCCGGCCATAACTAGATTCATCCTGTGAGAAACATTCAAATATCACGGCATCCGGGTGAACACTGATCACCGGGTCGAAGATGAATAGCTTCTCCCGGTCGTATTTTCGTACCCATTCATAATATTTACTGCGAGCTGCCCATATTTGTGTACGGATGGGTTTTACAAAGCTTTCAATGGTTTTTCTTTCTTCTTTCAGCTTGTTTTTCTGCTCATTCAACTTTAGTCTGCCGACTTCCATATTTTTCAGGTGTGCCGGCAGTTCTTCCAGGTATCGTTCCTGCACCCAGGCCTGATACGCTGAATGGTCTTTTACTTTGTTTCCCAAGTTACTCAATACTACCTGCCGCATGGCGAGCATAATTCTGGCATAACTCAGGCTATTTCCGATCAGTGCATCCAGTTGTACAGGCGGACGGGATTGTTCGGCCGAAAAGTTGAATTGCATGCCATCGGAGGTTGTGGCGACAGAACTGGGTTGAGTATAGGATTGGGTAAGTTGCATGGAGATTGAATGTTTTAAATTTTATGTAGTAGAATAAGCTGTTTGCTTAAACTCTTGCGCTGTCTTTACTTTTCTTTTGTATGCCCAAAAGAAAAGTAACAAAAGAAAAAGGCAGCATCAACAAAGCCTGTTTTACGCATGAATAGGCCAAGCCCACAAACCTCCGGCTAACGCACAAGGCCAAAACCGGCCACACTGTTGCTGCACCATCCACCGCACTCTTTCTGAATCTATATTTTTCAATTAGCATTTGCTTATAGATATTATTGAGCTGGACATAAAATAATTACTTCAACTCAAAGCCTGGGATTTGTTCGCCGGAAAGAGTGCGTTGGGTAAGTTGCCATATGGCCCATTCGGCATCCTGCTTTTGCTTGCTTTTTGCCATTTCGAGCAAGGTATCGGTAGCTAAAGTTGGGTTTTGTTGCTGGCGGTGCTTGATGTTTTCTTTGGCTTTGCGGCTTTTGTTTTTCATGCGCAGTACTTCCTTATCGAAGCGTTGCACAAAAGATGATTCTGCTTGCTGAGTGACTAACTCTTTGGCTACCCAGTTGTGTATGATGGGGTCGGCATGTTCTGATAAAAACTCGAGTAATTCCAACTGTTTCCGGTCTGTCCACTGCTGTTTCCGTTTATGAAAATAATCCATTCCTAATTTGCGGGTAGATGTATTTGGACTGTCGCACATGGCAAGAGTGGCTTCCCATTCTTTGGTAGAACCAGCTTCCAGTGTATCCAGATAGGCAAAAGCGGCTTGCTGGGTGGCAGGCAGATCGCTTTCCAATAATCGAATGGCGAAGGAAATACTGATCCCCAGGCTGGTAGCTTGTGTGAGTGCCAGGTTCCGGATGGATGGTAGTTTGTGAATACTGGCCTTATATAACTGAGCAGAATCTTTTGTAAAGATATTCAGATGTTTCTGCATCCATTGGCTAAGTAATTCTTCGACTGCAGGATGTTGTATCTCTAATATTTCGGAAGTGCTTTTCTCCAGAAACAGCTGCCTGAAGGCTTCATCCTGGAATAAGCGGGTAAGTAATAGATCGCCTGCCTCTGATTCTATTGCTTTTTGTAAGGCTTCACGCCAGAATAAACCAGGTTGTGCTACGTTTTTGATTCGATTCAGCACAGGTTCTTTTACCAGAAGCCAGGTGTCGTTGTGCAACGAAGCAAGTAATTCGAGTAAACTGGAAGGAGACGCATTGTTTAGTAAACTGGTAACAATGCTTTTATCTACACTTATGATTAGTTTAGGTTGTGTAGCCAGTAAGTGTCCGGCTTCCTCCAGAAACCATTTTTTTCGCTGTTCATCTTTCAACAGCGGCAGGTTGGTGAGCAGTTTTTGAAGGATAGCTGGATTGGCAGCCGCAGACTGAAATATATCTTTTACATAATCCCGTAGTACGATGCTTTCCTCCAATAGATAAAAAAGTATTTTCCAGAAAGCTTCATTGCCGCCATTTTCCGCCTGTTGTACGGTATAGAAGAAAGCGTTTCCAGCAAATATATGAATCGTCCGGATGGCTGGAGCAGCTCTTTGTAATACGTCTTTGCGTATAGCTTCTGAACAATGGCTTAGTAAAGGCAACCATCTAAGAGGCTCCTGTTTAAAACCTTGCCATAATTTCTGGAACAGGAATTTCTTGAATGCATCATTACCCCTTTCCAGAATAAAAACATATGCCTGATGAGGGAAACGGGTATTATCTGTTAATTCATAATCATAGTTCTTATAATATTTCTCAAATAACTCGGCTGCAGAACCAGACTGGATAGTATTCATTAAGTGAATCTCCAGTTTGGGCTGTTTTACACCCTTATACAGTTTTTCCCAGAAAGGCTGCAACATATAATAATTGTTCTGGAAATTGTTTTTTAATAGATCCCACCCAAATTGACAAACAATAAATGCCGGATGAAAAATAAAGGGCTTTGCAGTATCGGCAGATACTCTGGTATTTTTGAATTTATAGGTGAACAGTTGTGACAGCCGGGCTAATTGGTACTCTTTTGAGGCAGCGTTGAACCAGTTGAGAGCATCTTCTTTGGCTGCTTTTTCTGCGGAAACTAGTGTCCATTCTTCCAGATCTTTTATGCCGGAACTGAATAATATAGCTGCTATTTCTAAAATCTTACTGGCTTCCAGCTGTTGCTTCAAGTTTGCATGCAAAAATTGCAGTAACTCATTCGCTCTTCTGGAAGAAGATTCTCCTGCGGAAAGTTCGATTACCTGCTTGTGTAAGTAGGTGGCTACTTCTTCCCGCCAGGCGTTGGGTTGTTGACTAATATTTGATTGTAGAAACTCCTGTTGTGCCGCTTTAGTGCCATAGGCAAAAGTGCCAGCCCATTCCAATGCTGTCAGGCGTTTGCCTTGTTTATATTCACTGTACGTTTGCTGAGCAGCGGTTTGTTTGAGAATGAGGGATGGTATGTTGAAAAAACGGCTGATCTGTTCGCCTGAAAATACTGGCAACTTTTGCGTGTTACGAGTCAGGATTTTTACGGCAAATTCCTGGATAGGCCAGGGTATATTTTTGGAAAGCAATTGCCGGATGAAATCAATATGAGCATCCCATACCTGTGGCCGCCTTTCTTCGGGTTCAGGCAGCTGGTAAGTCATACTTTGGAATACAACTTTGCCACGGCCATGTCCTTGATGTGTAAGCCTGGGAGAATTTCCCAGTAGTATATCGGCGATTACCCAGCGGTAATTAAAATTTAGCTGAGTTCTATTTTCGCAGGCTGAAAGAATTTGAGATGTGATCTGAAAATACAGCGCATCATCTTTGAGTGTATTCAGAAAACGTCTGGCCCGGCGTTTCATATAGGCCATTGTTTTCTGGGTAGGATATGTTTCCTGTAACCCTTCAATCGTAGACTGATCTATGGCATGGATAATGGATGCAGTAATGGCTGCATCCTGAGTAGTTTCGTATTGTTTGTAAATGGTTTTGAGTACTTTCCAGTGATCTGGAGCAATAGGAGCGGTACGGATGTAGTTGAGTAAAGTTTGCCTTTCGATTTCGTTGGTGGCAGGAATAATGGCAAGCAGATCAAGCGGCTGGTTCATACGCAAATAATTGATCGTTATTTTATTGGCAACTCATGAAAGTTGCCTTTAATTATTCAATACAGATAAAAAAGCCTGCAAGGGTTGAAGCTTGCAGGCGATGGTATTGTTGAAATTTTTGTTACTAACTCTGCACAGGATTATCTTTCATTACTGTAAGCGGGTGGAGCTACCCATGGGTAGTAATTAGTCTAGACCAATTGAGCCACTGCTTATTCAGCGATTTTCTAACGAATTACTACCCATGGGTAGAGGAGCACGCTGAATGGCATGAATGTGTAATGAAGTATGAATAGCTTAACTACAACCACGGCGAAACACCGCAGCATTTATGCTAACAAAAACTTATATTTTCAACAATGAGAAAGAACGTTTGATAAGGCGAGTTTAGGGGAATTTGTCATAAAAATAAAACTATTTTGTATTTTATTTTTTGCTAACCTAGCCATCATAATTATGTGATTTTTATTGTAAATATTTGTTGGTTAACTATTTATAGTGTAGGTTGATCTGGATGTTTGCTATTTATAAAATTTCATTACATCTCCATTGCAATTACCCTATAAATTGCTTTACCAAAGGTAAAACTGCTTTCTGCATATCCATTCCAAACTTGTTGAATACTGCTTTTTCTCCATTTTCAAACGTGAGTTCAATCTGGAAAATATGGGCATTGTCTACTTCTAACTGTGTTGTCTGGAAGGCTACACCAGAAGCTTCTTTTTTCAATGTTTTCTCTCCTAACAATTGCGCACTGTCGTATTTGATAGTAGTAGTATTCCAGTTAGGCTGAGATAAAACCTGGGTCAGATTTTGCCGGGAAAGCGATATATTCCAGGTAAAAGTATAGCCAGAATTTTTAGTGAGAAGTTGATTGGCTACTTGCTCTTTTTTTGTCACATTAAAATAGCCAATGCTGCAACTGACTGGCGTTTTGCCCAGTAAATGTCCATACTTTTGCCGGAACTCCAGAGGAGGCCTTGGGTCGCTTGCCTGAGAAAAACCTTGCTGTGTTTTTTCAGCCATCAAACGGTTAAGTTCCTTAATAGCCAGGCTGTTTTTATAGAATTCAAATTGTTCCTGATTGCCATCTGTACCTATTTTTCCGCTGTAAATAGTAATGGATCTTTTCTCTGCCTTTGCTTCCCAGAATTCCTGCCCCAGTTCCATGTACACATGTTTTACTTCATTAGTATCTGCTCCGAACGAGTGCACATTAAACTTACCATTATTGCGGGAAGATAAATTATCTTGGCTTACAATAGCATTTACCATTTGCGATACCTGGTCCTGAAAAGCCTGAAAGCCCAGTCGGCGTAATTCATTTTTTACATCCAGTGTGGTAGTCGACTGATTCTGAGCTATCAGGTTATATACTACTTCCCGTACATCGTCAATGGTATGTGTTTTCATGGAGTTATTGGAGTTACCCAGTAAATTATTCAGGATGCGCTTGATCATAAGGAAAGGCCAATAGTCATTGGTATTCTGCCTTCAGAAAGATACTAAAAATTCAAAAATTCTAATTCACAGTTTTCACAAATGACCAATGACTATTGACCAATAACCTAATTTCTCACTTCGATCAGGTATTGAATGGCACACTGAGCCTGGTTGTACACAATATATTCATTATTGCGCAGATCAGCACCGCCTTCGGCAAACAGAGAATCCAGGTCTTTGCCTTTTTTCTTCAGATTTTCCTCCGTTAACTCATAACACCAGGCTGGTTCATGTTTCTGAATATGTAACTGTTTGCCTACGTGTACTTTATACAATGCTAGAAACCCACGGTCAGCGCTGCCCCTGGTCCAGTAGGAGCCGGAGAGAGAACTGTAGTTTAAAGATTTGCGGAATTTATCTGCAAAGTATAGTCCATAGCCAAACATTTTTCCGGTAATTACCGCATTCGCCGGGCGCAATACCAGACCAGTTTCCATAATAGAAATCCAGTTTTCGTTGCGGCTTCCATGCCAGAATAGTTCTTCCTTTTTATTGGGTTTAGCCGTAAACCATTCTTCATAGGCTTTCTGGCTTTTATGATTTTTTACCTTAAATGCCCGGTAGAATTTGCCTGCTTCTTCCTGCATCTTATCTTTAATCATCTCAATAATCTCTTTCTCTGTAACCGGCTCCACTTCCAGACCCATCGTTTGCAGAATATTGATCTTTTCTTTCTTGCCTTCAGTTGCTTCTTTTTTCCGGGCATTAATATCTACCTGTCCGCGCATTACGTCAAGGGTTGCCTGTTCATCGGCCAGTACTTTTTCTATCGCGTTTATTTCTTCCTTGGTAGCTGCCGACTGAATGAGATGGTCTTTTACATTGCCCATTTTCCGGGGAATAACTGCAAATAAACGCAGCAACCCATCATTGAAATCCTTCAGATCCATGCCCACTTTTATTTTCGCTACCACATTATCCAGCAAACGCTGTGCTTCTTCTACCTGCTTTTTAGTAACCTGTTCAGCCGTTACGTTATAGTTGGCGCTTACCGATTTTTTAGCATACTGCATCAGCATATTAATAAATTCCTGCACCGCCGGGTTATCTACATCTGCCAGTTCTATTTCGTCATCACTGTCTACAAACAGGTGTGTCTGGTCTTTATAACCTTTGTTTACTTTTTCACGATATTTTTTCTCCCATTCCCGCACAGGATAGGTCTGATACGCAGGTGTTCCGCCAACCCGGCCATAGGAAACTTTAAATGTGCCGTCGGCATTTTCTTTCATTTCGTAAAACTTGTTGTTGTTGTCGGAAGTAACCATAATCAGTTTTACCGTCCGTAGATTGGTACTCATAGCTTTTGGAATGAATGTGATGTGATTAGTTTAAAAATATCATTGTATGTTATGGTGGCGAAATAGAGTATTGCTAGTCGCAAGTATGGCTCAAGTTCAAGCTTTAGTTAAATTTAGCTAAGTTACCGGCTTTGCATGATGTTGTAGGCCGTTGTTTATCTTTTGATACTATTGATCCTGAACTGTATACTGATATTTAAAGAAATAATTTCCTACGAGAGTATCTCCAGGAACGGTAAGTTCATATAAAACACCTGTAATATCGTTAAGACCAATATGAGTAGGTTTAACTTTATACCTAAAACTTAAATCCTGAGATTTTGCAACTATAATAGTGTCAATAAGTTGGTTCTCATTGTCTAAAGGTCCAAAGTAAAGTGTAATTCTTGTATTTTTGAGATGAGTATAGTTTAGACCTATAGTCACTTTATGCTCTTCATTGAGCGGATAAAACTCTTTTATATCTTTAGGAATAACACTGATAGGTAGTTTGCTACCCATGAATACTCCATTTTCATGATAAGTCTTAAGGTAAATTACCTCTCCTTGCTGATGATAATATACTTTATGCAATTTACCACTCTTATAATATTGATAAGATAGGCCCTCAGACTTACCATTTTTAAAGTAACCTTCTAATTCTCTAACACCATTGTGGTAATATTTATAAAAAGGGCCATTATACTGGTTGTTTACAAAATTGACTCTATCTATTATATTTCCTATACTATCATATCTTATTGCTTCTCCTTCCATTTTACCAAGTTTATATGGGAATTTTTCTTTGATTTTCCCATTCTCATAATATGTAGTTAATAGCCCATGACGCACTCCCTTTATTGTAGGTACTTCTGCTTTTATGTTCCCATTTTTATAATACTCCCTCTCTTTACTACAAGAAATAAGATTGATAAGTATTACAACAAGAAGCGTATTTTTGATAGTGTTCATCTTTTTAATGGCCTACAATATGTAGATAGACGAATGTACAAGTATGAAAATAATCTTTTTAATGCTCCGGACTTTTTGAAAGCAATTCTTACATAATTCAAATCTTTGCATTTTTAGAGACTCTTAATTTTACTTTCCATGATAATAATTCCTTCTATCTTTAGCTGCAACATTTTACATATTTTATGCTAGGGGCAATTATTGGCGATATTATCGGTTCGGTATATGAAAAAAGCGGAATGAAAAAACCGGATTTCCCTCTCTTTGACACGGATTGCCGCTTTACGGACGATACCGTTATGACGCTGGCCATTGCCGATGCTTTGCTGCACAAACGAATATTCCGGAACAATATCCGCACATTCGGGCTCAATTACCCCAACAGGGGCTATGGCGGTATGTTCCGGGAATGGTTGCAGACAGAAAATGCCAAACCGTATAATAGTTTTGGAAATGGCTCTGCCATGCGGGTGAGTCCGGTAGGATTTGCCTGTAAGGAAATGGAAGAAGTACTGGATCTGGCCCTGAAATCAGCCGAACCTACACATAATCATCCGGAGGGTATCAAAGGTGCACAGGCAGTGGCCGCAGGTATTTTCTTAGCCAGGCAGGGAAAAAGTAAAGAAGAAATCCGTACGCATATAGAAGATACGTTTGGATATAATTTGCACCGGACGGTAGAAGAGATTCGTCCCGGCTACCAGTTTGATGTGACATGCCAGGGTTCTGTACCCGAATCTATTATTGCTTTTCTGGATAGTGAGGATGTAGAAAGCGCCATCCGGTTAGCTGTTTCGCTGGGTGGAGATGCCGATACAATGGCTGCTATTGCTGGTGCCTTAGCTCAGGCGTATTATAAAAAAATCCCACTTGACTTTATTTACCGCACTAGTCAGATTCTCACGCCTCCCTTGTGGAAAATCGTAGTGAGTTTTAATAAGAAGTATCAGATTTCAACTTCTAAATAGTAATTAAGCTGCTTGCTCGATATGGTGAAGTTTCTTATCAATTAAACTAAATCCTCCTCCTGTACCTGTGTAAAAGTTCTCAAATAAATTTTCATTTTCAGCATAAACAGCTCATTGCTATTTGTGAAGCCACTCGCCTATAAAAATGATTTACAGGCGAGTGGCTTTGGAACTTTCTGCCATTCTATGTGCTTACTTAAAGTGAAGCACCCTGAATTTGATGTTCTGTTATTAGGTTATTACCAGCAAATTTGCTTTTATAGAAATAGACATATTGGAAGAAATAGTTGAAAAAAATGAATAAAAAGAGTAATTTTACAATCATTTAGTATGTTCATACATATAAACAAACTATAGATAAGAAAGCGACTTATTTATCGAATGTAATCTGTAGTATTTTTAAAATATAATATAGCCATGAAGAGGCAACTTACCCAATTCCTGACATCCGCCAGCCTATTGATTTTTGGAATAGCTGTATTCTATGGTTCTGGTGGCTGCAAGCGTGAGCAGAAACCCATTGCTGATAGCTTGCAGGCTATGCTTCCGGCGAAGGTGGATTTTAATTTTCATATCAAACCCATTCTTTCCGACCGTTGTTTTGCCTGCCATGGACCGGATGTAAATAAAAGGGAAGCCAATCTTCGTCTGGATACAGAAGAGGGCGCATTTGCTGCTTACGACAGCCTGGGAACATACCATGCGATTGTTCCGAAAGACCTGGAGGCAAGCCAGGTATTCCAGCGCATTATGACTACCGATCCGGATGAGAAAATGCCTCCGGCTAATTCTAATCTCTCACTATCTAATTACGAAATTGCCCTGATTCAGAAATGGATCGAACAAGGCGCCGAATGGAAAGAACACTGGTCATTTATTGCTCCCCAAAAACCAGAAATTCCCAAAGTAAAGCAGGAGAAATGGGTAAGGAATCCGATAGATAATTTTGTATTAAGCCGCCTGGAGCAAAAGGGCTTACAGCCTGCTCCGGAAACCTCTAAAGAAACCCTGCTGCGCCGGGTGAGTTTCGATCTTACCGGTTTGCCACCTAGTGTTGCCCAGGTAGATTCATTTCTGAAAGATAATTCGCCCAATGCTTACGAAAATGCGGTTGATCGTTTGCTGGCTTCTCCGCATTATGGAGAGCGAATGGCCGTAGAATGGCTGGATGTAGCCAGGTATGCCGATTCACATGGCTATCAGGATGATGGCATGCGCAATAGCTGGCCCTGGCGTGATTGGGTGATCAATGCCTACAATAAGAATCTGACCTACGATAAGTTTATTACCTGGCAACTGGCCGGAGATATGCTGCCAAATGCCACTAAAGAACAAATCATTGCTACCTCATTTAATCGAAATCATCCCCAGACACAGGAAGGTGGCGTAGTAGATGAAGAATACCGCGTAGAATATGTGGCTGACCGTACCGCTACATTTGGAAAAGCATTTTTGGGCCTTACTGTAGAATGTGCCCGTTGCCACGATCATAAATATGATCCTATTTCACAGAAAGACTTTTTCTCGCTCTATGCCTTCTTTAATAATAACCACGATTCCGGTATTATTCCTTATAACGGTGAGGCTTCTCCTACCATTATCCTGCCGAGTGAGGAAGCGGAATCTAAGCTGAAATTCATCCGGGAGCAGATTACACCGCTGGAGAAAGTGCTGGAGCCAGAAAATTACCGCAAGAACTATGAAACCTGGCTTGTACAGGCAGAGAAAAATCCGGCAAATTATGCCAGAAATAACGCAGCATTAGTAGGCTGGTTTCCTTTTGAAGAACCACAGGATGCCAAAGAATATAAAAACAATGTGCACACTAAGCTGAAGGCCAAATTAGGTGGCGATCCAGATAAAAAACCAGTTATCGTTCCTGGTGCAGTTGGGAATGCCCGTAAACTCATTGGCGATGCCGGGATAGATTTTACCCGTGAACTTGACTTCGACCGTCATCAGCCATTCACCGTCAGTATGTGGACAAATGTGTACAAACTGGGAGAAGAAGGTACCATTTTTGCCAAGTGCAACGGAGAATTTGAGGGCTACCGGGGTTACCGGGTATTACTGGAAAAAGATGGTTCGCTTTCAGTAAGTTTCAGTTATGTATGGCCTGCCAACTGCATCGACCTGGATATTGAGGAAAAATTAACTCCCGGCAAATGGCATCATTTAGCCCTTACCTATGATGGAAGCAGCAAAGCCTCTGGCGTAAAATTGTTCCTGGATGGAAAAGAAACCAAACGCACGGTTATTATCGATAATCTGAATAAGAGCATATTATACGGCGAGAAAAAAACGCACTGGTCGGATATGCCTTTTATGATTGGAAAAGATATGCGGGGTAGTATTAAAGATGTGGGCGTAGATGAAATGATGGCTTTTAAACGCCAGCTTTCTGCCCTGGAAGTGCAGGAATTATACGGCCAGAAAGAAGCAATTGCAGCTGTGATAAAAACCCCTAAAGCCCAGCGCACGCCACAACAGCAAACCGCTTTATTTGAGTATTACCTGCTCAACCATGATACAGAATATGCTACGCAGTTAGCTAAAATTACCAAACTCCGGGATGAAGAAAACCAGTTGATTACCGACCAGCCGGAAGTAATGGTGATGCGGGAAAGAAAACACCTGAAACCCACTTTTATTCTGGACAGGGGCGCTTATGATTCTCCTAAAGAACAGGTACAGCCTAATACGCCAGCCAAATTAGTAGCTTTAGATAAAAATGTACCTAAAAACCGGCTTGGTCTTTCCAAGTGGCTGCTGGATCGCCGCCATCCGCTTACTTCGCGAGTTACCGTAAACCGTTTCTGGGCGATGTGTTTTGGAAATGGCTTAGTAAGTACGGTGGATGACTTTGGGAACCAGGGTAGTTTGCCTACACACCCGGAATTACTGGATTACCTGGCTACGCATTTTATGGAATCGGGCTGGGATATAAAGGCTTTTATGAAAATGATGGTGATGTCAGCTACTTACCGCCAATCTTCTCTTCCTTCCAAACAAGCTTTGGCACTTGATCCGGATAATACATTATTCAGCCGGGGGCATAGTTTCCGCCTGAGTGCTGAAATGATTAGGGACAATGCGCTAGCTGCCAGTGGATTGCTGGCAAGAAAAATCGGTGGCCCCAGTGTGTATCCCTATCAGCCAGATGGAATCTGGGAAGCGCTCGCTACCAGAAATAAAACGCATTATGAACAAGGCAAAGGAGATGATCTTTACCGCAGGAGTTTATACACCGTCTGGAAGCGCAGTTCTCCGCCTCCTTCTATGATGAATTTTGATGCGCCAGACCGGTATCTGTGTGTGGTGCGCCGCCAGAAAACGGCTACACCGCTTCAGTCTCTGGTACTGATGAATGATCCGCAATATGTAGAAGCTTCCCGAATACTAGCCGAACGTATGATCAAAGAGGGAGGAAGCGCACCAGAAGACAGGATTACCTTTGCCTTCAAAGCCTTAACCAGCCGCTTACCGAGAACAGAAGAAATCAATTTAATGAAACAATTGTATGCAGAGGAACTGGCTGATTTTCAGAAGGAACCCGGAAGGGCGAAAGAATTGTTAACTACTGGGGAGTACAAACGGGATATGAGTTTAAATGCCAGTGAAGTTGCCGCTTGTACCATTATTGCTTCGAGCATTATGAACTTCGATGAGTTTGTAGTGAAGCGATAATAATTGATGGAGAGGCGATAAGATAAGGAGTAAAACAGTACGGAATAGATGGATTGTATTATCATTTTCAACTTTCCATTTGACCAAAGACCAGATACAAACGACTAAAGACTTATATAGACTATGTCCGATTTTCATCAGCAGATTACACACCAGTTGAACCGCCGGGAATTCCTGAAGGGAAGTGTATTGGGATTAGGTGCCGCTGCCCTGGGTTCGTTATTAAACACAGGTATGGCCAAAGGGGCTGCTCATGCTGCCAGTGATGATCCCAGCCATATGATTCGGCATTTTGTGCCCAAAGCCAAACGAGTAATTTATTTGTTTCAGAGTGGGGCACCCTCCCAGCTGGAATTGTTTGATTATAAGCCGAAATTAAAAGAAATGTTTGGACAGGAACTGCCTGCATCTGTTCGGGGTAACCAACGTCTCACCGGCATGTCATCCGGACAGCGGTCGTTTCCGCTGGCGTTTGGTAAGTTTAACTTTGCCCAGCATGGCAACAGCCGTGCCTGGATCAGCGATTTATTACCCTATCACACGCAGATTGCGGATGAAGTTTGCTTTATCAAATCCATGCATACCGAAGCCATTAACCATGATCCGGCTGTTACTTTTGTACAAACTGGTTCACAGCAGGCCGGCCGGCCTAGTTTTGGTTCGTGGGTAAGTTATGGCTTGGGTTCAGATAATGAAAATCTTCCTTCTTTCTGTGTATTGCTTTCCAAAGGAAAAGGGGGTGATCAGCCGCTATATGCTAAATTGTGGGGAAATGGATTCTTGCCTTCTGAGCATCAGGGGGTAATGTTCCGTTCCGGCAAAGATCCGGTATTGTATCTGAATGATCCTTCTGGTATTGACCGGACCAGCCGCCGCCGGATGCTGGATTACCTGGCTAAAATGCACCAGGAGCAATTCAAGCACGTACTCGACCCCGAAATTAATTCCCGTGTTTCACAGTACGAAATGGCTTACCGGATGCAAACCTCCGTTCCTGAAACTTTAGATATTTCCAGAGAGCCGGATTACATTTATGATATGTATGGTCCGGATTCCAGAATTCCTGGCACTTTTGCTGCCAATTGCCTCTTAGCCCGCCGTCTTGCCGAACGGGATGTGAAGTTTGTACAATTGTATCACCAGGGCTGGGATCAGCATGGCAACCTGCCGAATGATATTAAGATTATGGCCAAAAGCGTAGATCAGGCTTCGGCTGCGCTGGTAAAAGATCTCAAGCAAAGAGGTTTACTGGAAGATACGTTGGTGGTTTGGGGCGGTGAATTTGGCCGGACCAATTATTCCCAGGGCAAACTTACCCCTGAAAACTATGGCCGTGATCACCATCCGCGTTGTTTTACAGTCTGGATGGCAGGTGCCGGTATCAAAAAAGGTTTCAGCTTCGGCGAAACCGACGATTTTGGTTACAACGTTGTAAAAGACCCGGTTCATGTACACGACTTCCAGGCCACAGCCATGTACTTGCTGGGTATCGACCATGAAAAACTCATATTCAAACATCAAGGCCGCCGGTATCGCCTTACTGATGTAGCTGGTAAAGTAGTAAAAGAGATTATGGCGTAAGGATAGATTTTAATATGATACAAATCCCCACGATGCTTGTGGGGATTTTTATTTTTATTGCCTTATATGATTGGACTTGCTTAATTGTTTGTAGCGGCCAAGCAACACAAACCAGCATAAAGACGAAATCATAAAAATAATCAACCCATATGCGGTTGGTATCATAGATATTTGTAATCCTCCGGCAATAATATGTGGTTTTACTTCCTGCGTTGAACCGGAGATATACTGCAACATCTGATAAATTCCCATTGTTTGTCCTAGCATTCCCCAGGCAAAACACAAACTTCCGGTAAATAAAATGGCATGTAATCCTGTTTTTAAAGAATCTGTGGGTGCATCCTTTTTTACAAATAAATCATAGGCTTTTTTACTAATCAGCATGATACTAAGAATAGCCAGCAGGCTGATAGGTATCATAAACTGCATTCCGCCTGAAATAAATAATTCCATCATATAAGCTCCTTTCGTTTTAAATTAATTTTTACAAGCATATACAATAATAGATTTGAAAAAATGAGAAGTAGCCCAATAGATAAGTTACTCTGGAATTAAACACCTATAGGTGAATATATGCTAAAAACTATTGTAAAGCCTTCAAAACCAGTTGTAAAATTGCTGTTCGTCTATAATCTTAAAGATGGATTGGAAAAAGAGTCGGAAAAATAGAACTTAGGAAATATTTAAGATAATTCGATGAGTTTTCCGCTGGAACGATTTTTTTACGGAAAATACAAACTGCCAATACATATTCTTTTCTGGGGGATAGTATTGCTCTTTTATACCATATTCTATGGCCACCAGCGCCAGGAATACTATAAGACTTTTGTATATGTATGCCTGCTGCTTCCGGTTACCATGGGGATTACCTACCTGATGATCTATTTTCTGATTCCAAGGTTTCTGCTCAAACGCAGGTATGGTTTATTCTCTTTGCTATTTAGTTATACTTTATTATTGTCTGTCTGGCTGGAATCAATTATTATTTCAATCGCATTTATTACCATTGCCGAATACAAAGTGGCTAATCTGAATCCGGCTACTTTCGATATATTCTTTCTGATTGTAAGTATGTATCTGGTGGTGTTTCTGGCTATTGCTATCAAATTACTGAAGCAGTGGCACGTTATTCAGCAGGCCAATCACTTGCTGGCAAATGCCAGATTAGAAGCGGAACTGAAGCTGAAAGAAGCCGAGCTCAGCCTGTTGAAAGCCCAGATTCATCCACATTTTTTGTTTAATACGCTTAACAATCTATATGGCCTTACTCTGGAAAAATCGGAAGAAGCCCCTGAAATAGTTCTGAAAATTTCGGCTTTACTGGATTATCTGTTATACAAATGTAATTCGCCCAAGGTAGCACTGACACAGGAAATTGAGTATATTCAAAACTATCTCTCGCTTGAAAAACTCCGGTATAACGAAAATCTGGAAGTTCATTTTATAGTGAAAGGCAAAGTGAAGCACAAACTGATTGCCCCGATGTTGATTCTTCCCTTTGTAGAAAACAGCTTTAAACATGGAGTAAGCCATGAACTTGATTCTACAGGCATTAGCATAAATATATTAGTGGAGGGAAATTGTTTGCAGCTACAGGTGATCAATTCTAAAGTACCAGGGCTTGTAAATACTCCCCAACAGTATACTTCAGGAATTGGCTTGCAGAATGTGAAAAAGCGCCTCGATCTATTGTATGCGGATAAGTATCAGTTGAACATACTAGATCAGGAGACCCAGTATCAGGTTCAATTAAAGTTAGAGCTGCAAGAAAGCCAGTCAAATGTAAATACGTACAGGATTATATAGTTTTAAACTTCAGATATACTTTGAAAACTTCCTGCCTCATTATAGATGATGAACCTATTGCGATAAAAGTCATGCGTTCGCATCTGGAAAAAATTCCCAGTATAGAAGTGAAAGCTACCTGTGCACATGCCTTACAGGCGTTTGAAATGCTGCAACATACCAAAATAGACCTATTGTTTCTCGATATTCAAATGCCGCAGCTGACAGGTATTGACTTTCTGAAATCACTTGGTGCGCCTCCCAAAGTGATTTTTACTACCGCTTACCGCGAATATGCGGTGGAAGGATTTGAGCTGGATATTGTAGATTATTTGCTCAAACCCATTTCGTTTGAACGGCTATTAAAAGCACTTAACAAATATTATAAACTAACAGCTGCCAGTTTACCTGTCCTGCAAGCTGCTCACTCTCCTGTGAACGAAAGCTATATGTATGTAAAATCTGAGAGGAAGGTTATTAAAGTGAATTTAGGTGATATTTTTTTTATTGAAAGTTTAAAAGATTATGTAAAAATCCATACAAAAACCGGCATGATCATTACCAAACAACAGATCAGTTCTTTTGAAGAAAAACTTCCGCCAGAGCAATTTATCCGGATTCATAGAGCTTATATCGTCGCTGTAGCCTATATCAAAGCATTTACTGCTGACACCATCGAAGTGATGCAGCATGAACTACCTATTGGCCGGAGTTATAAAAGCTCAACCCTGCATTTTCTGAACTATAAAGCAGATTAAGAATATTACTCACTTTTTTCCTAATGATACAAGGTTTGCCAGAATACGGTAGGCACCTGGTACTCCATAGGGTAATTGCCGGTGTAAGGCATACGCAAAATAAGTATAATTTCCCTTGCCATAAGTTGCCATGAGCCAGCCACCTTTCTGGGGAGCTTGACCATGATCCTGAGTAGAAATAATAGGTGTATAGGCAGCATCCCAGGTGGAAAAAAACTTAGAACCCCGTTGCTCTACCCAGTTATCAAAATCTGCCAGGGTAATTTTGTTGGGCGTATTTAGTGCCGGATGCGAAGCTGATAGAATTTGAATGGAGCTGTTTTCTTCAGAGGTTTCTTCTGCATTAAAAGGCAAGCTGGCAGTATAGGGAGCCATTTTTTCGGGGACAAATTCCTGTGTCTGGTATAATACAATCAGGTTTCCTCCGGCTTTTACATAGTCCATCAGGCGCTGGTGATAAGTCTGCAGTTCTGGCCGTACGGCATAAGCCCTGGTTCCGATAAGAATTGCATTAAAATTTTGCAGATCTTGGGCAGCTAAATCATTTGCACTTAGCAATTGTACTTTTGCCCCTAGTTGTTCCAGGCCTTTCGGTACATCATCTCCGGCACCCATGATATAACCAATCGTAAGTCCTGGTGCGATTTTTACATCAATCGCACTCACATGAATAGTCGACGGGCGGAAAAGCAATTGATAATCCAGGTCCTGGTGTTCAATACGGGTATAGCCCATCGAAAAATCTTTTCCATTCACAGTAGCAACAGCCGAAAGTTCATAGGTTTGCTTACCTGTTTTGGGTATGGTCAATTGAAATGTATAGCTGTTCTTTTCACCAGCCTTTGCAAATGCAAAAGGGGTTTGCTCTGGGGTGATCTTCCATCCGGAAGGTGCTTTCAAACGGAGTTTTCCATTTATATTTCCATCTGCATTACTGAGCAGTTCGACTTGTAGCGGAATAGTTACTGGCTTATCGGAAAGGGGGATAACAGCAGAGGCAGGCTGCACATTTACGGCAATTTCCGGTAATACTTTCAGCGTATATAAACTATAGCCATACGGCAGATTCACTTTGCGGGTGAGTACCGGCTGTTGTACCTGTATTTTTTCGTTACCCATTATATATGAACTTACCGCCATTACCACAGGTGGTTCCAGGGGCAAAGGATAGGCAGATTTCTGTTTGAGCTGATAGCGGTTTTCCTGCAAAGAATTTCGTGTGAAATAGGCTTGTGAAACCGGCGTATTGGCAGCTGCTGTAACTGTAAATAGTTGCTCTGTTTTTTCATGTGGTTCTAAACGTTGCGCCGCAACTGTACTTGTTTGTACTTGCCATCCGGAAGGCATCTGTAAAGTAATATTCCCGGCTTGCAATAGCTGGTTGCTGTTATTCACTATACTAACCTGTACCTTAAAAGTCTGTCCTGGTACAACTGCTTCCAATACTGGGGGTGGCTGGTAAAAATGTTCTGTTCCTGTAAAAGACATGGGTAATGCCATTGCTTGAATCTCAATACCTGAGGCAGCATGAATTGTTTCCAGCACCTGCCGTTCTTTAATCTGCATCAGAAACAGCGCTTCTTTTTGGGATTGGCTCAGCGAAATAGCTTTTCTGAGGTTCGATAAAGCCGAAGTGAGGGGAGGAATAACAGCTGATAATTGAGCAGGCTGAAAACCGGCTATGGCTTTTTTTATATCATTTTCTGCCTGACTGAGCAAATCAATTAACTCTTTGGGTGCTGTTTCACCAGTTAGTTTGAATATGCCTGGCAGTGAGGTGTCTATTCCTTCAAAAAAATCTTTTTCCTGGACTGCATTCTTAGTATCGAGCCTTTCATAATATGGTCTGGAAGAACCAGCCATCTGAAACCGTACACCTCCGAACTGCGACCGGTGGAAGCTATAGCCCAGAAAAGCAAAATTCCCGTAAGTATCTCCCAGCCAGGGCGAGTATTCACCAGTTTCTACACTTACCTGCCAGGGTTCGTCCGCTTTTACGCCGCCCCGGTATACTTTCAGCGCTTTCCAGGGCCGCAAGCCTTCAGTAATTTGTTCGGGAAAAACGTTTGGATCACCTGCCAGCCGGAAGGCTTCTGGCGTTAATTCGCCGGCTGCCTGGTGATTGCCATGCCCATCCCGCTCAGACCCATGAAACCTGGAAACAATCACCATCGGCCTGTTGATGCGGATCACACGTACCATTTCTTTTAGCACTTGTTCTTTGCCCCATTTTTCATAGGCTTCCTCTACCCGTTTGGAATAGCCGTAATCGGCAACATCTGTAAAATATAAGTCATCTAAGCCATAATAAGCACCAGCCAGCAATAATTCTTCCGTACGGAGTAAACCGAGGCCATCAAAGATTTCACTTCCCAGTACGTTTGCTCCGCCTTCTCCCCGGTTTAAGGATAATAAGGAAGTGCGTACTCCTTTTCCCCGGCTGAGTTGCGTAATCATATCAGCCTGTTCATCGTCGGGATGGGCTACCGTGTGTAATACACTGGCGGTAGTAGTCAGTTTTTGTAATTTTTGCCACACTCCAGACATGCCCTGGTCTTGTGGTATATTTCTGGCACCTGTTTTACCAGATTGTAAATTCAGCACATGGCCAGGCAAAGACGGAAAGTCTTGTGCCGAAACTGGTATAATCAGCAGGCAGTATATGAGCAGGAGGCTTGTTAAATATTTCATGGAGAGAACACCAGACGTAAGGGAGTGTAACAAACCATAATTTAATAGATTCTCCTATAATTTGTATAAGTTGCCAAACAAATGCCGCTAACAAAAGCTATTTGTGAGCGTTTTGTAAATGAACCAAAAGATACTATTTCAATATGATCAGATATATTCTTTTATATAGTTGCTTTTTGTTTATGCTGGGAAGTTGTAGTGAAAATAACAGCAGCCGGGGAATCGATAGTAAAGAGGTAGCACAGGAAATTAAAAACCGGGAAGTGAGGCATATTCCACAGGCGCAAATTGTAGAAACTGCTACCCAGAAAGGGCAACTTATATCCGATACGATACAGGCGACACTCACCCATACTTTAACCAGAGTGTTACAGGAGAAAGGAATTGAAGAAGCAGCAAAATATTGCAATCTTGAAAAGCTTGAATCTGTAAAAGGACTAGAAAAACAATACCTGGCAACTATCAAAAGGGCTAGGTTGAAGGGTAAAAAATCAGGCCAGAAGCTCAATGAGATGGAAGCCCAGTTGCTGGATGCGTACCGGTATAATGCAGAAAATAACCTGCCCCTGGAAAATAATGTGCAAAAATCTGGTCCGGAATACCTGCTTTTTACGGCTCCGATTACTTTAAATAATAGCGTTTGCCTGAAATGCCATGGAAAAGTAGGACAGGATATTTCAGAGAATGATTGGCTCATCTTACAAAAAGCCTATAAGTTGGATAGTCTGGTAAATTACCAACAAAACCAGCCTATAGCTATCTATAGTATTTTATTCCAAAGGAAAGGTATTATTGCTGATTTGTAATAGCACTGTTTCTTGTGAGCGAAGATGAAAATAATAAATGAATATAAGACTCATTGGATTGAGCTTGAAAAAAGTGAGGAAGAAAACTATTATTATTTATCTGTTGGAATAAGTGTTCAAATAAAGACAAAACAATTGAATTGCTTTTTTGAAACAATTTGGATTGAGCAAGATCAAATAGATAGTTTTATTACTGCATTACAAGCATTAGATGAAAAACGGGTAGGGAAAGTTGAGCTAAAAGGCATGTCTCCTGATGCTTTTTCATTATCTATACAAGCCATTGACGAAAGGGGACATTTAGCAGTTGGAATATGTATTGAATCACCCATTTATATAGTAGCTGGTATGAAAGAGCGAGTACTGACTGGATTTGAAATTGACCCAACTTCTATACCTGAGATAATAACAGGATTAAAAAAGATAAAAAATTAAATACCAACATTAAGCCACATACTAGTGCTGACTAAACGGCATGTTATCTTCTAAACGTGGGCTTTTCTATTTCTATGCGGAAAACTGATTCGGTGACTTTACCGGCATCAACGTCACCTGGGCATGAACAGGTGCAGATGATTCTGCAGCCACAACAGATGATTTTTTCTGCAGTCTGGCATGTTTCCAGGCCGACCAGCCTACATATCCACCCAGTACGATGAAGAATACACCCAGCAAAATGCTCACAAACTCCGAAATAGAATCGGGGTTATTAAATAAGATAGCCCCCAGCAGCACAGTGAGAATACCACTGTAGATCAGTACCCCTTCCTTTATTTTAAAAGTATGTATATCAAAGGCAAGGGCAATTTGCATCAGGCCAATGCCTACAGCTATCCCTCCCAGAATCCCCATAAATATACTTATGGCTGTTTGCCGAAAACCTAAAATGAGCATACCCAGAATAAAACTGGCAATGCCTTCGTAATGAAATAGGGCGAAATGCCGGAATGATATTTTCTCCTTCGCTATGGTGAGCAGGCTAATCAGTCCGCTGACGAGGGTAAAAATACCTAAGGTATAAGCCAAAAAAGTAAAATTTCTATTGTCGAGGAAAATAGAAATGATGCAGGTAAGGCCAAAAATTGCACAAAGCGAACCTTTTACCGCAATTAATTTATTTTCAATTTCATTTAATAACTGTAATCTGGTGATCATAGATGTGTTTCCTCCTTGTCAGGCTATTGGTGAAGGATAGCCAGCAATATATACGGATGTGCAGGGAGGGAGTTTTGCCATTGATCATTGTCATTAGTTATACGTAAGTACTCTTACTGATGATTGGCCCATAACAAAGGCAATTGACGAATGTCTGTCTTACTGGGAAATGTTGGCTTCCTTGCGGAATTGAGAAGGGGTGGTTTGGGTGAACTTTTTAAACGCAGTATTAAAAGCAGATTTGGAATTAAACCCGGTTTCGAAAGCAATTTCCTCTATTTTCAGATGGGCTAGTTTAGGGTCGTGCAGTTTCCGTTTAATTTCTTCCACCCGGTACCTGTTTATAAAATCAAAAAAGTTCAGCTTGAGCTGTTCGTTGATGAGCTGCGAAAGATGATGTGTAGACAACGATAAAGCTTCTGCCAGTTCACCTTGCCCTAATTCGCTATTCAGATACGGTTTTTCGGTTTCCATATAAGCCAGTAACTTCTTAAGCGATTTTTCCGCCTGTTCAGCCTGAAGCGTTGATTTTTCATATTTCTTTTTAGGCTCCTGTACCTGGTGACCAGCCGACAATACCTGAGAGTGAATCACCACCTGGAAAGTGATGGCATAAAATATAACAGAAATAGCCGTTGCAATGTAAATATCTCCCAGGTCGTGGGTGTCGGTGAAGGAAAAAGCTGCAAATACCACAAAAATGCTGGTCAGGTATATTGAAGTGCGCACTAGCCAGTTGAGTTGAATATTATCGGTAGCAAACAGGTTTGTATGATGCTTGCGGGTATACAAGTACACCATGCGAAGGCTGATCAAATTAAAAATCACCGACCAGATAAAAACCAGAATATCCAGTAATTCGCCTGAAATACTCAATACATGAGGAAACCACCAGATAGGAGCAGCTTTTACCCGAGGAACAAGATTCCGCTGATATGCTACCGATACATCGTATAATTTAAAGGCATTACTTTGTAGATAAAATGGAATCCGGTGGATCAGGTAGGCTACAGCCGGAATAAAATAAAGCAGGTGTTTTTTTTGGAATGCAAAACCAGGCTTAGTTAAAGCCAGCGTATAGAGCAGAATCAGTGGCCCATACATAAAGGCAAAAGATTCAGTAGTATTAATCAGCCAGGGTACATAATAGATATAGCCAGTATAGCAAAGCCATATTTCCAGAATATCTGCCGAAAAGCAAAATAACATAAGTGCCAGAATCCGGTTGGCGAGCTTATTTGATTGTTTGGCAAATAGAAAAATAACCGCTAGAAAAAGCCCCTGGACAACACCCAAAAAATTAATAACTGATAAAAAATCCAGGAATATTTGATGTGTAGGCATACGATATAGTCAGTAGTCACTGCTCATTAGTATTTATCCAGCTTATACCCAGAGAACCAATTCGAATTTACATGATCTTCTGCCGGAAAACAAAGATGAGAGACGTAGATGTAGAAAATACGAGGCATAAGTGTTAATAGGCTGTAACTATTGCGCCGAAATCAATCATAAAATTACCTGCATGGACAACTATTTATAACCAGCAATGTTATCTCATAAAGGCAAAACCGCTAACTTACAGGCAGCAGGATAATAAAAACAGGTATAGCTTTTATTCCCATTTTTATAGTTTTCTGCCAACGCTACTCACAACTATGAACTACATATTTTCATCTGCCCAACGACATGCCTATCTGCAACAAATGCAGCAAGCCAGTATTGATTTACTTGTAATCGGAGGAGGGATTACCGGGGCAGGTATTGCCCTGGATGCACAAAGCCGGGGCATGCAGACTGCCTTACTCGAAATGCAGGATTTTGCTGCTGGTACGTCCAGCCGTTCTACCAAATTAGTTCATGGCGGGTTACGCTACTTGAAACAGTTTGAGTTTGGATTAGTAGCAGAAGTAGGCCGGGAAAGAGCCATTGTGTATGAAAACGGCCCGCATGTGACCAAAGCCGAACCTATGCTATTGCCCCTGGTAAAAGGCGGAACACTGGGAAAACTGGGAGCTTCCGTCGGACTGAGCTTATATGATACACTCGCTGGGGTAAAATCTAAGGAAAGACGGCTGATGTTGAATGCTGCTGAAACGCTGAGCAGAGAGCCATTGCTGCGTAAAGATGGCCTGTTGGGAGGAGCCTATTATTATGAATACCGCACCGATGATGCCCGGCTTACCATAGAAATTCTGAAAGAAGCTGTACAAAGAGGTGCATTAGCCTTGAACTATATAAATGTTACCGGATTTACTTATACTGATGGACGTATCACCGGCGTAAAAGCAGAAGACCAGCTGACTGGCCGGACATTGCAAATAGCAGCAAAAAAAGTAGTGAATGCTACTGGTCCCTGGGTGGATGCTCTGGATGGTATCAACGATTCGACCAAAGGAAACAAACTGCACATTACCAAAGGCGTACATATTGTGGTAGATTACCAGAAGTTCCCGCTCAAACAGGCCGTTTATTTCGATACGCCCGACCGACGGATGATATTTGCTATTCCCCGCGATGGAAAAACCTATATTGGCACTACGGATACAACCTATACCGGCGATCTTGTTCATCCACAGATCACTGAAGCGGATATCAGTTACCTGATCCAAGCGGCCGGCTATATGTTTCCCCAATCTGCCCTGGAGCGGCAGGATATAGAATCCAGCTGGGTAGGCTTGCGCCCCTTGATCAGGCAGCCTGGCAAAGGACCTACCGATATTTCCCGCAAAGATGAGATTTTTCAGTATGAATCCGGATTAATTACTATTGCTGGTGGCAAACTCACCGGTTACCGCAAAATGGCCGAACGGGTAGTAAATGTGCTGGCAAAGGCTTTTCAGAAAGAAGAAGGCCGGTCCTTCCCGGCTTGTTTTACAGATAGAATTAGTGTTTCCGGCGGACAGGTAGGTGGCTCGGCTGGTTATGGCGCCTTTGTGAAGCAGAAAACAGAAGCAGGTATAAAATTAGGTTTACCGGCAGAAGAAGCCAGTAGATTAACGCACCGCTATGGCTCTAATGTAGATAAAATATTTGAGAGAGTCGCTTCCAGTGAGTCAAAAACATCCGGCTTACCAGCAGTATTATTAGCACAACTCTTATATAGTATGGAAGAAGAGATGGCGGCTACGCCTACCGATTTTTTCATCCGCAGAACCGGCGCTTTGTATTTCAATATACAATGGGTACAACAATGGCAGCAGGCTGTTATTCATTATATGGCAGATTATTTTCACTGGGATGATCCTACCACTGCCAGACACCAGCAAACCTTACAAAATCGTATCCGGGAAGCCAAAGGAGAAGCGGTGGCCTTACAAACTACTGTGTAACATTTCTTTTAGTTGGTTTCTGATGAATGTATGGATATAAAAAACCGCTGACTTAATAGTAGAACTCTAACCATTCAATTCTTGTCGTGTTACATAAAAAATGACTAGTTTTGATATACTTCAAAGAATCTATATTGTCTATCTAAAAACCTGCTATTTTGAACATATTAGAAGCCCAGCATATCATCAAGCGTTACGCTAACCATACAGCTCTGGATGATGTAAGTATAAGTATTCCCAAAGGAAGTATTTTTGGCTTGTTAGGCCCCAATGGGGCAGGTAAAACTTCGCTCATCCGGATCATTACCCAGATTACAGCCCCCGATTCCGGACAAGTGCTTTTCAATGGTGAACAATTAGCTCCCAGACATATTGCCCAGATAGGATATTTGCCGGAAGAAAGAGGGTTATATAAGAAAATGAAGGTGGGTGAACAACTTCTGTATCTGACTCAGTTAAAAGGAATTCCCAGAGCTGTAGCCTTGGAAAAGCTGAAAATCTGGTTCAATAAATTTGATATTCAAAGCTGGTGGAATAAAAATATTGAAGACCTTTCCAAGGGCATGCAACAGAAAGTGCAGTTTATTGCCACAGTGCTTCATAATCCTTCCCTCATTATTCTCGATGAACCCTTTACAGGCTTTGATCCTATTAATGCCAACGTGATCAAAGACGAAATTCTGCAACTCAAGCAACAGGGTAGTACCATTATTTTTTCTACCCATCGCATGGAATCTGTAGAAGAACTCTGTGATTATATTGCGTTAATAAATAAATCGAAAAAAATACTCGATGGCTCTACCAAAGAAATTAAAAACCGCTTCCGCACCAATACTTATATAGTGGAAGGTGAGGGCAGTAATTTTGAGCTAAGCAGCGATTTTGAGGTGATTTCCAGGGAAGAACTGCCGGATAATTATTTCAGGGCTAGCATCCGCCTTCAGCCTGGTATTACTGCCAATCAACTTATTGCGCATTTAATCAATCAGATACAGATTCATTCTTTCATTGAAAGCATTCCCACTATGAACGATATCTTTATCCGAAGTGTAACTGGGCAATCGAGTGTGAATGTCGGAAGAGAAATCGAAGTGTAAGACGTATTAAAATATCCATAATAGTATCCAGCTATATGCAAAAGAAAATTTTATTGTTGGGTTCGGGAGAACTAGGCAAAGAGTTTGTGATCGCCGTTAAACGTCTGGGCCAGTATGTAATTGCCGTAGATTCGTATGCAGGTGCACCAGCCATGCAGGTAGCCGATGAGAATGAAGTAATAGATATGCTTAATGGCAGCGAACTCGACAGAATTGTTGCTGCACATTCTCCCGATATTATTGTTCCTGAAGTAGAAGCCATCCGGACGGAACGGTTTTATGACTACGAACAACAGGGCATTCAGGTGGTTCCCAGTGCCAAAGCAGCTAATTTTACGATGAACCGCAAAGCCATCCGGGATCTGGCGGCTAAACAATTAGGCTTACGTACAGCAAAATATACCTACGCAAGTAATCTGGATGAACTGAAGGATGCTGTAAAATATACCGGATTGCCTTGTGTAGTTAAACCGCTCATGTCCTCCTCCGGAAAAGGGCAGTCTGTGGTGTGGACGGTGGAAGATATACCGGTAGCCTGGGAAATTGCCTCTACCAAAGGACGTGCTGATTACGGGGAAGTAATTGTAGAAGCTTTTGTACATTTTCATTCTGAAATCACCTTGCTTACAGTAACTCAGATGCATGGCCCGACGATTTTTTGTCCGCCTATCGGGCACCGGCAGGAGAGGGGAGATTACCAGGAAAGCTGGCAGCCAGCCAGAATAGAACCAGCTCAGCTGGAGGAAGCCAAACAAATGGCACAGCAGGTAACAGCTGCCTTAACAGGTGCCGGTATCTGGGGAGTAGAATTTTTTCTGGCTGAGGATGGCGTCTATTTTTCTGAACTTTCGCCCCGGCCTCATGATACTGGCATGGTGACACTGGCTGGTACACAGAATTTTTCTGAATTCGAACTACATGCCCGTGCTGTATTGGGTTTGCCTATCCCCGAAATTATTCTGGAAAGAGCTGGTGCCAGTGCTGTTATTCTGGCCAAGCAGGACGGAAAAAATCCTACTTATTCTGGTATTGCAGAAGCCTTGGCACAGCCCAGATCTGATATCCGCATTTTCGGCAAACCTACCACCAGGCCTTACCGCCGGATGGCTGTAGCGCTCGCTTTCGACAGAATAGATTGCAACATTACTGACCTGGTAGAAAGAGCCAAACAGATTGCCGGGAGGGTACAGGTGAAGTAGCCATTGGTCAATAATTAGTAGCAAAATGTAGATGTCGGTTCTGTGTTGGTTGGGCATACATGAGATTGAAATTAGTATACGAAGGATGAATCATTTTTTCTAGGCAACCTCTATAAATCTATTCATCCTATCCTGTGTATTGGCCAATAGTCATCAATGCTTGTGGCAATTTAGCAGCATCAAATACAACTTCTTCAATCTGCTTAATAGCCTGAATACCGGAGATGTTAGAACAAAATACAGCTTCTGCTTCCAGAATACTTGATTCTGGAAATAACCCTTCTTCTAGCGGAATGGCTAATTTATTAGCGTGATTCATAATTTGTTTACGCATTACTCCGGCGATGCAGCCGCTTTGCAGGGAAGGGGTATACACAATGCCATTTTTTATCCAGAATATATTAGAAGCAATACATTCTGAAGTATGTCCTTGATTATCTAGCAAGATCATATCATCTGCATCGGTATTTGTTTTAGCAATCCCTGCCATAATATAAGGCAAAGCATTACAGGTTTTGAGGGAAGAAAGAGGCGAATACTGCAAGCGGATATCTCTGTAAAATAACACTTTTTCTTTCTCCATGGGCGTCTCCACAAATGGCTGGGCACTTATATAAAATTCAGCTTCCTTTTGGGTAGGCGTATATAAGCCTCCGCTTTTCCGCCATACCTGTAAACGGATTCTGGCTCTGGGAAACAAGTCATTCGCTTCTACAAGTTGTGCAATGGCTGTCTCCAGATAGTAAAGGGAAAAATCAGATGGAAGTTTCATCTGTAATACTTCTAATCCTGCGGAAAGTCTTTCCAGATGGTCTTCCAGAAATAAGATTCTTCCTTCCTGAAAACGCATCGTTTCGAATAATCCGTCGCCGTATTGAAAGGCCCTGTTGTGAAAAGGCACAGAAACCATTGTTTCTTCGGTAAGTTGGAAGTTATAAATACATTTCATCAAACCATCTAATCATTTTGCCATTTATCATTATTTTATTCGGATGTATAAAATTAGTATGTAATATTGAAGTATCAGGAATTTTCCTGGTTTTGTACCTTTTATTTTGTGTTCAAGACCAGAAGTAATACACCATGTCTGGAAGAAGCAGCATTTTTGATATGATTGGCCCGGTTATGATAGGTCCTTCCAGTTCACATACAGCAGGAGTGGTACGGATTGCAAGAGTAGCCCGCCATATCCTGGGAATACAACCAACGGAAGCTATTATTACTTTTTATAACTCCTTTGCCCGTACATACGAAGGACATGGCAGTGACAGGGCAGTAATTGCAGGATTGATGGATTATAAAACGGACGATGTGCGGATCAGAAATTCTTTTGATTTTGCCAAAGAACAAAATCTGGTTTATTCTTTCCGTTCGGTTGGCAATGCCTCTACTTTTCATCCAAATACGGTGAAATTGAATGTAAAAGCCGGAGAAAAAGCAGTAGAAATAATAGGAGAAAGCAGGGGAGGTGGATTAATTACGATTGCACAGGTAAATGGTTTCCGGGCTGGTTTTTCAGCACAACTCCATACACTGATTATTACGGCTGAAGACGTGAAGGGAAGTATTGCTTTTATTGCGGATGTGGTAGCCCACGACGATTGTAATATTGCCTCTATGAATGTATCCAGAAAAGGCAAAAATGACCTGGCCTGCCAGTTTATTGAGATGGATTCCAGCATCAGGCCAATTACGCTGGAATATATCAGAAGCCTGCGGTGGGTAAAAGAAGTGATTTATATTCCGGTATTGAATGACTAACCAAGAAATAATAGAATTACAGACTTACAGAAGGTCAGAATAAAAAAATAAAATTATAATTCAGTAATTCAGTAATTCAGTAATTCAGTAATTCAGTACAGTAATTCAGTAATTCAGTAATTCAGTAATTCAGTAATTCAGTAATTCAGTAATTCAGTAATTCAGTAATTCAGTAATTCAGTAAAACTTGTAACCAATTTCTAATTTATATCATCTAAAGCGCAACATTTACTTTAAACCAATATGCCAACGATTAAATCTTTTTTAATAGGCTGTTTGCTCCTGGCAGGAGTGAGCAGCGGATTTGCTCAGGCCCAAAAAGAACAATGGTCTTTGCAGGAATGTGTAGATTATGCTTTTGCCAATAGTATTACTATAAAAAGAAGCGAGCTTCAGGTACGTAATAATGAAGCTTTACTCTTTCAGTCAAAAGCCGGTTTTCTGCCAACCGCCAGTGTCAATGGACAACATGCCTATAATTTTGGCCGTTTCGTAGATCCTACAACTAACCAGTTTACCGATATTACTACCCAGACCAATAACTTTAGTTTGAATAGTAATTTACTGCTGTTTCAGGGAGGCGCCCGTTTAAATGATATCAAACAGAGCCAGACGGATGTAAAAGCCAGCCGTCTGGATGTAGAGCAATCTAAATATGATGTAGCTTTATCAGTAGCCGTAAACTATCTGCAAGTGCTTTCCAATGAAGAATTATTAGTTATTGCCAAGAATCAGGTAGATCAATCACAACTTCAGGTAGAACGTACCCAGAAACTGGTAGAAGCAGGCTCTTTGCCACAAACCAATCTTCTGGATTTACAATCTCAGCTGGCTATAGATAAAGCCTCTCTGGTAACGGCTCAGAACAATCTGAATATTTCTAAGATAAATCTGATGCAGGCCATGAATCTGCCGGCTCAGAGTAATTTTAATATAGTGCGGGTAGAATTACCAGATCCAAACCTGGACCCTTACCAACAAAATACCGAAGAAATCTATAAGATTGCCCAGCAGACACTTCCCAGTGTGCAAAGTGCTGATCTGAAAGTGAAAAGCAGTGAATATGGGGTGGCTTCTGCCAGAGGCTTTTTGTATCCAAGACTTTCCGTAGGTGCCGGTTTTAACACCTATTATTCTGACCAGAGAAATCTGAATATTTTAAATGGCTCCAGAACAGAAACTATCGGCTTTGTGAATGGCGATGCTGCCTCTCCGGTGGTTACTCAAGTACCTAATTTTATCTCTGAAAAATATTCTTTCCGCGATCAGTTAAAAGATAACCTGGGTAAATACATTTCTGTTAACTTAAGCATTCCAATCCTTAACGGATGGCAGACCCGTACTCAGATCAGCCGTTCAATTGTGCTGAGAGAAACTTCTAAGTTAGATGCCCAAAATACCAGGATTCTACTACGTCAAAACATTGAATTAGCCTATAACAATATGCTGGCGGCGGCTGCTTCTTACAATTCTTTCCGTGAGCAGGTAGCTTCATTAGACCTTGCATTTAAGGCTACTGAGAGCCGCTTTAATGTAGGATTGCTAAATTCTGTTGATTATAACCTGGCGAAAGTAAGGCTGGCCGGTGCCCAGGCAAACCTGATACAAGCTAAATATAATTATATTTTCCGGACTAAAATATTAGACTTTTATCAGAATAAACCTTTATCTTTCTAATAAAATCTAACCTCCAATGGCTAAACGCAAAAAATCAAATAAACTGCTTATTATTCTGGGTTCAGTAGTGGTTGTGCTGATTGCTGCCTCGCTTATTGCCAAGCAAGCCGGCTGGATCGGAAAAGAAAAACCGGTTGAGGTAGAAATGGCGAAGGCCAAACGGACAGAAATTATTGAGAAAGTGAGTGCTTCCGGAAAAATTCAGCCAGAAGTGGAAGTAAAAATCAGCCCGGATGTGTCGGGAGAGATTATTGAATTAAAAGTAGCTGAAGGGGATTCTGTTACCAACGGCCAACTGCTGCTGAAGATACGTCCGGATAATTATCTCTCTGCCGTAGACCGTGCTCAGGCTAATATGAATAATAACCGGGCTAACCTGTCACAAACCAGGGCGAGATTATCGCAGGCTAAAGTACAATTGGAACGTTCTAAAATTGAATATGAGCGTAATAAAAAATTATATGACCAGAAGGTAATTTCCGATGCTGACTATGTTACCGCTGAAACCAATTTCAAAGTAGCCCAGGAAGAAGTAACTTCTGCCGAGCAAAATCTGGAAGCAGCTAAATATCTGGTACAGAGTGCAGAAGCTGGTTTACGGGATGCTCAGGAAAACTTAAGGAAAACATCCATATTTTCTCCGGTGAATGGCACTGTTTCTAAACTGAGTGTAGAAAAAGGCGAACGGGTAGTAGGAACTTCACAAATGGCTGGTACAGAAATGTTGCGCCTGGCTAACCTGAATAATATGGAAGTGCTGGTGGATGTGAATGAAAACGATATTGTACGGGTGCAATTAGGTGATACCGCCATTATTGAAGTGGATTCCTATGCTAATATGGACAAGCAGTTTAAAGGGATTGTAACTGAAATTTCTAATACGGCCAAAACAGCCGTTACTCAGGATGCTGTAACAGAATTTGAGGTAAAAGTGCGGATACTTAATGAATCCTATGCCGACCTGGTAAATAAGAAAAGTAAACTTTCTCCTTTCCGTCCGGGTATGACGGCTTCAGTGGATATTATCACTGAACGCAAGGAGAATATATTATCTGTACCATTGGCAGCTGTTACTACCCGTAACCCCAATGCCCCTGTAGGTGGCCCGGAAGGTCCTGGCCAGGGTAATGAACAAGCTACTAATTCCAATACTCCTGCAAAGCAGGTTTCCAATAAAGCCGACGAAACCAAAGAAGTTGTATTTGTTCACAACAATGGTAAGGTAGAAATGCGGGAGGTAAAAACTGGTATCAGCGATTTTGAGAATATTGAAATCATTAGTGGCCTGAAAGAAGGCGATGAGGTAATTTCAGGTCCTTTCCTGGTAGTATCTAAACGGCTGAATAGTGGCGATGCGGTAGCAAAGAAAGAACAGGGTAAAAACGATAATAAAGACAAAGGCAAACCCAGTGCCTAAGTCTAAGGGAAATAAATATTAGTCTGAAATCTGGTTCATTACCAAACTAAAACTAAAACAAACTATCTTTATAAATCCGGCTATAACTATAGCCGGATTTGTTTTTTATCAATACCTAAGTAGGTTGGTGGAAGCAATTTCCAGCTAAGTTCTGTTTAGTAAGCTATAATAAGGAATACACTTTAATCAGCGCTACAATTGTCATAACCAGCCATATGGTGTTCAAAACTGAATTAGCATATGCCTTCTTATAATAGGTATAAATAATCAGCATGAAACAACCAAGTACATTCATAGCTAAATACTCCTTGGATTGACTTAAAATAACATTTAAGCTATTTAAACTATAGGCTAAGAGAGAAAACAAAGCGCCAGTCCAGCCTATTGATTCCAGTATATATCTTCTGTAAAGCATTTTATTGTGCGTTTTAACAAATATAACAGGTTCTTTTAATGCATGAATTGCTAATTTTTCATAGATTAATGCATAAAACGAATTAGTGACTGGTGGACTTACAACAAATCAAATTCTTCCTGGAATTATCCAAGGAATTGCATTTTGGCAATACTTCTGAAAAAGTTTTTATTACACAATCAGCCCTTAGCCGTCAAATAAAGGCGCTGGAAGAAGAATTGGGGGTTACACTTTTTGAGCGTACCAAAAGGAGTGTAAAACTCACTGCCGCCGGGCAATTTCTCAGAGAGAGGTGGCAACGATTAGTGGAGGATATCAATAGTATACATAAGCAGGCTCAGCAAATACATGAAGGCACCTATGGAGCTATTAGTATTGGCTATCCGGGCTCTATTGTATATGGGTTTTTACCAGAACTTTTGATCCATATTCATCAAAACATTCCGCACCTGAAAGTAGAATTAATCGAACCTACCGATATCACCTTCGAACATTTGTTATTGAATTACCAGATGGACCTCGGATTCCGGAGAGAGCCTGGCGTAAATCCCACTTTACGCTCTACCTGCCTGTATTCTGAGAGTTTTGCCTTGATTGTGCCTGCCTCTCATCAATTGAACCAGGAAAACTTTACCAGCTTAGCTGAATTGAAAGATGAAAAGTTTATACTATCTGGTCTGCATCATAATACTTTTTATGTGCAAAGCCTGAATGCCATTTTTCAGGAGTATCAATTTTCTCCTAATGTATATATTGAATCTGATTTTGGAGCTACTATTTTGAGCCTGGTTGCTAGAGGGCTGGGCGTATCCATTCTGCCTGGTTCGTATGCGTTTAGTGCACAACCTGGCATCAGGTTTATTCAACTTCCGCAAAAAGCCAGTTTATATGCGATCTGGCGCAAAGATGACAATAATCCAATGCTAAAAAATGTGATGCATCTGGTGCATCTGGTGAGCGAGAAGTTTAAGTTGCTGGAAGACCAAGTAGTAAATAATTCCTGAAAGTTATAGTATTAGAAGGTGTCAGGGTTTGGCTCCCGTAGCAATCGGCCTGTCAGTCCTGGACCATTCACCCCATGAGCCTACGTATAAACCGGGTATTTCCATGCCTGCGTGATCCATAGCCAGCAATGTATGACAGGCTGTTATTCCTGAACCGCAATGCACAATAACCTGTTTAGCGTTCCGGTTTTCCAGTGCTTGCTTATAGGTATGCTTGAGTTCATCTGGCTTTAGAAAAAATCCATTACTATCTAAATTTTTACTGAAAGGAATATTTACAGCCCCGGGAATGTGGCCGGCAATCAGGTCAATCGGTTCTTTTTCACCCCGGTAACGTTCTGCGTCCCGTACATCAATCACAAGAAAATCTGAATCCTGTACTGCCTTTTCAACCTGATGTATATCAACAGTGGGCAAAAGCCATTCTTTCACAGGATAAATACTTGTAGTGGCTGGTACTTCTTCTCCGGAATAGGTAGGAATACCAGCTGTAATGGCAGCCTGATATCCACCATCCAGTACCTGTACCGCCTGATGCCCTATTGCCCTGAGCATCCACCAGAACCTGGCGGCGGCATTAGCTCCATTCTTATCATCATATACGACCACATGACTATCCGGGCTTATACCAAGCCTTTGTAACAGTTGAGCAAATTGCTCAAGATAAGGAAGCGGATGGCGGCCACCTTGGGCAGGCTCTTTTTTAGGCCGGGCAAGTTCTGTTTCTATATCAACAAACCGGGCACCTGCCAGATGCGAAGCTGCATACGTTTCCTTTACCTGTGGACCTACCCGGGCATCGATGATAACTACTTTTTTTTGCTGCATGAGCGTAGCCAGTTCTGCAGGTTTTATAATCGGTGGTATTTTAGTAGCCATGGTTTCAGAGGTATGAATGCAAGTTAACAAAAGTAATATCGGTGAGACAAACTGGAGATGATTAACTCAAATATTTATTTGAACCTCATTCATACACTTTGTATTTGCTTTCCCCGGTAATAGTTATCAAACAAAAACGCCTGGCTATTAACCAGGCGTTTTTGTTTGGTAATACCGTACTTGTTATAAAGTACGTTTAGTCTCTCTTTGTTCAAAGGCTTCAATAGTATCGCCTGGGTTGATGTCATTAAAGTTTTTAATACTGATACCGCATTCGTAGCCATATTTTACTTCGGATACATCGTCTTTAAAGCGTTTCAGGGCATCAATATCACCAGTATAAACCACAATACCATCCCGTACCACCCGTACCTTATTACTACGCTTGATGGTACCTTCAGTAATATAACAACCGGCAACTGTACCTACTTTGGTAATCTTGAACACATCTCTTACATCGGCATTCCCTACAATCACTTCTTCTACTTTCGGTGCCAGCATACCTTCCATGGCATCTTTTACCTCATTAATGGCATCGTAGATAATTGAATACAAGCGTATTTCAATCTCTTCCTGTTCAGCAAGTCTTCGTGCATTGGTAGAAGGACGAACCTGGAAGCCTACAATAATAGCATCAGAAGCGGATGCAAGCAAGATATCAGATTCAGAGATCTGGCCTACACCTTTGTGAATAATGCGGACTTGTACCTCATTGGTAGATAAATTGAGCAGGGAATCGGAAAGTGCCTCTACTGAACCATCCACGTCACCTTTTACGATCACGTTCAGTTCTTTGAAGCTTCCTATGGCCAGACGTCTGCCAATTTCATCCAGGGTAATGTGCTTTTTAGTCCGGATGGTCTGTTCACGAAGGATCTGTTCCCGTTTGTTTGAAATCTCTCTGGCTTCCCTTTCAGATTCCATTACATTGAACTTATCACCTGCCTGCGGTGCACCCGACAAACCTAATACCTGTACTGGTGTAGAAGGGTCTGCTTTTTTCAGCCGCTGCCCTCTGTGATCTGCCATCGCTTTTACCCGTCCATAATGAGCCCCTGCCAGCAATATATCTCCTATATGTAAAGTTCCGGATTGTACCAGAACAGTAGTTACATACCCACGACCTTTGTCGAGAGAGGCTTCTATTACAGTACCTACCGCATTCTTGTTCGGATTGGCTTTCAGGTCTAATAACTCAGCTTCCAGTAATACTTTTTCAAGCAGTTCAGGAATACCTTTTCCGGTTTTGGCAGAAATCTCTTCACACTGGTATTTACCACCCCACTCTTCCACCAGAATATTTTCCTTGGCGAGTTCTTCCCTGATTTTATCCGGGTTCGCATTCGGTTTATCCACTTTATTAATAGCAATCACAATAGGCACACCGGCTACCAAAGCGTGGTTAATAGCTTCTTTTGTCTGAGGCATCACATTGTCGTCGGCAGCAACTACAATAATTACTACGTCTGTAACTTTAGCACCTCTGGCACGCATGGCTGTAAATGCTTCGTGACCAGGTGTATCTAAGAAGGCAATGCGTTTACCTGTATCTGTGGTAACGTCATAGGCACCAATGTGCTGGGTAATTCCTCCAGCTTCGCCAGCCGTAACTTTAGAGCGCCTGATATAGTCCAGTAAAGATGTTTTACCATGGTCAACGTGACCCATAATAGTAACAATAGGTGCTCTGGGCTGTAAATCTTCATCTTTGTCTACTTCTTCCAGCACCACATCCGCTTCATCTTCTGCTGAAGCAAATTCTACATCGTATCCGAATTCATCCGCAATTACTGTAATAGCTTCTGCATCCAGGCGCTGGTTAATGGAAACGAACATACCCAGATTCATACACACTGAGATTACTTCGTTCACAGATACGCCCATTAAAGAAGCCATATCGTTGGCAGAAATAAACTCTGTTACTTTCAATACTTTCGCACTTTCCTGCTCCTGTAACAAACGTTCCTCTTTGGCAGCAGCGATAGCAGAACGTTTCTGCCCTCTATACTTAGCCCGGTTTGCCTGACCAGCCGGATTCTTATTGCCACTCAGTTTAGCCAGCGTAGCTTTAATCTGATCTTGTATCTGCTTGTCAGAAACTTCTTCTTTTTCAAAAGGCTTACCTACCGGCTTGTTTTGCTGAGCAGGCTTATTCCTGTTGAAATTACCCTGATCCGGACGGTTTCCACCTGTATTTGGCCGGTTGCCGGAATCAGATCTATTCCCACCAAAAGGTGGTTTATTGCCTAATGGCGGACGCTGTGCAGATGGATTTGAACCAGCAGGTGGATTACCAGGTCTTTGCTGAAAAGGAGGTGTATTACCAGTCCTTTGCTGAAAAGGTGGTTTATTTCTGTCGGCTGCCGGAGTATTTTCCTGAGGAGAATCTCCAATACGTACCCGTTTGCGTTTCCTCTTATTTTTCTTTTTATCATCTGCTGAAGCAGCACCAGAAGAAGCGGGCGGAGGTGTAGGACTGCCATTCTTCTTTTTATTTCTATCTCTTTCTACAGGTAATTCTATCTTACCTACTACTGTCAGACCTTTGAGTTGGTCAGCTTTGGCTCGTGTAACCAGTTCGGTTTCTAACTCCTCCTTATAAGGGGGCATATCTGCTTTTGTTTTTTCTACTTGTAATGGTTCTTTAGCCGTTACTTTTTCAGGTACTACAACTTCTGATTCCACTGGTTTAACAGAAACAGAGGGTTGTTGAACTGTGGGCGCAACTTCTTTGACAGGTTCTTCTTTTGGAGGGAGCTGGTTTTCGACTGGTTTTTCAGCAACCGGGGCTGCAACTTCAGGAACTTTCTCTTCCTTGACAGGAGCAGGTGTTTCTGCCGGTTTGTTTTCAATAACTTTATTTTCAACGACTGGTACAGGTTCTGTTTTCTCAACAACTGGCTGTACAGGTTTTTCCTCTACTTTTTTAGGTTCCTCCTGCACAGGCAATGTTACCTTTTGTTGTGGAGCAGCAGGTACTGGAGTAGCCTGAGGCACAACCGGTTTTTTGTTCAGGTCAATATTGCCTACTACCTTTATGCCTGGTAGTTTAGCCTTTATTGTTTCAGGTTCCTCTTTAGTCGGTTTAGTCTCATTCTGGGTTGGTTTAACAGAGGAATCTCTGTCAGATACAGTACTTTTTGTAAAAATGTCTTCTTTTTCAACATGGGTGTTCCCATTCACACCAAGTGTGTCGGTGTGTTTTTTACCGAAATTAAGTCCGGTTGCTTCTTTTTTCTCTAATGCTGAGGATTTAAATTCCTTAGCCAGCATTTCGAATTGTCCATACGTAATCTTTGAATTATGATTATTCTCCACCACAAAACCTTTAGCAGCAAGGTGGTCTACGATCGTAGAAATACCTACGTTCAATTGCCTTGCTACCTGGCCAAGCCTCATCATTTTGTCATCTGCCATATAAAAAATTTATCCTTTTCTGTTTTAGTTACCTGATTTATTAAAGTTATTGAGCCATCAAGAAAGAGCAAAGTAATTACGAAAATTTAAAGAGTAGAAAGGTAGAAGATTTACTTTTATTAATTGAGATTAAGCACAGGTTAATCTTTTAAATCTTGCAATATTCTAATCTGTTAACTTCTTAACAGCTCAATAAGTTAATAACACATAACTCAGCTTTCAAATTCCTGTTTCAGGATCTGAAGTACTTCTTCAATTGTTTCTTCTTCGAGTTCAGTTCTCCGCAAAAGCTCATCTTTTGTAACTGCCAGTACACTTTTAGCAGTATCCAAACCTACTTTGCGCAGTTCATCAATTACCCAGTCATCAATTTCATCATCAAATTCTGACAGGTCAATATCTTCTTCAGCATATTCTTCAGCTTCCCGGAACACATCTATTTCCATACCTACCAGCCTGCCTGCCAGCTTAATATTCTGGCCACCTTTACCAATAGCCAAAGAAACCTGGTCTGGCTTCAGATATACCGATACCCGGTTATCTTCTTCGTCTATCTTCATGCTGCCGATCTTAGCAGGACTCAAAGCCCGGCTGATGTACAACTCCAGATTATCAGTATAATTAATTACATCTATATTCTCATTCTCCAGTTCACGTACAATGCTGTGGATTCTGGAACCTTTCATACCCACACAAGCACCTACCGGATCAATACGGTCATCATATGATTCTACGGCAACTTTGGCTCTTTCGCCTGGTTCCCTCACCACTTTTTTTATAATGATTAAGCCATCATATATCTCTGGTACTTCGTTTTCAAATAATCTTTCCAGGAATGCAGGCGACGTACGCGATAAGATGATGCGTGGTGTACCGTTCACCATTTCTACCCGGTGAACAATCGCTTTAACGGAATCTCCCTTACGGAATCTGTCTTTAGGAATCTGCTCTGATTTGGGCAATACTAATTCGTTGTTTTCCTGATCAATCAGTAGTATTTCTTTTCCAAGGATCTGGTATACTTCTGCAACAATGATTTCGCCAACAAGTTCCTTATATTTCTGAAAAAGTGTCTCTTTTTCTAAATCTTTTACCTTTTGTATCAGTGTCTGGCGGGCTGTTTGAACTACACGCCTGCCGAAGTCTTCCAGTACAATCGGTTCAGCTACTTCTTCGCCTTCTTCAAAGTCGGCTTCGATCTTTTGTGCTTCTGATAAAGGTATTTTGTCAAAATCCCAGATATCTTCCGAATCGTCTGAGACAATCTCGCGGAAACGGATTATTTCAAGGTCACCATTGTCCACATTTATGATTACATCAAAATTCTCATCAGTACCATATTTTTTCCGGATCATTGTTCTGAATACATCTTCCAGAATGCGGATCATGGTGGGCCTGTCGATGTTTTTGAGCCTTGCAAACTCAGCAAATGACTCAATTAATTCTCTGCTATTCATCCTTCTGTTAACTAAATAAATGAAACCAAAACAAATGTTTTATCTATATCTGCCAGCTTTATTTCGGCTGGAGGTTCTGTTTCGCTTTTCTTTTTTGCTTTTTTTTCTTCTGTTAGTAATATGCTGTCTTCCTGCACATGTGTTAAGGTGCCAGTTTTAATCGTACCATCTTTCAGCGTTACTTTTAACTTACGGCCAGTATGTTGCTTGTATTGCCTGAACCATTTCAGAGGCTGATCTATTCCGGGAGAAGATACTTCCAGCGTATAAGCAGTAGGTATCAATTCCCTTTCTTCCAGCTGATTGCCTAATTTACGGCTGATTTCAGCACATTTATCAATACTTACGCCTTCATCTCCATCTATCCATACCGTGATTTTAGGAACAGATTTTACACCCGCAATCACTACATTCACTAAAAAATAAGGAGACCCTTTCAACTGCACAGCAACCAGGTCCTCTATTTGTTCTTTTAACTCCATGATAAAGTAATGCAAAGAGGGGACTAAGTCCCCTCTCCATCAAAAATCTGCTTATTCGTACAAAGGTAAGTTAAAAATGCTTCTTAAACAAATATTTATCAATATCTTAATAGCTTTGTTTGGAGCAGGACTGTTATTCCTTATAATTTTACGTATAATAGACTTTATGAAGCAAACGAACTTAGCTTTGCTTATCCAGTAAGAACAATATGAATAGTCATACATATTCAGATAAGGAGCAGAGAATGCGTGTATTTGGCCGTATGCAGGAAAAATCTATCAAGGCTTTTTCAAAACTGCTGTTTACGGTGCATGTACTTCTGAGTATTTACACGCTTGCTGCTTACGTTTCTGTATACGTTTCACCGGCTTCCTTCTGGCCTGCCGGATTTGTGGCTTTATCTCTGCCGGTTGTTATCATCATTCACCTGATTTTTTTTGTTTACTGGCTGCTCAATGCAAGAATAAAAGTATTACTGCCGCTTGCTATTATTTTAATGGGATTTCCTTTGTTTCAGCGTACACTGGCATTACACTTTGAAAAACCTGTTATTGCAGCAGACTCAACGTTTAAAGTGCTCAGCTTTAACGCCCGCATGTTCAATTTATATAAGGATAAAAAAAGCCTGCGTTCTACAGAAGTAATCTCCTGGGTAGCCGATAATGATGCAGATATTAAATGCATACAGGAGTTTTATAATTTAAGCGGCTCCAAAATTTTTGGTACCATACAAAAAATTGCAAAAAAAGGAAATTACCAGTTTTATATGGAGCCCCTGCAAAAAAGAAATGGAAGTAAAGGCGGCTTTCTGGGCGTTACTATTTTTTCAAAGTTTCCGATTGTAAACAAAGGGGAAGTCGTATTTGAGAAAGCTTCTTATAAAGGTATTTATGTAGATGTACGTGTGAAAAAAGATACGATCCGTATTTTTAATGTGCATTTGCATTCCATGAGCATTCCGGCAGACAGCCTGTTTGAAAATGAGAATTATCAAGAGATTAAGGAAACCTCTCTGGACGTATTTAAACGCCTGAAAACAGGCTTTATCAAACGGAGCTATCAAATCGCTGAACTTGAAAAACACATTAAATCGAGCCCATATAAAGTGATTGTGTGTGGTGATTTTAATGATATTCCCTATAGTTATACGTATCAGAAAATGCGCAGTATGCTGAATAATTCTTTTGAAGATGCCGGCAGGGGATTTGGTTTTACCTATAATGGCAAACTCTTCTTTCTGCGGATTGATAACCAGTTTTATGACGACCGCTTATCAGTACTCGATTTTTATACCCATCGTACCATTCCTTATTCAGATCACTTTCCGATTTCAGCCATCTATTCACTAAAGCCAACAGAAGAATAGTTTCCTGCCGATAGTCAATTGTTATTAGTACTTATTTGCCAGGTTACCTGATGTTACAGTTCTTCCCTTTAATAATTTAAGCTTTTATTCAAGCTCTTTAAAAGAAAATATGTTTTGAGTCCTTTATTATAGGCCCTAAATTTATTGTCTTTATCAGTTAAACTTTCATAAAACTGTTTGTTTACTACCAATTGCTTATCTACAAATTCATAAAAAGCCTGGTAACATTCGTGAGACACAGATATATTTGTCTTAGGTTCTTCTTGTTGAATATCATTTTTGTTTTTAGTATAAAAAATGATAGAACTTGATTCAATAGATTTCCTTGTAGCAATGCCGCAAGCCGTATAATCTTCCACTATTAATGAATCTTTGCTATTGCCAGATAAAATAATATATCCTTTTAACTCAGATGCTCTACAGGTATCTTCTTTTTCATATAAAAAGCCTACACAACCTCTTTCATAAATATAAAAATCAGTTACTCCCCTATCGAATAGCTTTAATACAACCCGGTAAGTATCTTTCTTTAAATAATCTTCAATGGAGTAAATTTTACTTTGACTAAAGCAATTGGTTGACACTAGCAGACATAGAAATATCAATCTGTTCATTTTTATCAATGCCCGCTAATGAATGACTGCTCACCTACTTCTATAGTTCCTTCGTATACTTTTTGAGCCGGGCCAATCAGATAAATATTGGTAAACTGTTCCGGAGAGCTGGATTGAAAGGCAACCTGTAAATTACCACCCAGCGTTTTGATATTTACCGGGCTTTGTAAATGCCGGGCACTGGCGGCTAATGCGCAGGCTGTTACACCCGTTCCGCAGGAATAAGTTTCGTCTTCTACGCCCCGCTCATACGTGCGTACAAAAAGGGTATTATCACTTAGTTGTTCTACAAAATTGACATTAGTGCCGCCTGGAGCAAACACTGAATCATAGCGTATGGCTTTGCCTTTACCAACTACATCCAGTTCAGAAAGTTTATCTACAAAGGCTACATAGTGAGGAGAACCGGTGTTGAGAAAATCGTAGGCAGGCATATGTTTTACCTGATGTACATCTCCCATTTTCAGGTGGATCAGGCCGTCTTTTACATGAGCTTCATGTCTGCCATCTGCAGCCTCAAAGGTAGTGCTGTCTGCTATTACTCCCAGGTCTTTGGCAAACTGCACGGTGCAGCGTCCGCCATTGCCACACATGCTGCCTTTTTTCCCATCGGCATTGAAGTATACCATCCTGAAATCATATTCAGGGTGGTTTTGTAATAAAATCAGACCATCGGCACCAATGCCAAAACGCCGGTGACATAGCTTGGCTACCAGTGTAGTATCCTGAGGAAAAGTTTCAGAGCGGTCGTCGATCATTACAAAATCGTTGCCGGTTCCCTGATATTTATAAAAATGAATCAGCATAGTGCAAAAGTAATTTTCTGTTTCTTCCTGACAGGTTGCAATTTAAATGAAAAAAGCCATCCAAACAGACGGCTTTTGATGAAAATATCTGAAATACAGATTATGATTTGTTTTCTTTGATACGAGCAGCTTTTCCGGATTTGCCTTTCAGGTAATATAGCCTGGCTCTTCTCACGATACCTTTACGTACCAGTTCGATTTTTTCGATGTTGGGTGATAAAATCGGGAAAATTCTTTCAACACCTACACCATTGGATACTTTACGGACAGTAAAAGTTTCTCCGTTGGTATTCAGATTTTTACGCTGAATAACGGTGCCCTGGTATTGCTGAATTCTTTCTTTGTTTCCTTCGCGGATTTTTACGTGAACATTCACTGTATCGCCTGATTTAAATTCAGGAATACCACCTCTTTTTTCCTTGCTTTCCGCTTCTATCATTCTGATTATCTCGCTCATGATCTGTATGTATTATCAATATCTTTGTGTATAAATTGCCTGCCGGCTTAAAAGGAGTGCAAATATAGAAATTGTTTTTCAATTTGAAAATTTGAGATTTATAAATATTTAATTTATTTAATAAACTGCCTGACAGACAAGTATCATTATGTCAACAGTTTAAAAAGAGCAGACAGTATTATTATATGGATTATTGTAAATTTTGCCACAATTTTACCGGCGGTCAAACTAAACATTAGGTATAGGGGTTAAAAAGCAAGAGGCATATAGTTTAACCTGCTTAAGAAATTATTATACATGGAGATAGTAGACGTACTTATTGTAGGCGGTGGTCCCTGCGGGCTAGCTTGCGCTATTGAGGCAGCCCAGCATAATTTATCACATATTGTTCTGGAAAAGGGCAGCATTACCGAATCCATACGGAAATATCCCAGCCGGATGCGGTTTTTCTCTACAGCGGAAAATATAGAAATAGGAGGAATCCCTTTTCCCACTGCAACCGGAAAGGCATCCAGAGATGAAGCCCTCCAATATTACCGCAAGGTAGCAGCTTATTTCAAACTAAACTTGAGGCTATTTACCGAAGTAACACGTATAGAAAAAACGGAAGACCTACTGGAAGTGCATACCAAAGGCGGACAAGTGTTCTATGCCCGGAATGTAGTGATTTCTACCGGTTATTTTGATTTTCCCAGAATACTCAATATTCCTGGTGAACCACTGCCGCATGTATCTCATTATTATGATGAGCCTTTTAAATATGCATTTTCAAAAGTGGTAATAGTAGGCGGAGGTAATTCTGCTGTGGAAGCGGCGCTGGAACTATACCGCAATGATGCCGATGTAACGATTGTGCATAAGTTTGAAGATTTTACCCCGGCTGTAAAATACTGGCTTACCCCAGATATTAAAAACCGGGTGAAGGAAGGAAAAATCAAAGTTCATTTCAATACAGAAGCTAAGGCCATAGAACCTGGACGCGTTACCGTTGAAAATAATCAGACTGGTGAGCGGAAAGATCTCCCGGCTGATTTTGTGTTTTTGTTGGTGGGTTATTTGCCAGATTCCCGTTTACTGGCTAACTCCGGAATTACGCTTACCAAAGATACCTTAATTCCAACCTATGATCCTCAAACGTATGAAACGAATGTAAAAGGATTGTATCTGGCAGGCACTGTTATCGCCGGAATTTATACAGAAAAAGTATTTATTGAGAATGGTAAACTTCATGCCCACACCATTATAGAAGATATAGCTGCTAAATCAGGTAAAAAGCTGGTGAGAGAAAATGGAAGAACAAAACCGGACGATCAATTTAAGGTCGTAGTAAATGACGGATAAGAATTATTCCTGATATAGCCTTTTCTATACCTCCCAATCATACAACCCTTCCAGCTAAACCCTGCGTATAAGCTGTAAATTTACAAACAAACGTATGGAAGGCGAAAAATCAATCAACGAACAGACACTGGAAGCCACTATTACTTATCTCGAAGGTCTGCCAACCGGCACTTCTACAGATTCTGCCATTGCTAATGTGGATGCCTGGGAACAAAAACTCCGCAGCGAAAATAAACCGGAATGGACTGATATTGCTGATGAACTCAAAAACCTGAAAGGCTTTCTTACTGCTGGCAGGCTTGATGGACGTGCTATCAGCCAGTCTTTATTGCGATTAGGAGAATTAACTACAAAATCTGCCTCTGGTGCTGATACCTCTATTGCCAATGATCTGAGAAAACTAGGTAAATGGCTCACTAAACTTGGAGAATCCTTACAATAAGTTTAGAATATTTTTTTATAAGTATAATAATAGCTTAGCGTAACTATTGGAAATTTGCCAGGCAAACCTGCCTCCTGGTTAGTACATTGTATTATATTTGCGGGATGTACAAACATATTCTGCAGCCCATTTTATTTGGAGTTGATGCTGAAAAAGCCCATCATTTTACCTTTAACTTAATCAGGAGTACGTTTAAACTGCCAGGTGTAGCGGCTACCTTTAAAAAGCTATATGCCTTCGAGCATCCATCTCTGGAAAGAAAACTGCTTGGATTAACATTTAAAAATCCGGTTGGATTGGCAGCAGGTTTTGATAAAAATGCAGAACTAACGGACGAGTTGAGTGCAATGGGGTTTGGCTTTATTGAAATAGGTACGCTTACGCCCCGTCCGCAACAAGGCAATCCTAAGCCCAGAATGTTCCGCTTGAAACCAGATGAGGCATTGATCAACCGGATGGGATTTAATAACCAGGGAGTAGAGGTAGCTGCCCACCGGCTCAAAAAGCGTAAATCTGGCATTATCATTGGCGGAAACATTGGTAAAAATAAGGATACGCCAAACGAACAGGCTTTAGCCGATTATCTGTTTTGCTTTGATGCGCTTTTTGATACCGTAGATTATTTTGTGGTGAATGTAAGTTCGCCCAATACACCGAATCTGCGGGATTTGCAGGAAAAAGAACCGCTCACTCACTTGCTCCAAAGTTTGCAAAATCATAATCGTTCCAAGCCTGCTCCTAAACCCATCTTGCTCAAAATTGCACCTGATCTTACCAACGGCCAGTTAGATGATATTATCGACATTGTAAAAACTACCGGGATTGCCGGTGTGATTGCTACTAATACTACCATCAGCCGGGAAAATCTACAAACAGACAGGGCTATTGTACAAGCCATAGGCGCAGGTGGACTGAGCGGACAACCACTGAAAAAACGGGCAACCGAAGTAATCCGGTATTTACATGAAAAATCAGGAAAGGCTTTTCCTATTATCGGGGTAGGAGGAATAGCTTCTCCGGAAGATGCTATCGAAAAACTGAACGCAGGTGCTTCGTTGGTACAACTTTATACCGGATTTATTTATGAAGGCCCTGGTATTGTAAAGCAGATAAATCAAGCAATTATTCAACAAATTTTATAATTTTGGTAAATGCCCACAATATCCAGAACAGCATTTTCGGTTTAGTATAAGGGAGCGTTTTCTGGAATTTTTATTGACCTTTCATTTGAGTTGCTCACATGGCAAAAAATACGTTTAAAGAAAATACATTTAAAAAAGACAATGATGTAAAAAAGCCTGCTGATGCTGGTTCTGCGACTGTAGCGCCAAAAGTGAAGCGTACTATTAAACTCAAGCCCGACAGACGCCTGGAATTAACAGGAGGTTTTTTACTGATGTTTATTTCGTTGTTTCTGGCTGTTGCGTTTATTTCTTATTTATTTACCGGCAAGGCTGATCAAAGTGTAGTTGATGCTGTATTTGATACAACCGTGCGTGAATCCGGGGCGGAAGCCGAAAACTGGATGCGTTTAACCGGAGCGGTGGTTTCACATATTTTTATTTTCAAATGGTTCGGTATTGCCTCTTTTTTGTTTGTGCCTGTATTTTTCTTTGTAGGCTATAAAATTGTTTTCAAAAGAGAGCTGTTTCCTGTCAACCGGTTAACCAAATTTTCTCTGTTTTCTATTATCTGGCTTAGCTTGTTGTTAGGCTATCTGGTACTGAGTCTGGATGGAGAAAGCAGTTTAGGGTTTATCTCCGGAGGAATCGGGTATGAAATAGCTGCCATTTCAGATGGACTCATGGGTTGGGGAACAATGCTGCTGATTATATTCTCGCTTCTGGTTTTTACTATTTATTTTTTTGACATTACTACTGTTAAGGCATTTAACCGGAAAATCAACGAAACTATTCAGGAAATAGAAACCGCTACTCAGGAGCAAGTAAAATTTGTTCCCAAAAACGAGCCAGTAGCCTATGAGCATGAACCAGTACTGAAACCGGCGAAGCCTATGCCAGTCGAAGAGGAAATACTGGTTCCTTCCTTAAAACCAGCTACCAGCAATGGAAGCCCTGCCCTATCTATTCAGCGAACCAATGGGAATAATGGCAGCAGTAAAAAGGCTGATGTCGAGTTCAGTATCGAAGAAAGGCCTGCTCCGGAAGAAACTGAACTGGAATTAGAAAACATTGCCGATGATCCGGTTCCTTTCATCAAAAATATGGGCAATTACGACCCCACCCTGGATCTGCCATCGTACCAGTATCCGCCGGTGGAATTGCTCAATGAATATTCTACAGATAAAGTACAGGTAAGCGTAGAAGAACTCGAGGCAAATAAAGACAAAATTGTAGAAACGCTGGCTAATTACAGTATTGGCATTGCTTCAATCAAAGCTACTATTGGCCCAACTGTTACCTTATATGAGATTATTCCCGAAGCTGGTATCCGGATTTCCAAGATCAAGAACCTGGAAGATGATATTGCACTAAGTTTATCTGCTTTAGGTATACGCATTATTGCACCTATTCCTGGCAAAGGTACCATAGGGATTGAAGTTCCTAATAAAAACCGGGAAATGGTAGCCATGCGTTCGGTACTGGCTACAGAAAAATTCATGAAAAGTACGATGGAACTGCCTGTGGTGCTGGGAAAAACGATTGCTAATGAAATCTATGTAGCTGATCTGGCCAAAATGCCTCACCTGCTGATGGCTGGTGCTACCGGGCAAGGTAAATCGGTAGGTTTAAATGTGATTCTTACATCGCTCATTTACAAAAAGCATCCTTCTCAACTAAAATTTGTACTGGTTGACCCGAAAAAAGTAGAACTTACGCTGTTTAATAAAATCGAACGTCATTTTCTGGCCATGTTGCCGGATGGACAGGAGCCTATTATTACAGATACAAAAAAGGTAGTAAATACTTTGAACTCGTTGTGTATTGAGATGGATATGCGGTATGATTTACTCAAAGAAGCTGGATGCCGGAATCTGAAAGAGTATAACCATAAATTTGTGGAAAGAAGGTTGAACCCTGAAAAGGGACACCGGTTTATGCCATATATCGTACTTGTGATTGATGAGCTGGCAGATTTAATGATGACAGCCGGAAAAGAAGTAGAACAACCTATCGCCCGGTTAGCGCAGCTGGCTCGTGCCATAGGTATCCATCTGGTTGTAGCGACTCAGCGACCTTCTGTGAATGTGATTACAGGTATCATTAAAGCAAACTTTCCAGCCAGGTTGTCTTTTAAAGTGACTTCAAAAATAGATTCCCGCACGATTCTGGATACTGGTGGTGCCGATCAGCTGGTCGGACAAGGCGATATGCTGTTGTCGAATGGATCAGATATTATCCGCTTGCAATGTGCTTTCCTGGATACCCCAGAAGTAGACCGTATTTGTGAATTTATTGGCAATCAGCGGGGCTATGATTCAGCCTATATTCTGCCAGAGTATGAGGGTGATGAGAGTGGCGAAGAAAAAGCCGATTTTGATCCATCTAACCGGGACCCTTTATTTGAGGAAGCTGCCAGAGTGATTGTAACGCATCAGCAGGGGAGTACTTCCTTACTGCAACGTAGGCTGAAATTAGGATATAACCGGGCAGGCCGCCTCATTGACCAATTGGAATCTGCTGGTGTAGTGGGTCCTTTTGAAGGAAGTAAAGCCAGAGAAGTGCTTATTCCGGATGAAAATAGTTTGGAACAATTATTGAATAAACTGAATAATAACTAATATCACTGTTTGCTTAATGTAAACAAAATCAGACCAATATCGTCTGTTATATATCACTAAAAGACATTTACTGTAATCTATGAGAAAACTATTGTATTTACTTGTATTTCTATTCGTTTGTGTAGGTTCAGCCTTTGCGCAGAAAGAGAAAAGAGCTGCTGAAATCCTGGATGCCATGAGTCAGAAATATAAAACTATTCCTGCGTTTAAAGCACAATTTTCGTATACATTGGAAAGCCCAACTACCGGTGTAAATGAAACATATAAAGGGGATCTGGCTGTAAAAGGAGCTAAGTATCATCTGAATATGGGAGAACAGGAAATTATCAATAATGGCTCAACGGTGTGGACATATCTGAAAGAAGCGAACGAAGTAAACATTTCGGATTACGAGCCGGATGAAGATGAAATCAGTCCGAGTAAAATATTTACTATTTATAAACAGGGATATAAATATGCTTTCCTGGAGGAGACCAAAGAAGCCGGGCAGATCTATGAGGTAGTAGAATTAACACCGGAAGATAAAACCAAGCAGGTGTTCAAAGTAAGACTAACTGTCAATAAGAAAGATAAGTCTATGCGAAGTCTGAAAGTGTTTGAGAAAAATGGCAACCGTTATTTATATACCGTGCAAAAGTTTACCCCAACTGAGATAGATGATAATTATTTTGCTTTCGATAAATCAAAGTATAAAGGCGTAGAAGTAATTGACCTGAGATAGTTTTAAACCTGAGATAGTTTTAAACCTGAGATAGTTTTAAACCTGAGATAGTTTTAAACTAGTATAATTAGATATACTATATGAATCCGGTGATAACGCTATCACCGGATTTTTGTTTATTTGCATTTCCTAACCGGAAAACCGCAAATCATCGTATGACCAAAGAAGAAATTTTTAATCAGATTAAGCAGAAGCAGTCCTATTTATGTGTGGGTTTAGACACAGTCCTTCAGAAAATCCCCAGACATCTACATTCAGAGAAAGATCCGGTTTTTGAATTTAACAAGCAAATCATTGATGCAACAGCCGATTTTTGTGTGGCTTATAAACCAAACACGGCATTCTATGAAGCTTTAGGTTCGAAAGGCTGGGAAAGTCTGCAAAAGACACTCGAGTACATCCCTGATACTTTTTTCAAAATTGCAGATGCCAAAAGAGGGGATATCGGTAATACCTCGCAATTATATGCAAGAGCTTTTTTTGAACAGATGCAGGCCGATGCTATTACGGTTGCTCCATATATGGGCAAAGATTCAGTAACCCCTTTTCTTGGTTTTCCTGACAAATGGGTTATTTTACTGGCATTAACCTCGAATCCTGGCAGTGCCGATTTCCAGACTACTGCTTTAACATCTGAGGAAATGCTATTCGAGAAAGTAATTTCAGTTTCTTCAAAGTGGGCTGATGCTTCGCAGTTAATGTATGTAGTAGGCGCAACAAAGGCAGAACAATTCAAACATATCCGGAAACTTATTCCTGAACATTTCCTGTTGGTACCGGGCGTAGGTACGCAGGGTGGAGATCTGGCGCTACTTTCCCAATTTGGGATGAACAAGTACTGCGGACTTCTGGTGAATGCCTCCAGATCTGTAATTTATGCCTCAAATGGAAAAGATTTTGCTGTTCAAGCGGCTAACGAAACCAAACGCATGCAAGAGGAAATGGCCAAATATCTGGAAAAATACCTGGTTTGATTTTAAAGAAGAGATTAGAATTAGATTCAATCATGCATCGGTTACACTTCTAAATCGTATCTTTGCCCTCAGGAAGAACAAAGTTATCGATATGAGTAAATTTCATGCCCCAGAAAAAGCAATATATGTTTGTGTAGGTAGCAAATGTGGTAAAAGAGGAGGGAAGGATATGTGTAAAGAACTGAAAGACCTGATAAAAGAAAAAGGCTTAAAGGATGAAGTGGAGATTGTGAAAACCGAATGTACTGACCGCTGTAAATTCGCGCCCATATTATCTGTGCAGCCTGCCAACGTATGGCTTAGGGAGTATAGTGAAAAGGACGCTCCCAGAATTTTAAAACTCGCTTTTCAGGATAAATAAACTTACGTTTCAAACAAGAAAGGCTGCCTATTATCCAGGCAGCCTTTCTTGTTTAAGAATACATTGTAATTAGTTTTTTTCCAACGTAGCACTTGTAATAACCGGATTACCATATGCTGGAGCTGGAACATTATTTTCTATTACAGATAAGTTGAAAGGATTTTTTACTTTTTCTTTCAGCAAGGCAATGGCCAGTACTTCATCTACATGATCTACATAGTGAACAGTCAGGTCTTCGATGTAGGATGAATTAATTTCTTCAATATCTTTTTTATTTTTTGAACACAGAATAATCTCTTTGATGCCAGCCCGTTTAGCGGCGAGAATTTTCTCTTTAATACCACCTACCGGTAATACCCGGCCTCTGAGCGTAATTTCACCAGTCATAGCCAGGCGGTCTTTTACTTTACGCTGGGTAAATACGGAAGCCAGAGAAGTAAACATCGTAATACCTGCAGAAGGGCCATCTTTAGGAACAGCACCAGCTGGTACATGTATGTGCAGATCAAACTGGTCGAATACCCGGTAATCGATATCGAGGGCCTCAGCATTCGCCCGCAAATAAGACAAAGCAGCAATGGCAGATTCTTTCATCACATCTCCCAGTTGTCCGGAAAGAGTTAGTTTACCTCTGCCCCGGCTCAAACTAGATTCAATGAACAGAATTTCACCGCCCACTTGTGTCCAGGCCAGGCCGGTAACCACACCAGGAGCTTCGTTGCTTTGATATAATTCTTTGTCGAATATTTCACTGCCGAGCAATTTAGCCACATCTTTTGCCTGTATAACCTTATTATAAGGTTCTTCCATAGCTATTGATTTGGCAACTTTCCGGATAACAGCTCCTATTTTGCGTTCCAGATTCCGCACACCAGATTCTCTGGTATAATCATCAATAATTTTTACAATGGCTTTAGTATCGAAAGTTACATCTTTGGTTCCCAGGCCGTGTTCTTTTTTCTGCTTAGGAATCAAATGGCTTTTAGCAATTTGTACTTTTTCTTCCAGGGTATAGCCATTAATCTCTATTATTTCCATCCTGTCCCGTAAAGCCGGATGAATGGTTTCCAGAGAGTTAGCCGTGGCAATGAATAATACTTTGGAAAGGTCATATTCCACTTCCAGATAATTATCCATAAAGGCAAAATTCTGCTCCGGGTCTAATACTTCCAGTAGTGCAGAGGAAGGATCACCCCGGAAATCTGAAGAAACTTTATCAATCTCATCTAAAATAAAGACTGGGTTAGAAGATTTTACTTTCTTAATATTCTGAACTAGCTTTCCTGGCATAGCTCCTACATAGGTTTTGCGGTGCCCTCTGATCTCCGCTTCATCATGCACCCCGCCTAATGACATTCTGACATATTTACGATGCAAGGCTTTGGCAATAGAGCGGCCCAAAGAAGTTTTACCTACGCCGGGAGGTCCATATAAACAAAGAATAGGACCTTTCATGTTGTTTTTTAATTTCAACACGGCCAGGTATTCAATAATGCGTTCTTTTACCTTATCCAGCCCATAATGATCTGCATCCAGAATCTTTTTTGCTTTTTTTAGGTCAAAATTATCTTTAGTATATTCTCCCCAGGGCAGATCAGCCAGTAGTTCCACATAATTCATAGCTACCGGATATTCGGCAGCTGCCGGATTCATGCGGGTGATCTTGTCTACTTCTTTGTTGAAATGTTTGGCAACTATTTCTGGCCACTTCTTTTTTGCACCTTTTGCCCGCAGGTTTTCTATTTCCTGGTCCTGGCTTTCATACCCTAATTCATCCTGTAATACCTTGATTTGCTGGCGGAGATAATAATCACGCTGCTGCTGGTCAATATCAGAGTGCACCTTACTCTGAATTTCATGTTTTAATTCCAGTAATTGTATATCCTTCAGCATAAATTGCAACAAGGTTGTAGCCCGTTGCATGCCGTCATTAGTTTCCAGAATACGCTGCTTATCCGCTACATCTGCATTAATATTCGATGAAAGGAAATGAGTAAGAAAGCTGGGGCTCTCGATATTATCCAGGGCAATCTGCGCTTCCTGAGGAATTTCAGGATTGAGTTTCAGAATCTTGGAAGCTGCATCTTTCAGAGACCGTACCAATGCCTTGGTTTCCCGCTTGCTGCTATCAGGAAAGTTTTCATGAATAAGCGTTACTTTGGCTGTAATATAAGGTTCTTCCTGAATAAAGTTGGTTACTTCAAAACGCCTTTTTCCTTGAATAATAATGGTTGTATTGCCATCTGGCAGCACAAGCATCTTGAGAATATAGGCTACAGTACCAATCTTATAGAGATCTTCAGTACCTGGTTCTTCTCTAGACGTATTTGCCTGGGCAATCACTCCAATAATGCGACTCCCTTTATATGCTTTTTTCACCAGGCGTATCGATTTCTGGCGGCTTACAGTAATGGGAATTACTACACCAGGAAATAATACTGTATTTTTAACAGGCAGAATTGGCAGTTCGTCAGGGATTTTATACTTATCCATTTCTTCCTCTTCTTCCGGCGACAACAGGGGAATCATCTCAACAGCATCATCATCAGCGGCTTCGGGCAATAATACAGTCTGATACAATTTATGATTTTTATATTTCATCTCGTTAATTAGCAGGAAACATCTTATGCCATACTGGCACGTATTCCTGAAGTGTAAATGGTTTCGTAATAAATATGGTAAAGTTGCAAGTCCTATGCCAGAAAAGGCTACAAATGAAAGCATTACTTTCACCTATATGATCAGTATAATTTTATTTTAATTATACTTATACTAATTTTCTGACTAAATTTTGTATACATAACTGAATATGCACATACCAAAAACAGTAATTATATGAAAGTCAGTAAATATGTAATATTACTTTTCACTGCTGCTGTTTTATATAGTTACACCCCAGCTATGTGTCAGCAATATACTAAAGCAAAGTACAGAACCAAAGCAATAAAAAGTGCAGCAAGGGATAGCTTAGCAAGAACCGCTCAAACTCAGTTTGAATTTACGAATATTAACAAGATTCCTTACTATCAGGATGGCAAAATATTAGAGCAGATTGATAAGCTGGAAAAGAAGAAAGAATGGGAAAAAGCCTATGCCATGCTAACAAATTATGTAAAGAGTTTTGGTATACAGAACTTTTACCGCGATACCCCTTTATTGTGGCGGCTTGCCAAATTAGTAGAATTATTAGATGATATAGAAAAAGCCAAATACCTATACAGGCTTGTATTAAAGCATCACCGGGGTGATATCCGCAAAGTGGAATTGTATTATGATTCTCTGTCTAAATATGATACCGATTATTTCGTTCCGATAGAATATTATTATGAATTAGTTGAGTACCGTAAATCAATTGATACGCTTCGTCCGCCGGTAGGAGTACTGCTGAATATGGGCTATGGAGTAAATTCTGAATATGCCGATTATGGCCCGACATTGAGTAAAGATAACAACTCATTGTTGTTTACATCCAAAAGAAATGTGAAAAAGGTAGGGGTAAATACAGTAGTTAACGAAGATATTTATTACACCCGTAAGGTAGACGACATTTGGGAAGATGCTCAGTCTTTAAGCACCATCAATACCCGTTATAACGAAGGTTCAGCGAAAATCAGTAAAGATGGACGCACTTTGTTTTTCTCACGGTGTGCCAGTCCGGAGAGTTATGGTAATTGCGACATTTTTGTAGCCCAACTCCAGCCTGACAGTACCTGGGGCAATGTCCGGAATCTGGGGCCGCAGGTGAACAGTACTGCCTGGGATTCTCATCCGGCTCTCTCTCATAATGAAGATACCTTATTTTTTGCTTCCGACCGGTTAGGTGGATTTGGCTTGTCGGACTTATATTTTACATTCAAACGGGCAGATGGCAGCTGGGCACCTGCACAGAATATGGGTCCGGTTATTAACACAAGACAAAGTGAAGTAAGTCCTTTCTATCATCCGCAGTTCGATGTGTTGTATTTCAGCTCAAATGGACAATTGCTCAATTTTGGCGATTTTGACATATATAAGTGTTACAAGATTGAAGGCATGTGGCAAGAACCCAGAAGCATTGGTCCTCTGGTAAATGGCAGAGGAAGTGAGTATTATTTTACTATTGACTCCCAGTCTAAAGATTTATTTTATGCCCGGTCCGAACATGACGATATTAAAAATATGGACCTGTTTTCTTTTCCACTACCCATGGAAGCTCAGCCGGGAGCGATCACTAAGTTTGAGGGTTCTGTAAAAGATTCTATTTCAGGAGCTGCTTTTACTGGCATTGTTTCCATTATAGATCTTACTAATAATATTGAAGTTGCCCCCAAATTCCTGCGTCCGGATGGGTCATATGATTTTGATCTGATCCGGAATAATGATTACCTGGTAATTATTACCGGAGAAGATTTCTTCCGGATTGAACGTACCTTCAGGCTGGTAGGAGATACGGCTATTCATATCGAAACGCCTCATATCGATCTGAAAAAATGGGAGTTTGCTTCTCTTGAATTCTCAGAGAACAGCGCTGAAATTAAGCCCGGCATGATGAAGGATCTGAATAAAGTCGTAGAATTTTTGCTGGATCACCCAGACTTTAAGTTAAAAATATCAGGACACACCGATTCACAGGGAGATGCCAATTCGAATATGAAACTTTCACAACGCCGGGCAGAATCAATAAAGAGCTATGTCATTAAGAAGGGCAATATGGAAGATAATCGGATAGAGGCTAAAGGTTATGGAAATACGATGCCTATTGTAGAGGAAAAAACAGATGCAGATAAGAAAATCAACCGAAGGGTAGAATTTGAGATATTCCGTCCTAAATGATATACTTCTAAATTAATTACTCCTCGTTTTACTTATCCCTCAGATTTATTAGAAAATTAAGCTAATTTCCTACATCTTGTACCGTCTGCCCATTTTTAAATAAATAGGTAGACGTTTTCCGCAGATAATTCAGGTTTACAATATTTACTTGGTCATCAAATAACTCTGTCAGAATCGTATTCTGTATACGCAGACCTCCCAGGTCATCAGTAGCTGATACTTCAACATATATCCAGGTTACATCTACTTCAATTTCTTTTCCTACAAACGTCATTTGCTGTTTATGGCCCTGTTTTGTATGAATGAGCAGATGTTTATTTATATACTTTTCAATGAATGGATCTGCAAGTTTGGTATCTGAAATACTTACCTTCTGATTGTTATTTTCTCTGGTCAGTGCTGCTTCGAGGTCGTCAGTAAACACACGCAGGCTTACCTCAAAGGATTTTGTAGTTGTATTGTATTGAATCTGTGCCAGACTGGTGTGAAACTCATGTGCAGGCTCTGCCAATAAATAAATCCAGGATAGGAAGGAAATAAACGATAACATGCTATACTAAATCAATTTATTAGCAAAAGGTTTCCGAAGATAAAATTTACCCTTTTTATACAAAACTTAACTGATACGGCTCCAGTTGGTTTCGTCTTTCCGGAGTGAAAGGATATGATTTTTAATCACCGCATTCTGGGCATCTTCAAGTTCAGGATCGGCTTCCAGCATGGCCTGTGCTGCTTCCCTGGCTTGTTGAACAATAGCTCCATCTTTGGCTAAATCGGCGATTAATAAATCTAGCACGCCGCTTTGCTGGGTACCAGCCAGATCGCCAGGACCGCGGAGTTTGAGGTCCATGTCAGCTATTTCAAATCCGTTATTAGTTTTTACGAGCGATTCTATCCTGGTTCTTCCCTCGGTGGTGAGTTTATAATCTGTCATCAATATACAATACGACTGATCGGCTCCCCGGCCAACCCGCCCACGTAACTGGTGTAATTGCGCTAACCCGAAACGTTCTGCATTCTCAACTACCATTACAGAGGCATTGGGTACGTTTACGCCAACTTCTATTACGGTAGTAGCCACCATAATCTGCGTTTCGCCTTTTACAAAACGCTGCATTTCATAATCTTTGTCTTTTGCCTTCATTCGGCCATGCACAATACTGAGCTGGCATTCCGGAAATGCCCTGGCTACACTTTCGTAGCCGTCCATCAGATCTTTATAATCCAGTTTTTCTGACTCTTCAATCAACGGATACACAATATATATTTGCCGGCCCTGTTGAATTTGTTCCCTTAAAAATCCAAATACCCGTAAGCGGTGCGCATCATAGCGGTGAACAGTGCGTATAGGTTTTCTTCCGGCTGGAAGCTCATCAATAACCGATACATCCAGGTCGCCATATAATGTCATGGCCAGTGTACGGGGAATAGGCGTAGCAGTCATCACCAGAATATGCGGATAGACATCTTCATTTTTACTCCAAAGTTTTGCACGTTGTGCTACGCCAAACCGGTGTTGTTCATCAATAACACACAATCCTAAATTTTTGAATTGTACTTTATCTTCCAGTAAGGCATGTGTTCCGATAATAATTTTAATATCGCCGGATAGTAAGTATTCGTGGGTAACTTTCCGGTGACCCATGCTGCTGGAGCCAGTTAATTTATCAATGGTAATCCCCAGTTGATCGGCATATTCTTTTAAGCCATAATAATGCTGATCAGCTAAAATCTCGGTAGGTGCCATCAAACAGGCTTGTGCCCCATTATCCAGTGCCATCAGCATACAAATAAAAGCAACGATGGTTTTGCCGCTTCCTACATCACCCTGCAATAGCCGGTTCATTTGCTTACCCGAGCAAAAATCTTTATAAATTTCCTTAATTACCCGCTTCTGGGCATTAGTTAAGTCAAACGAAAGATGGTCATTGTAGAAAGTAGTAAGTGTAGGAACCTGCTTGAATATCTGGCCTTTATAAACCGTTTTACGGATAAATTTAGTTTTGATCAGTTTGAGCTGGGTATAGAACAATTCCTCAAACTTGAGCCGGTATTTTGCTTTATCCAATAAATTATAGCTGCCCGGAAAGTGAATATTTTCCATGGCCTCTTTCTTTGACAGCAAATGATGGGAATGAATCAACTCTGGAGTTAATGTTTCACGGATATGATTTCCGGCCTGGTCGAGCACCTGGCGCATCATTTTAGCAATGGCTTTACTATCTATAAACTTTTTACGCAGCTTTTCAGTCACATTATATACTGGCTGAAGAAAACCTACTGAATTTTGTCCCTCTTCAAACAGTTCCATTTCCGGGTGTGGAATACTGATCTTGCCATTAAAGAACTGAGGTTTTCCGAAAATAAGATAATCGGTGTTTTTCTTCAGATTCTTGCTCACCCAGGCAGCTCCCTGAAACCATACTAATTCCATTTCCTCATCTCCATCTGTGAAATAGGCTACCAGGCGGCTTTTATACCCTTCACCCACCGTCTCGTGCTGGTATATCTGTCCTTTAATCTGGACAAAAGACATACTCTCGGAGATCTCACTAATGGCATAAATTTTTGTACGGTCTTCATGGCGGAAGGGATAACGCTGGATAAGATCGCCATAAGTAAAAATCTGTAGTTCAGTATTAAGTAAGGCAGCTTTTTGTGGACCTACCCCTTTTAGAAATTCTATCCTGGTATCAAAAAAGTTACTCATCCGGTATTGAAGGCTTTTCTGTTATATGGCTCAAATCAAACTAATTGCTTGAATGTAATGAGCCATTATTCAACAAATAAACAAGTCTTCTTTTAATAAAATTAGAATTACAAAAATTTTATTCCCTCCATTCCAGCGTATTCAACATATGAAGCACGTCCGATTTTACATACTCAATCACTGGTGCCAAAGAATCATTTTTGGTAGCCGTCCGGAAATATAAAGCGCCCCGGAAGAAATGTGTCGTAGAATCGGACACATAAAACTGAAACTGGCTGGGTACTTCTCCTTCCAGTTCAAAGATATTGGCTGTTTTACCAGTAGGCGTTTTAACAACCGTTTCTTCAATGGAAGCGGCTTTAATCTGATGCTTTGAGGTAAGCTTATAAGAATCATTAATGTATTCCTGAAATTTTTTAGGGTCCTGGTTGATAGATTTATAGGTAATCTGCACATTGGCTTTCAACTGGGGATAATACACATAAATCCAGTGGGGTTCGGAAAGCGCAAACGTATCTTTTAAGATTTTGGCGTGAGCCGAATATTCAAAAAAGTAAGGATGCTTCTCCTGCAAAGGAATATAGGCTGGCTTTGGCAGATCAATCCGGTTGTATCCTTTGGGTTTGGGAACATACGCTTCTTCCTCGCAAGCGGTAAACAAAAATAATCCACCGCAGGATATGAATATCAAGAATAACTGACCTTTACGCAAAAGCATAGTACTGAATAATAGATTGTATATTGAATTGAATATAGTAGCTGGTTTATACAGATAATTCACCCGCATTTTTATGGTGACTCAGGCACTTATTTTGGTAACACTATCCTTCTGCTTAGGTTCAATAGCTACTCTTACTTTTTTGATCCGTTTGGCGTTTACAGATACAATGGTAAATAAAAACTTATCGTAACTGGTTTTTTCGCCAACCCTTGGCAGGCGTTCGAACAATTCGAGTAATAAGCCGCCTAATGATTCACTATCTCCCTTTACTTCATCAAAAACTGTATTATCCGCTTCCATCACTTTGCAAAAGTCATTTAATAAGGTTTTCCCTTCGAAGATATAAGTAGAATCATTCAGCTGGGTATATAAATCATTTGCCTCATCAAATTCATCATTAATTTCTCCTACAATTTCCTCAATGATATCTTCCAGGGTAATTAAACCAGCTGTACCTCCGTATTCATCTACCACAATGGCCATGTGCACCCTTTTCTCCTGAAAATCCTCCAGCAGGTCGTCAATTTTTTTGTTTTCCGGAATGAAATAGCCAGCTTTTAGCCATTGTTGCCAGCGGAAATTTTCGTCTTTATCAATATGCGGAAGTAAATCTTTGATATAGAGAATGCCTTCAATTTTATCGATGGTTTCTTTGTAAATAGGAACACGAGAATATCCAGACTTATTGATTTTATCCATGAGTTCATGAAAATCCAGGTCCGCAGAAAAAGCGGTAATGTCCATCCGGGGCTGCATAATTTGCCTGGCAGATATATTACCAAAATTGACAATTCCTCTTAATATATCCCGTTCTTCTTCTGTTGCTTCCATACCGGTAGTGATTTCGAGGGCATAGTTTAAATCCTCTACTGATATTTTGTATTTCTTTTGCTCACTCCGGGCATCTATCAGATTACCAATGCCGATCAGAATCCAGGAAAGTGGCCTGAACAAATAGCTGCTTATGTATAATAACAGGGCAGTGCTACGGATAAAAAAGAGTTTACGTTCATGTACATATACCCTGGGCATAATTTCCCCAAAAAAAGCTATGCAGAATGTAGTAATTAAAATCAAAAATATTAGAGTGGTACCTGTAATTTCTCCACTTATTTCCCGGGTAAGGTAGACTGTGAATACAATTATAGATATATAAAGAAAATAATTGACTATCAGAATAGTAGCTAATAATAGTTTAGGCGCATCAAATAATTTATTAATGATTTTCTGCAGCCTTCCGGAATTCTCTCTGATTTGAACTTGCTCCTGGGCGGACAATGAGAAAAAACTGGCTTCTGCACCTGAAACCAATGCAGAAAGTAAAAGAAGAATAAATAAAAATACCAGATAGATTATAAGGGAGGTGCCTGAGACTATAGTCAAAAGCAACCATCCCGAAAGAGGGTCTCCTGGATCAAGGTGGGTTTGCAAAGCAAAAAAGCTTAGTGAAACAATAAGTTAGAAAGGCAAATCATCGCCTCCCGAATCGTCACTCGTTTGTAAAGGAGGAGCAACCTGCTTGGTAGAAGAAGCAAATGTATTAGACGCCTGCCCGGAGGAGGAAGAATTATAGTTAGTTCCGCCCTCATCACTTGGCCTGCCTCCCAGCAAAGTCAGTTCAGTGCCTAACACTTCTAATGAGTATCTTTCTTTGCCATCCTTATCAGTATAGGTCCGCACACTCAATCTCCCTTCTATGTACACCGGATTTCCTTTCTTGAGATATTTTTCTACCACATCTGCCTTCTGGTTCCAGAATGATACCCTGAACCATTCGGTTTTTTCCTGCCTCTGACCAGTTTTATCGGTATAAGCATCAGTTACAGCCACAGAAAAATCAGCTACTTTTCTGTCTGCACTGATACTGCGTACTTCAGGGTCTCTGCCTAGGTTGCCAATGATGGTAATTTTATTATAGCTAGCCATAACTGATTGATTTTGGGATAGAATAAAAATGTAAAACTACGTAATGTTTTCTTAAAAATACTTAAAAAAAGTATTCGTGCAAATATTTATTTATCAAAACAGGCTTGGGCAAATCCTGTATTTCATCAAGTGAATAAAAGGAAATTCCAAGCCTGGAGGCAATTTCGCTGCTTTTCTCTGATGATATGGCTAGGTGCCAGAATCTTGCATATACCTTCTGGTGGGTGAGAATATGGGTGTATGTTAGCGACTCTTTTTCTAAAGTAGCTTCCCCAAAAAGTTCTGTTAAATCATGTTTTAGCAGTAATGTTTCCAGAGAATAAAATTCTTTTTCCTCCAATAAATAAAAGTCATATAGGCCGCTCCAGATGTCTTTCATGTTACGTTCTTTCATGGCCAGTTTATCATCCGATTTTAGAATGAGGTAATGAAAGTATCTTTCTTTGCTATTGTTTTTTTTTGCTTTTACCGGCAATACTTCCTGCCTTCCGGTAAGATTTGCAATACACTCATTATTAAAAGGGCAGAACATACACTGGGGTGAAACCGGTGTACATAGCAAGGCACCAAATTCCATTATACCCTGGTTAAACAGATCAGGATTTTCAGCTGGGATTAATTCATTGGCAAGTTTAGTAAATTGTTTTTTGCCTTCGTTGCTTGAAATGTCAGTATCGATGCCGAACAAACGGGAAAGTACCCTGAATACATTTCCATCGAGTACTGCTACCTGTTCCTGGAAGGCAAAAGAAGCAATGGCAGCGGCTGTATAAGGACCAATACCTTTCAGGGTAAGAAGGTTAGAATAGGTTTCGGGAAACGTGCCCTGGTGTTGCTCATGCACAATTTTGGCAGTTTTATGCATATTTCTGGCGCGGGCATAATAACCTAATCCCTGCCACAAACGTAATACCTCTCTTTCATCTGCCTGGGCTAAGTCTTGTACCGTTGGGAATTTTTCGGCAAAAGCCAGATAGTAAGGCATACCTTGTTTTACACGGGTTTGCTGGAGAATAATTTCGGACAGCCAGATCAGATAAGGGTTTCGGGTGTGCCGCCAGGGAAGGTCACGCTTATGACGTAAATACCATTCTATAAGTTTACTGGCGAAAAAATGTTTGTTCAAAACGTTGGTTACTATACAATAATATGAATGAAGTATCGTATAAGGTTAACAAGTAAATGTTCAAAATTGTTGATGAAAGAGGTAAAAATTAATCAAAAATAAGTATTCCAATAACAGAACAGAATGAACAATTTTAAATACTTTTTTGTCATATATGCTTAAAGGTTATTGGATTATATTTTTGGATAATTGTTTTTAATTTAAAAAATCAAAATTTACCTTTGTAGTCCAAAAAAAGTACCCTTTTATAATTCATTAAATAATACAAACTTTTTAAATTTTTATTAAAGTGACTAAAGCAGAAGTAATTGCTGAAATAGCAGAAAAGACTGGTATTGACAAAGCCGATGTGCAGCATACCATAGAGGCTTTCTTCAATGTAGTGAAGAGTTCGATGGCCAAAGGCGATAATATTTATGTAAGGGGATTTGGCAGCTTTGTGAATAAAAAAAGAGCAAAAAAGATTGCCCGGAATATCTCCAAAAATACAGCGATTGTGATAGATGAGCATTATGTGCCAAGTTTTAAGCCTGCCAAAGTTTTTATTGAGAAAATAAAATCAAGCGAAAAACTAAAGGTAGTTAGCTAAATCTCCACATTGTAATTAGGGGTTTTAGGATATCTAAAACTTATGCAAAAATCACAGATTATTATAGTAACTCTTGCTATTGTCCTGATAGGAGGCATGTATAGTCTTCCGAAGGTACTAGTAAGTAATAAAGAGAAAGTACTGGCAGCTAACAATACGGCTGCCAGTAAAACTCCATCCGCTAATGAAACACATGCTACTAAGCTTTCACAGGCACAGGTTGTAGTTATTGATAAATTAAGAGATAATTTTCTGCATGCTACGGATCAACAAAAAAAGCGTACATTTGCAGACTCACTGGCTGTAGTATTCAGGCAGGCTTCTCAATATGATAGTGCCGCTTTTTATACAGAAAAAATAGTAGAATTAAATCCGGGTGTAGAAACCTGGACAAAAGCCGGAAATGCCTATTATGATGCCTTCAGCTTTTCGGCCGAAGGTTCAAAAGCTGGCCAGATGGGTGAAAAAGCCAGACAATACTATGAGAAAGTGCTGGCCGCAGATCCGAATCAGCTAGCTGTAAAGGCAAATATGGCCATGACGTATGTGGCTACTGCTTCGCCAATGCAGGGAATTACGATGTTGCGGGAGATATTAAAAGCAGATCCGCAAAATGAACTGGCAATTTTTAACTTAGGATTGTTATCCATGCAATCCGGGCAGTATGATAAATCCATCGAAAGGTTTGAGCAGATACTCAAACAGAATCCTGGCAACGATCAGGCTAAGTTTTATTTAGGCGTAAGCCATGCAGAAGCTGGTCATGCAGCGGAAGCTAAAAAAATATTAAAAGAAGTGAAAGCTTCCAATCCAGACCCTGTAGTTCAGTCAACTGTAGACGAATATTTAAAGAAATTAAAGTAAGTTTCACACAAACAAAATTATTACAATTATGCCTTGCGGTAAAAAAAGAAAAAGACACAAAATCTCTACTCACAAAAGAAAGAAACGCCTAAGAAAAAATAGACATAAGAAAAAATAGCGTAACTCATTAACTTCCTGGCACATCGTCAGGAAGTCTTTTTATTGTTTATACGCTCTAACATGTTTTACATTTGTTAGCTTAACAAAGTGTGTCTATTTTATAACAAAATCGTACGATAACCTTGAGTAACGAATTAGTAATCAATTCTACTCAAAAAGGTGGGAGAATAGCCCTTTTACAGGACAAAAGGATTGTAGAGTACCATCTTGAAGAAAGTGAAAGCAGTTTCACAGTAGGAGATATATATTTAGGTGTGGTCAGGAAACTGGTTCCGGGTTTAAATGCGGCTTTCATAGACATTGGTTATGAGAAAGATGCATTTCTGCATTATCTGGATTTAGGGCCCAATATTAATTCCCTGAATAAATTTACCAAAGAAACGATAGCCAAACGCAATAATACCCACAAGCTGAATGGCTTCCAGTTAGAACCTGAAATTGACAAACTCGGCAAAATTTCCCAAGTTTTAAGTAAAAATAGTCCTATTTTGGTACAGGTAGTAAAAGAACCTATCTCTACCAAAGGCCCCCGTTTGTCCTGCGAGATCTCTATCGCCGGCCGCTATATCGTTTTAGTTCCCTTCTCAAATACCGTTAATATTTCCAAGAAGATTACGGATAAAGAAGAAAGACAACGTTTGTTGCGCTTGTTATCTTCTATCAGACCGCAAAATTTTGGAATTATTGTACGTACGGTAGCAGAAGGAAAAGATGTAGCTGAGCTGGACAAAGATCTAAGTAACCTGGTTGAAAAATGGGAACAGGGCTATAAAACGCTGAAAAATGCCAAGCCTAAAGAGAAGATTATCGGCGAAATGGGCCGGGCATCTTCTATGTTGCGTGATATGCTGAACGAAAGTTTCGACAGCATTACGGTAGATGATAAAGATATATACGATGAAATAAAGTTGTATATCCGTACCATCGCTCCGGATAAAGAGAAAATCTTAAAATTATATAACGGCAAAACCAAAATTTTTGAAAGCTTTGGAATCGAAAAACAGCTGAAATCTATTTTTGGCCGGTCAGTAAGCTTGCCAGGTGGAGGATATGTAATTATTGAACATACTGAAGCTCTGCACGTAATTGACGTAAATAGCGGAAATAAATCTAATTCTGAATCTGACCAGGAAACGACAGCGTTTAATGTGAACATGGAAGCTGCCAAAGAAATTGCCAGGCAGCTCAGGGTACGTGATATGGGAGGAATTATAGTGGTTGACTTCATTGACATGAAAAAGGCAGACAATAAGCGCCTGATTTATGAGAAAATGAAGGAAGAAATGAAAAACGACCGTTCCAAATTTACCATACTTCCCCTCACTAAATTTGGCCTTATGCAGATTACCCGACAACGGGTGCGGCCAGAACTCAACATTACTACCGGAGAAAATTGTCCAACTTGCGGTGGCACTGGTAAAATCACGGCCAGTATTCTTGTCGCCGATCTGGTAGAAAATAACCTGGATTATATACTCACCAAGCAGAACGAAAAAGACCTTAGCATTGTACTCCATCCGTATCTGCATGCTTATTTTGTAGCCGGCTTTCCTTCCAGAAGAATGAAATGGTTTTTCAAATATAAGCGTTGGGTAAAAATTGTAAAAGATACATCTCTGGGTATTACAGAGTACAAATTCAAAAACCATATGGGGGAAGATATTGAAATGTCACCCGCCGAAGTAATCGTTTAAGAATATATTATGAACAAAAAAGCCTCTTTTTGAAGAGGCTTTTTTGTTTGACAGAACTAAATTGATTATGCACTGATAGCCATTTGGGCTAATTCTTTAGATACTTTCAGACCGGCACTCTGGGTAGCAGATTCATTGAGTTCAAATTTCCATTTGTTGTCTTGCATCACGAAGTTGATGCCACTGCCTTTCTGAGCCATTCCCGTTTTTTCTGTGATTACTAAAGTGGATTTACCTCTCAGTTTGCCTTGTATTTCATCAAAATTACCGCTTCCTGAGCTAGGTAAATACAGAATATGGCAATCGCTGATTTCACTAACTGATTTGAATCTTTTTACTACAATTTTTTGTGAACCTACCACTTTATTGGATGTAATTTTCTCTAACTCAGCCGCAATAGGTGAATTGCCAATCACCGCGATAACAAAATCACCAGACTGTTGAGAGGCAGGCCATTGAATATATTTTGTGAAATTGTAGATAAAAATTGAGTGAAATTTATAATCTTGAGTCTGAGCACTTAATTGAAATTGAAAGCCTGCTAATAAAATAAACGAAAGTGTGAGTATGTTTTTTTTCATGGTTTAATTAAAGAATTAGGTTAAACAAAAAAATAATTGATTTTAAACGTGAATTGCCAGCTTGCTTAGTTCTTTAGATACTTTCAGACCGGCACTCTGGGTAGCAGATTCATTGAGTTCAAATTTCCATTTGTTGTCTTGCATCACGAAATTGATGCCGCTGCCTTTCTGAGCCATTCCTGTTTTTTCTGTAATCACTAACGTGGGTTTGCCTCTTAGCTTAGCTTGTATCTCATCAAAGTTATTGCTGTTATTGGAGGGTATAAACAATATATGACAGTTATTAGCCTCATCAAGTGATTTTATTCTTTTGATAATCATCTTTTGTGAGCCAACCGTTTTATTTTCAGCCATCTTCTCAAGCTCAGTGCCAATAGGCGAATTGCCAAGTACAGCAATTATAAAATCGCCGGATTGTTGGGAAGCAGGCCATTGAATATATTTTGTAAAGTTGTAAATGAATACAGAGTGAAACCTGTAATCATTGTTTTGGGCATATAATTCAGTTTGATAAACAGAACAGATTACAAGCAGTAAATAAAATATTGCTTTTTTCATATAGAGCTTTTATGTTTCTTAATTAGCATATATCAAACTTATAGAGTATTTCAATGAGATATCTTGTAAGCACCACTGAAATCCTACATCTAGTAGAATAAAGGTGTTTTTAAACCGATTTAAAAGCTTTGCCAGAAGGAATGTTTAAATAACTGCCATATTTTTAGGCAATTGCATAGCCTGATTTTAACCGCTATGAAAGAAATGTGTAAGGATCAGATTGAAATAAATTCTTGTGCTTTGTTTCTTTAAGATAGAGCCTTGCAGTTACTATTAATTTTTCGACTTCGATAACGACCTTCGTATTAATAATCTGATCTTGGTTTTCAACGATCCCATTTTCCGTTTATAACCAAGACATCCATGTTGCTCTTGTTACCCCTATTAAAAAGGTATTCAATTCCTGGGTCGGATGAATAAGTAAATGTAAGCTCTATTTACTACCTTTGCAGATAAGTAGAAATTAATTCTGTATGTTAGACAAGTTAGAAGCCATTAAGCAGCGTTTTGAAGAAGTAGGCCACCAGCTGGTTCAGCCTGAGACTATAATGGATATGAAGAAGTACTCTAAATTGGGTAAAGAGTACAAAGACCTTGAAAAAATAGTAAAACAATACCTCGAATACCGGGATATACTCAGCAATATAGACAATACCAAAAAGATACTGGAAACGGAAAAAGACCCTGATTTCCGGGAAATGGCCAAAATGGAACTGGATGAATTATATCCTAAACGCGACCATTTGGAGGAAATTATTAAGGATATGCTGATTCCTAAAGATCCCAACGATAGTAAAAATGTGATTTTAGAGATTCGTGCCGGTACCGGCGGAGATGAAGCAGGTATTTTCGCGGGAGATCTGTTCCGTATGTACCAGCGTTTTGCTGAAAAACAAGGATGGCGTATGGAACTGCTCGATTATATGGAAGGTTCTTCAGGCGGCTATAAAGAAATTACGGCTATGGTTTCCGGCGAAGATGTGTACGGCATGATGAAGTATGAGTCGGGTGTACACCGGGTACAGCGGGTTCCGGCCACCGAAACACAGGGTAGGGTTCACACATCTGCGGCCAGTGTAGTGGTCTTGCCTGAAATGGAAGAAGTAGATGTTGAATTGAATTTGAACGACATCCGGAAAGATACCTTCTGCTCCTCTGGCCCCGGTGGACAATCTGTAAATACTACTTATTCTGCCATACGGCTTACCCATATTCCTACCGGAATCGTGGTGCAATGCCAGGACGAAAAATCGCAGATTAAGAATTATGAAAAAGCATTACGTGTATTGCGGTCTCGCTTATATGAAATTGAGGTAGAGAAACACAATGAAATAGTGGGCGCTCAACGTAAGCTAATGGTGGGTAGCGGTGACCGTGCTGATAAAATTCGTACCTATAATTATCCGCAAGGGAGGGTAACTGACCACCGGATTGGGTACACTGTATATAATTTGCCAGTTGTTATGGATGGCCAGATTGATGATTTTATTGAGCAGTTGCGGATTGCTGATAACGCTGAAAGGATGAAAGAAGGAACTTTCTAAGGGTTTGTCAACATAAGTGAGTAAGTTAAGAAGTGTTTATTACACGCATAAAGGATATTACTCTATTTGCTCAGGGAAAATCTCCTGCGTTTGTGCCGTATCAATGAAAAATCTGGTTTGAGTGTGCATACAGAAAAAATATGTTTGTTTATTTTCATGCTTATTTCTGTATGGGCATGTACGCCTGATGAAGAAATAATTACAACAGATGCAAATGCCCGACTTACCTTTTCGGAAAATGCTGTAGTATTTGACACGATTTTTTCAGGAATTGAAACGATTACAAGGCGCCTTACCGTATACAATCCCAACAAAAAAGCCCTCTCCATTGACCAGATTTATATTGGCAATTCTTCCGAATCATCCTATGATATTATTATAAATGGCCGCCCTTTAGCAGATGCCGGAAATATACGTCTGTTAGGTGGCGATAGTCTGCTTGTTCTGGTAAAAGCGCGTATTACTCCCCGTAATGATACGCTTCCTTTTGTGGTATACGATTCCCTAATGTTTGAGACGAACAGCAATGTTCAAAATATAAAATTGCTTGCCTGGGGACAGGATGCTCATTTTATCAGGTACAAAGATACTTTCAATTGTAATATTACCTGGGTTCCGGGTAAACCTTATGTATTGCTCGATTCTATGGTAATAAAACCTGGGTGTACACTTACTATTAATCCAGGTACACAGGTATACAGTTTTACCAAAGCACACCTTATTATACAAGGTACTTTAGATGTTCAGGGAACACCTCAACAGCCTGTAATTTTTGCTGATTTTCAGAAGCTAAAGGAGAATGCTCCCGGACAATGGGGAGGAATTGTGTTTGAGCCTTCCAGTACAAATAACCATATATATGGTGCTGAAATCAGAAATGCAACTATTGGGCTGGATGTCAGAATATCGGATGCAGATACATTGCCAGATATAAAGGTGGAGAACACCATTATCAAAAATATGCTTGAAACAGCGGTTTCCGCACTGAATTCTGATATTAGCCTCACAAATGTAGTACTTACTAATTGTATTAATACATTATTTGCCGGGCAGGGGGGAGGTAATTACTCATTTAGGCATTGTACACTTGCCAATTATAATTATGAGTTTGGAAGAGAATTGCCCGCTATTGTAATGAACAATACGTACCGAGCCAATGATAAAGAAATTACCAATCCGCTTAAATGGAATTTGCAAAACAGTATTATCTGGGGAAATCTGCTGGGAGAAATTTTGTTTTCTATAAACCCAGCTATTGATTTCGAAGTTGCCAGCTCACACAATATATTAAAAACGCAAATCCAAACTATTTTTCAGGGAAACAACAATTTGTTAAATGTAAAGGACAAGCCCTTATTTGCCGACCCTACTATTCTGGATTTTATGCCTGAACCACTTTCTCCGCTTATTGATGCCGGTCGTAATATTGGTGTTGTCAATGACGTTACCGGAAAAGAACGAGATGAAACCCCAGATATAGGTGCTTATGAACTGTAAAATACCTAAACTTCACTTTTAGGTGGATAAACATTTATACCTAATCCTCGTGAGTATTCTTTTACCAGACTAGATTTTCATGTTTTCACTGCGGTTTATTAAAGAGAACACTCGCTCCATCCTATTTTTGTTGATTATTGGCATACTGGCGTTGGTAGTAAGTACAGCTATTACCGTTTATTCTATTCGTTATGAGCCCCAAATCAGGCAATTTGGTATGGAACAGTGGCTGATTTTTTATGTTTGTACCTGCTTCACAATGGCATTTGCACTTACGCCAACTACGTTTATTGCCTTATTCAGTGGATATTTTTTGGGGTGGGCCTCACTTCCCTTTATGGGCATATCATATATGCTCGCTTCCTGGATTAGTTATAAAGCAGGCAGCTTAGTTGATCAAGGTAAATTTATGAATACCTTACAATCTTATAGAGATACAAGCGACTTGGTAACTCAATTAAAAAAAGGGCAAATGGGAATAATAATACTATGCCGGTTATCTCCTGTACTTCCTTTTGCTGTTATGAATATACTTTTTTCTATGCTGAAAGTAGATTTGAAAAAATACATCTGGGGTAGTTTTGCGGGAATGTTACCCCGTACAATCATTGCCATTGCTGCTGGTACACAGGCACAAACCATTCGTTTATTATGGGAAAAAGGGGAGGATAGCACGCTGGTACAAGTGAGTTTTACGATTTTATTAATTATTTCTATTGCTGGCATTGCCTACTATTTAAAGAAAGCCCTACAAAAAACAGTAAGCAGCGAATCCAAATAATTGATTTCGCTGCTTACTGTTCAGATTCTGTTTTTTATAAAGATACCTACCTTATAAGTACTACTTTCTGATGTTTTACCTGATTCAAAGTACCTAATCTGCTAATGTATACACCTTCGTTCATTTGACTTGTGTTTACTTTTAATTCATAGCGTTTATTTGCCTGTGCTTTTCCATCAAACAAAGTATGCACTAATATTCCATGTGTATCATACAAGCGCAGGTTTACATCCTGATCCACTAACACTTCAAAGGAAATCGAAAGCTCATTTGTAAATGGATTGGGCTGAGCATTAAAATGACTAATTGTGGCAGTTGTTTCAGATAAGTCTGTTAAATTAACTGTTGCTGTCTTACCCAAAGGACTAGTAGCAGTCCCAGCATTGGTTTTTACTATCCAGTAATCCCAGTTGCCTTTACTAGCTTCTGTTTTGTCGCCACTGATATCTGACCTTGACCTGCCTCCCAGTAAATAGCCCCATCAGAGGTTTGCATTAGTGAGTGCATGGTTTCTATATAAGAGCCACCAAAACGTTTATCCCATTGTTTAGTACCACTGCTATTCAGTTTTACTATCCAGAAGTCAGCATATCCCCTTGTATCTTCTGTTTTATCTCCGCTAATCACAGAATTAGAATTTCCACCCAATAAATAGCCTCCATCTGTTGTATGTATAATTTTGCTAAATTCATCAGAAAAACCTCCACCAAAACCTTTATCCCATTGTTTAGCACCAGCACTGCTGATTTTTACAATCCAGTAGTCATATTCTCCTTGATTGCTCTGAGATTTATCTCCACTAATTCCAGATTTAGATTTTCCTCCTACTATATAAGCGCCATCTGCTGTTTTAGTTAGGGAATAAGATTCATCATCAGAAGAGCCACCAAAACGTTTATCCCATTGTTTAACACCAGTACTGCTAATTTTTACTACCCAGTAGTCCAGTCCCCCTCTCCCTGCTTCTGATTTGTCTCCACCGCTTGCTGAAAGATTAGTACCTGCCAATAAATATCCTCCATCTGTGGTAGATATTAAAGAGGAAAGAACATCTTTGTTGGGACTACCAAAACGTTTATCCCATTGTTTAACACCGGTACTGCTGATTTTTACTACCCAATAGTCCTCAAGACCTCTGCCAGCTTCCGATTTATCTCCACCTGCCCCGGAATTACTATACCCACCTAGCAGGTAACCTCCATCCGAAGTACGGATTAGAGATATCAACTCATCAGTACCTGAGCCGCCAAAGCGTTTATCCCATTGTTTAACACCGGTACTGCTGATTTTTACTACCCAATAGTCTCTACCACCCCTGGTTCCTTCTGTTTTATCACCTCCAACGCCAGAAAGAGTCGAACCACCAAGTAGATAACCTCCATCAGAAGTTTGAATAGCTTCATTCAAGTTTTCATGTCCTGAGCCGCCAAAGCGTTTATCCCATTGTTTAACACCAGTACTGCTAATTTTTACTACCCAATAATCATCCCCACCCCTGGTTCCTTCTGTTTTATCACCTCCAACACCAGAACTTGAATAACCTGCTAATAAGTAACCGCCATCAGATGTAGGAACAGCACTATTATATACATCCAGGTTTCCACCTCCATATACTTTATTCCATACAGCTTCCAGTACCAAAGCTTTAGGCACCGCAATTATCTCTTCTCCCGACGACCAATAAGTTGATTTTCTGGTAAATACTTTAAAATGATAGATTGTATTATTAGTGAGATTTGTAATAGTTTGTGGAGAAACCTTACCTTTATATACCACTTTGCCGCCATCAAAACTACTTCCTGCACCCGTAAAGCTCAGATTAGCTGTATAGGCAGTGCCATTTCCTGAAGGGGTCGCATTAATTTCTGAATTTGCTTTTGCTACAATCATTACTTCATCAAAAGTACTGCTTGGATTTGTCCAGCTAAGGCGAACAGTTCCATTACCGGCATCTGCTGCAAGGTTTGTAATATTGGCTGTAACTGAATTACAATCCGGATAGAGTGTAACAAATTTGGTAGTACTTAATCCGGCAGCATCAGTAACTTTTAGTGTAATAACAAAGAAAAATGTTTCTCCATTGCAGCCTCCTTCTGGTGAGACTATAGAAGTAGTTTGCGGATGAGTATCTAAAGGGCCAGGGTGAGTATGATCCTCATGGTGCTGTACAGTTTGCCATTGATACGAAAGTGCTGTGCCGCTGTGTTCAGCATCCGTTACTGTTGCTCTTAAATTATAAGTAGTTTCTGTATTTACAGAATATAATGTATTATTAGCCGGACTTGTGATCGTTACAACCGGAGGCGTATTATTTACAGAGACAAACAGAGAACTATACGTATTGGAAAGCCCATGGCTATTGGTGACTGTTAGTTTTACATTATAGCGAACAGGCGCTGTAGTAGAAGTGGTATAAGTTTTAGAAGGATTTGCTGCCGTACTGGAAGTGCCATCACCGAAATCCCATTTATAAGTTAAGGCTAAACCTTCCGGATCAGTTGAGTTGCTGCCTGTAAACTGTACGGTAAGCGGACTTTTACCGTAGATTTTATCTACTGATGCTACAGCAACAGGCGGCCTTGTGCTGCCATAGGTAATCTTTTTAATCTCTGCCCCATAATTTATATAATAGAATCCTTCTTCAGTGGGATGCATCGCCATTGCCACTACACTGGCGCCAGATGTAATAAAATTTCGAACAGATTTGGGTTTGTTATTCGCATCCAAGGTTATATTCCTGATCCAGCCCTTGGCATAGTCTCCAAAAAACAAAGTATTTCTATATTCAGCTGGGAAATCAGTTCTTGTATACCATATACCAGCTACAGCTGCATTCCCTCCAAACTGTGGACCAGTTACAGGAGAACCAGCAGCACCAATATTAGCAATTGTTGCTGCACCAGCCGCAGAAAATGTTCCCGTACGTGAAGGCCCGGTGGTTGAATGTTTCCAGTCTATAATAGGACGGGTATGTTTGAATGTTTTGATGCTAGCTGGAATAGTTTGTGAAGTATTGCAAGGGTTAGTGAAAACCGGATTAGTCGTGCTTTCTTGCTTTAATAAATTACTAAACTTAAAGTATCTTTGTGTACACCCATTCACACCATATAAAGGATTAGGCGCATGGAAATTAAAGGTATCTTTTGCTTGGTAAGCAGGATATCCGGAATAAGCTGCATTCAAATCTAATCCTTCATACAAAGGCCAGCCAAAATTCTGCCCTTTCTGAGTAGCTACATTTAACTCTTCCCATTGCAAAAAGCCTACATCGCCTATCATAAGTACCCCCGGATTACCTTGGGTCGGATCGGTGCTTCCTGTGCCAGGTTTTACAAAAACCCTGAAAGGATTCCGTAAGCCTAACAGGAATACTCTGGAGCGTGCAGAACGAGGTCTTGCTGATTCATAAAAAGGATTGCTGGGAATTCCATCGCCAGTTTCAGGATTAATTCTAAGAACTTTTCCATTTAAGGACTCGAGTAATTGCGAACGAAACGCTCCTACATCCTCTTGAGTGGTGATAATTCCATCTGCTCTGGCTTGTACAGCATAACTTCCAGGAGCATTTCCTCCATTGTCAGTGGCTGAAGGACTAGCTCCATCTCCACTAGCAACGAGTAATGTGCCATCAGTACCAAAATTTAAACTTCCAACTCCATGTGTTTTGGAGAGCAAGGGTATTCCGGTACTCCTGGATTCTCCTATTAAAATTTTTCTGGTGGCTTTATTTACTGAATAATCGCCGCTTGCATTTTTTGTAGCCGTATATCTGGTTACCCGCCCAATAGAGGTTTTAAATTCAAGGCTGGTAGTAGGGCTGTAGCTACTTGTACCAAAATACAGTAAGTGATGGCGGTCTACAGCATAAGATAAATAAAAATAGCCATTAACATCGAAATTGGGATGTAAAGCAAAACCTAGCATTCCATGATCATGCCAGTTTCCAACTTCTTCACTAATATCAACTATTAGTTTTTTTGTTCCATTTCTCACGACCCAAACTTTTCCTCCCTTTTCCCATACAAACATGTACTTTCCATCTTTACTGAAAATAAGCCCAACAGCTTCATCCCAATCGTTACTAATAGTAGCCGAAGAAAAACCAACGGGTGGTGTTTGTGCAACATTTTCAAAACCGATGAGCAGAAGCGTAGATACTATTAATAAACTACACACAGATTTAATAGACAAACTCACACTTCGGTATTTCTTGCGGTGAGAAAAAGAATAATAAAGTTGGTAATGGATAAGAAAAACATAACAATAAGAAGCTATTAGGCTCATAATAAGCCTAACTCTTGTGTTGAGAAGTTTCATAGTGGTTGTAATCGTTTTTTATATATAATCCTATTTTAATGTATATCAATTACTATTAAGAGATAAGAATTCTTGAATGTGTTTACAAAACCCGTAAAAAAGATTGTTTGTAAAGCATATAAATTAACTATGTTAATTCTAAGATGGTATTAACCTGGATACATCGGTTAATTGGAAGGCGTTTTCAATGGCAATTTAAAATTTGTTTGCAAGAATACAAATAATATTACATGATTTTTATTTGAGATACTACTTATATAGTAGAATAAATATCATATAGTAACACAAGATTTTCGAAGGTCCATATAATCAATAGGATATATCTTTTGAGTATAATCTGTTTTATAATTCAATAGATATAATTGTTTGATTATCAATAATATAATTAATTTATTTTTCGCTTTTATCAGTTGTTTAAACCTGATGGAATCGTTGGTGCAATAGAATTATCTAAGGAATAAGAAATAAAATAAAACACCATTTTAAAGGTAAAAATACAGATTAATAAGGTAAAAAGGGTGTTTTTTGTTACATGGTTACAAGCATGAGAATATATTTTATACAGAAATAGAATGCAGTTATGATAATAAATATTAAATATAAATTTTCCTATACCTTTTATTTTAGTGGTACTCATTTTTTCTGCTTTCGTGGATAAGTACTGATTGATGGTTGTTAATCACCTTTTAACTGGAACTATAATTTTTCTGTTAAAGTGGTGTTGATAAAGTTTGCTACTCCCAAGTTGAGCAACCTTCATGCTGATTTATAATGAGGTTTTCTTCATTGTCTTGATAGCTTGAAGCTCTTAAATTAAGGCTACACTACCGCTTCTATAAAATCAATATAACTATCTTGGGGCAGTATACCTCCGGCATAATCGGTTTGATAAGCCTGAAATGGATAAATCAAGTTTGAAAAGATTTTATCTGCTCACTTTTACCAGTTGTATTTTTACCATTTAATTTTCAAATGGCAGCTTGTGAGAAAAAAATACTGGCTTTGGCAGCTATGGAATTGATAAGTGCAGTCAAGTAAACGCAGCACTCAGAAGTTGATTGTTCTATAATAAAACCTACTTCCCGGTAATTACAAAAGCCCCCCAATAATAAGGATGGCTATGTTGCTGTTTAAGTTGCAATTGTGCCTGCCGGAAGGCAACATGCGGACTTCCTGACCGCATCCAGGCCTGGTAGAATCTGGTCATTAATTCCTGGGTAGTCTGGTCGTTTACTTTCCATAAACTCATAATGAGAGACTGGGCACCAGCTACTTTAAAAGCCCTTTGCAAGCCATATACTCCCTCACCATTCTTCACTTCACCGAGGCCAGTATCACAAGCGGAAAGTACCACCAGATCTGTATGATCCAGATCCAGGTTCATCGCCTCATAAGCCGTAAGGATGCCATCTTCTACGGTTTGCTCTTCCATGGCATTCAGCGTAGGATTTTTCAACGTGTGTGCAGCCCCAGCCATCATCAGTCCGGAGCGTAATAAGGGATTTCTGGCAGAAGCAGACGCAGGATCTATATCTTTTTCAAAGTATCCATGTGTAGCAATATGTAACACTTTCGGACTATGCAAGGCTTTTATGTGTTCTTCCAATGCTTGTTCTTCTACAAATACATCATTTTTCCATTGCTGCTCAGAAGTAATCTTATGAATATTATCAATTTCCATTTTTGTACCCGGCAATATCACTAGGTTATCACTCCGTTCCAGATTCAAGGCATATAAAACCGGATCTGTATTCTGAATAGCATTACTCTTTACCTGTTGAGCCAGCACTTCCCTTTTACCTGGTTCTATATTATAATCCGGACTACCGAACAAAGAAGCAGTTTTATTATCTATAGTCCCGGCCTGCCCGGTTGCCAACAAGTCTTTGGTATTGGTTACCGACTGTACATCTATTTCTTCAATAAGATACTTTTGGGTTTTCGGGTTGAGTAAGGTATTAATATTGATCTGGTTATATACGCCATCCGGAGACAAATATACCTTTCGGATTCCTTTTAAAGCTTTGGCAATATCCTGCCAGTAATAGGGATAAGAGGTAGAATCTGTCTGGCGCAGCAGCATGGTATTGCGGTAATAATTTAAGCGGCGGCCTTCAAGCTCATTTCCGTTTTTCAGCAGAATAAGTTGGGGATGATTCTTGGTTTTTCTGGAAACCAGGAGAGCAGCATAATAAACTGTATCCGAAAATTCACCTATACTACTGAAATTAAAGGTGCGGAAACGGATGAGTTCTATAGCTGCTTCTTTCTTTTTAAGTGTTTTTTGAATGGACTGCCAGTTGGGTTGAATTTGCTCACTGCTTTGGGCAAAAACAGCCGAACGCCGGGAAAGTTCTTTTTCCAGGGTATTGGCATGCTGTTCCAGGCTATCAAGGTTAATCTCCTGTTTGTCAATTTCAGCCTTTGGCAGTTTATAAATTTTAACCAGATTTTCTTTTTCACTCAACCACTGCCGGTAGGTCTTAATTAAACTGGTATCATTGCTGTTGAGGATACGCTGCTTTACCTTACTGGAAGCATTTAGCAATAAGGCTTTTGTCGAAAGCTGGTTATTATACATATCTCCCAGAATTGCCGGATTTTGCTCGTAGCGCATCAGGGCGAAGGTGTTGAACTTTTCAAAATAGTTTTTAACTGTATTGTTGAATTGTTCTTTTTCTCTGTCACTTAAGGCTGGAAAATAATTCTCAATCTGGCGGAGTGAATTTGAGATAGATTGGTGGATCAGGGTTTCAGCTTCAGGCAAACGTCCGGAAGCCACATACATAAAGGCCAGATTGTCAATCATCCGGGTGTAGCTAGGATGCCGCTCGCCCAGCACTTCTTTATTAATGGCAATGGCTTGTTTGAAAATGGGTTCCGCCTGGTCGTACCGCTTCATTAATTTGTAGGAAAAAGCCAGGTTATTCAGAGAAGACGCATAGTCGCCATGTTTTTCGCCAACGGCTTCTTTATATATAGCAAGGGCTTGCTGCTGCAAAGGAATCGCTTCCTCATATTTATTTAACTGATTATAGAGCAAAGCCAGATTGTTGAGCGACCTGGCATAATTGGGATGTTTTTCGCCCAACGTAGCTTTGGTAATTGCAAGTGCTTGTTTCAGTAAGGGTTCCGACTTTTCATATTGCTTCATAGACTTATACAGAAAAGCCAGGTTATTCAGGGAAATGGCATACTGGGAGCTTTGCTCTCCTACAGATTCTTTTTTTATAGCAAGTGCCTGTAAATTAAGTGCCTCTGCCTGAGGATACCGGCCCATATATTCATACATCACGGCTATATTACTTAAGGTAGTAGCATAGTACTCATGTTTTTCACCTACGGTTTCCTTCAGAATGGCCAGCACCTCTGTATATAAAGGTTCGGCCAGTTCATAATAGCCAGTAGCTTCGTATACCATAGCCGTATTATTAAGCACCGCTGCATAATTAACATCTTTTTCACCCAGCGCCTCTTTATAAATAGGTAAGGCTTTTTTAAACTGCGAAATTGCCTGTTCGTAGCGGCCCATTTGTTCGTAAGCCTGAGCCAGATTGTTCAGACCTACCCCATAATGATAATGTTTTTCGCCATATACCGTTTTATAAATGTCCAGCGCCTGCTTATATAAATCTTCGGCCAGAGCATATTTGCCGGTATCCCGGTATAAGTTAGCCAGATCTCCTACCGTAACGGCATAACTATTACTGTTTTTTCCAAAGGATTTTTCTTTAACCGTGAGGGCTTGTTTAAAATAGTCTTCTGCTTTAGAATAATCACCCGATTGCATGTGAATGTATCCAAAGTCGGCTAGGCTGACGGCATATAGCGTATCTTTTGGATTACTGGCATAGTTTGTTTTTGAGACCGCAAGCGCCTGTTCCATCGTAGAAATAGCTTGCTTAAACTCACCCCGGTTGAGATGCGCAAACGAACTATCGTATAAAGCTTGCCATTGTTGGGCTTTTATTGGAGTGAAAGTAAAAAGTAAAAACAGCAGAGAAATGTATATAACCAGCCTCTTTCTCATCAAAGTTCAATTTTAAGGTAAATAGCAATTTACTAAAAATGAACGAAGGATGTAGGAAAAATACATAAACGGATAAAGAGTTTTTTCAAAATTACTACTTACGCTTGTTTGCAAATAAAACATAGACTGACATCCGTAGACTGTCGACTAAAATACGATCTTCTCCGCCCATTCCAGGCTATTCGGTAGGTCAGCAGCCGTAAATTCCATATGAATGACTCGCCGGTGTTTTTGATTGACGGTTTTGGAAGAAGCATGCAGCAGCAAAGGTTTCATTAGGTGAATGCCCCCACAACCCACTTCGCAGGTAAAGGGCATACTATTCTGGGTGATGAGCGTAATCTCATCATCACTTAGCTTTTTGTTATGCGAACCAGGAATCACTTTCAAAGCGCCGTTTTTCTCGTCGGTATCATCAAGGTGAATGCGCAGGGTAAAGGTGTTCTTCAGAATTTCTTCCGGCGGACAAACGCCCACTATATTCTCTTTCTTCGTCCACCCGAAATAGCCTTTGGTTTCTATTTTTTCCTTCACACTAATTGTAGTGTCCTGATGCCAGGCTACATACCAGTTGGATTGAGGCGGCTTATCAAAATAAATAGCTTTGGACAAAAAAAGCCGTGGATTGATGGCTGAAAGGATAGTTTTCAGGTTCTGGTTGAATAATACCTGTTGTAATCCTGGTATGGCTTGCAGAAAATTCCGGATGGCATACACTGGCTTGTTATCCTGCGTGGGAGGGAAGTGTTTGGAAATCTGTGTTTTTACATGGTTCATCTCTTTTCGGGTGTACACATGTTCCAGAATCGAAAAACCATTATGAGTAAGCTTTTTGATCTGATTTTCCAGCCGGGCATTATGAATTTCATAGTTATACTGATCCATGGCATCGGTCAGCGTTTCTTTGATGCATCGTTTCAGGCTTTCAGGAGCCAGTACTTTTACAGAATCGCCAAAACCCAGTATTTCTCTCTCCAGTTCAAAATTATGCTGCACATGAAGAGAAATAACAATGCCATTGCTGTGTGTTTCAACCAGCTTTTGTGAGTGGTGAATCGGTTTGGTAAGTACATAAGGCGCTGTATTCTGGTTGAAAAACAATACTACATCTACCGGAGCTTGATTTACATTCACAGTAACCCCAATCACATGCTTAAAATATTGCGAAAGATCAATGTCTATGCAGGGAATAAAAGTATTGTCGGTTTCTTCAATGCTGATGATCCGGTCTAAAGCCAAAGTAAGCAGAGGTTCTTTTTTGCTTTTGCAGCCCATCACAAACCAGCGGTTGCGGTATTCTTTCAGGTAATAGGGATGGAATACAAAACTGCTGGCGGTTCTGGCTTTAAACGACTGGTAGGAGAGGAGCAAGGTCTTTTTCTTTTGAATCGAGCTATACAGCGTAGTGAGATGCTCAAGTCCTTTGAGGTTGTCGTTTTTTTCAAAATCAATAAAGGTTTCCTGATGTGTTTTAGAAGTGTAAATTTTGTCTTCCAGCCGTTGCACCATTTCGCCTAGATCTTTAAAATGGCTGAATCCCTTAAATTGCTTGAGTATATCCACTACTTCTGATAGTTTATGCAAATCCTGGTCGGTAAGGGGAATATTGGTGATGCTGTAGTCTGAGTCTTCGTAGGCATAGTATTTTTTGTCAATGACAATAATGGGTGCATTGTAGCCCAGTTTATCGCTGCGCATCATTTGTAAATCGGCTTGTACTGTCCGGCGGCTTACGCCTTTGTCTATGCCTTCATATTCGTAGAGTGCTTCTGAGCAGGCTTCGATCAGGTCTTCAAGGGTATATTTCCGGTATTTGTTCCGCAGGCAGTTGTCGAGGGTGCGGTAGCGGATGAGGGCATTGCGGTTAACAGGCATAAAGATTAGTAAATGGATAATCGAAGTAAGTTGAGGTATTAGTGTGTAAAATAGATTTTCTTATATGTTCTTGGGCCGTCTTTACTTTTCTTTTGCTTGCCCAAAAGAAAAGTAACAAAAGAAAAAGGCAAAATGAAAAACGCTTCCCCGCTTAAGGCTTCCGCTCACCCCGCTTTTCATTTATACACTCGCGCATGGAATTTTTTTAATTTTTTGTTGTGGACTTTGCATTACTGTTTTTAGATACATGTATACTGCCTAATAGTATAGATTACTACATTCCCCCTTATCAAAGGGGTAGGGGATGTTCTTATTTTTTCTACACAAATATGTTGAGTATAAAGCTACACAATCATGCTTTAGGTGGCTTCTGAAAATATTTTTAAGAAAAATAAAAAAAAGTTTTTACTGCGCAAAAAGACTGCGCACTGGGCTTGCAACTTTGAATCATCAAATGAAACAAAAGCACAAGTAAACACTACGATCATGAAATTTAATACACTTTTTAGTAAGGCAAATGAAACAGTGAACTACATGGGCGGAAAAGCTTATATACTTACGCCTGCTTTGGAATTGTATACAACGGTAGTAAGCACCATGCTGGATAATTCTTACTATGAAAAGGCTGATGACCGTCTGGTCCGGATCAAGAATCTTGTGCCATTGGTTGATCCTGTTTTTGTAGCAAAGCTTGCTATATATACCCGTGAAGAAATGTACCTGCGAACTGTTCCATTGGTACTAGTAACCGAATTGGCAAAGGTGCATAAAGGTGATAATCTGGTAAGCCGTACTGTGGAGCGTATTGTGCAACGGGCAGATGAAATCACAGAACTGCTGGCGTATTATGAGTTGTCCAATGAAAGAAAAGGAGTTAAAAAACTTAACAAACTTTCCAAACAGATACAGAAAGGCTTAGCAGGCAGTTTTAATAAATTTGATGCCTATCAGTTAGCTAAATATAACCGTGATGCGCATGTAAAGCTAAAAGATGCATTATTTTTAATTCACCCAAAAGCTAAAAGTGAAACGCAACAGGAAATATTTAATCAGTTAGTAGCCGATACCTTACCGGTACCTTATACCTGGGAAACAGAATTGTCAAAGTTAGGACAAATGCCGTTTGGTTCAGAAAAGGAGAAACAAGAGAAAAAGGCTGCAAAATGGGAAGAACTGGTGTTGAGTGGAAAGATAGGCTATATGGCTTTGTTACGCAACCTTCGCAACATTACTACACAGGGAACAGATCTGGCCGTACAGGCAGCTTTGCAGGTGATTACTGACCGTTCGCGGGTAAAAACTTCTAAACAATTGCCTTTCCGTTACCTATCAGCCTATGCTGAGCTGGAAACTGAACTGAAAAGCCAGGTTCATGCAGAAAAGGAAAAGAACAGAATCCAGGCTGCTTTACAGGCGCTTGAAAAGGCAGTAATCATGGCGTCTGATAATATTCCTGTAGCTGATGGAATTACCTTAATTCTTTCTGATAATTCGGGCAGCATGTATGGAGATGCTGGAGGCAAGTCTGTAGTATCTGCTATGAGCAAACGTACCACAGCTGATATAGCCAACTTGTTTGCTGTATTGTATTGGATGCGGGCACAAAACACAATCGTTGGCTTATTTGGCGACAGACTTATTACACCTGAGCTACAGCGGAATAAAAATGTTTTTGAAAACTTTGCCATTGTGAATACAGCTGCAAAAAAATGTGGAGCCTCTACAGAGCAAGGTATTTTCGATATGATGGAGCAGTTAATAGACACTAAAAAAATGGTAGACCGTATCGTTATTTTCTCCGACTGCCAGGTGGGTAGCAAATGTAACTGGTATGATCATAAACGCCGGGTAGGAAATGATTTTAATAAATTATTCCAGCACTACCGTAAAATGAATCCGCATGTAGTTACCTACAGTGTAGATTTAAAAGGGTATGGCAATACATTGTTTGACAAAGGTGTGATGACCATAGGTGGGTGGAGTGAAAAACTGTTTGATATGATGGTGGCCCTGGAAGAAGGAGAAAGTGTTGTATCCAGCATTGAAAGCATACACTTGTAATTTCTTAACTAACAGAGAAGGTGCCGTAGAAAAGTATTTCTTCGCTTTGGGTGCTAGTGTTCGCAAGAACGTGCAGGTTCGAGTCCTGCTTCCGGTTACTAACCGGAATGGTGGAATGGTAGACACGCTATATAGAGACTTTTCGCTCATCGCCCTTCTCTGTTTTATCTGATAAAAGCTTAACAGATGCCGTAGGATAGCGTTCCTTCGCAAACTTTAACTTTGAAAACACGCTATCTGCTTGTTGCTCTGTTTTATAAAATAACTGAATATGGCAAAGCGGAGAAATCTAAATGGTCTTCCTAATATTCTGACACAAAGCTATTTTAGCGCTATGTGTTATTATGATAAAGGATTTATGGCAGACTGGATAATTCTGATGGCCAATAGTAAAGGCATCCGGGATGTTGAGATTGATATTTTTAGAGAAGAAGTGAAGCCGATTGAATTGCAAGTCCTTCCTATGTTGTATTATCTTCCCAAAATGCGGGAAATCATTATCAAAACCCTGGAAAGTACCGGATTTGAAAAGGATTTTATTACGGAAGCCGTATTTGATATATATGTTTCTCAAAAATACCGAGCCCTACGGTTGCTTACTTGCCAGTGTACCATTCAAGATAAAGAGGGCCATAGGTATATTGGAAAAATTTATACAGAAGATGCGTATGAAATAAAGTGAATTAATTAAAATATAATGGGTGTCGTAGGAAAGCAATACTTCGCTATACTCATTCATGGGTCGCAGGTTCGAATCCTGCCTCCAGGCAAAAGTCGGGAGTAGCTTAGTAGGTAGAGCAATGAAAAGAAGGCTTTCTGCTTGTAACCCCAAAAATTATAGGTCTAATAAGTAACAACTTAGAGTGTCGTATATAAGTCCTGCTTCGACTTTTATTGGAAGGTACAGGTTCGATTCCTGTATCTGGCTTTCCCAAATCTGGCCTGGTGGTTATGCAAGGTGAGCCAATAGACTTGTAGCTTTTACCTCTAACAATTACTATAAGGTGCCGTAGAACAGCGTTACTTCGCCATCCACGCCGGAGGTTGTGGGTTCGATTCCCACGCTTTGATGAAGGTCAAAGTTAGTTCAATGGTAGAACGCCGAATATGTACGCTGTGCGCTTGTAGCCCTTTTAAAATGGTGAATGAGTGATTGAGTGAATAATATACGCTGACTTACTCAACCACTCATTAAATTCTCAGAAAAATGTTGTAAACGGTGTTTACTTTATGTTGCTGGCAACATAAACAATAAACTCTCAAACATAAACCAGTATGTTTACCAACCAGAAACAACTTGATCTCGACATAAATCCAATGTTAGAAAAGAAATACAGACTTTGGACATTTCAGGCTACAGAAGCAATAGAGGAACTGAAAACGAAAGGAATACTTCAGATACGTTGGGATGAGTATTCACCCAAAAATAATTTCGTGCCGGCTTACCAATGGATGGCGAAACAAATGGAGACAAGGAACATATCTTGTAATAATCATGCGCCTGTATGGGCATGGCATTCTTGCACAACATATGAAAAGGCTCCCACTTTAGTAGATGCAAGGTGTTTGTTGAGTGACATGCAAATAGAATTTGGCATACAAACCATAGAATTCGAGTGCCCGGCAGAATTGGTGCTTCTATCCAGATATGGTGAATGGAATGTGATATTTTTCGATTTTTTTCCCTATGATAAAGCTCCCATTGACATTGATAAGAAAACAGAGAACAGGCTATTTGCAACAGAAAGGAAACAGTTCAGAAAATATGATTCTATTCAGGCCTCCCTGCCTTATTTAAAATTAGAGTGGGTAAAAGACATCAGAGATCTGAATTTGAAACCCGGAGACCGTACTTATAATAAAAAAGAACTGGTATAACAAAGCGTAATTAACAGCGCATATACCATACAGAAGGATGTCGTAAACATTGAGATACTTCGCTGCCATTAGGGGAGGAATATCATAGCTGCCACTGTGCAGCAAAGGTATCCGGGTTCGACTCCCGGCAAGCGCTGCCCCGAACCTCAGGTTGCCTGTTACTCCTTCTTTATCAAGATATTCAACAATTTACTGTCACATTTATGAAAAAGGAAGATAAGAAACGTAAATATTGTCTGTAGCAGCCATCCAGCTGGGTACTATGGGCAAACAACAGAAGTTTTGTGCCCGTAGCTCAGTTGGTGGTAGCACCTGCCTTTTAAGCAGGGGGTCGGGGGTTCAAGTCCCTCCGGGCATACAACAAATAAAATAGGTGTCGTACAATTGTCTTACTTCGACTTTTAATCGGTAGGTCGCGGGTTCGAGTCCCGCTTCCGGCTCTCATTTTAACGTATGCCGGAATAGCTCAGCGGATAGAGCAACATAGACATTTGGCTTGTTACCCTATATAAATGGTGATTAAGCGAATGAGTGATCGTCTGGAACCTGGATATATCAAATTCTAGGATTGTCAGGATTAAGATGTTGAAAGTATAGGAGTCAATTCTCAGGTTATACACTAAATTTTCACTCACTCCATCACCCAATCACTCATTCACCTATTCGCCTCTGTAGCTCAATCCTGGAAGAGCGGGGAAAAAAGCCTGATATCGCCTGTCGCAGACTCGGGGTTGCGGAAGCACCTATAGCGGCTTCGCTTTGGCGGAGCGGTGACCCAACTAGCAAGGGAAGCACATTATCCCTGGAGTCATGCTAACCCAAAAGGGAGTGCCGGTTCGAGTCCGGTCAGAGGAACAATCATAGCCTTAATCTAAAAGAATTAAGGCTTTTTTGCTTTACGGACAAAGAAGTGATAAAGTAGAACACTTAGAAATGAGATTAAATAGATTAAAAACTTGCTTAAATTGTAATATTAAGTTTTCTTATCCTCTTTATTACTATATATGACTTCGTAGCTCAGTTGGTAGAGCAGCTGACTCTTAATCAGCGGGTCGAGAGTTCGAATCTCTCCGGGGTCACTACCAAAGAATGGGAGCACAATAACAATAGGATCTTGACGTGTAAAAGAACGCACAATTTGTGTTAATCATAAAACAAAAAGCCTCAGCAGAGCTGAGGTTCTTTGTGAATGAACCAGGCCAGCTGGCTGGTTCATTGTTGATGATTTGACATAGAATAGATTCTACTATCACAGGAAAGTTACCCGCTTTTGAGGGAAGAGGTATTAAAATAGGATTAAATAATGAAGGGGTTGGATTAAAATTTAATTAAACTTTTTTTGATATACACTCCATTTAAGAAACACCCAAAATTTTGAATACAAAAATTAGTAAAAAATGAAAATGGTCTAAATCTGTTAAAGGTTTCCTTTTCGGCTGATGGAAGATATATGCATACAAAATGCTAAGTGTATTTTGTAAAGTGTAAAAGGCCTCATCCGTTGGAGAGGCTTTTTATTTTGCACTTAACTGACTGCAAAAAGCCAGAAGTCCTTGCATATCATTTCTATGGTTAAAATCAGGCTTATATTCCTTGATGTAGGCATTAATGGCTTTTTTGTACCTGGGAAATAATTTTATCACGGTAGCTTTAGTAGCCTCGTAAAAACGGTCATTCTTATCTACAATAAAATACGTATCTTTTTTAGCCAGTTGTAAATCTCCGGGGGCTTTCCGGGTATATAATTCCCTGTAACTAAAGCCAGAAGAATAGGAAGAGCCTTTACCGGGACCATTCATATTATTCCCAGGGCCACCTGCAAAAGTACCACCTGAACCACCTACTAATTTAACAGCGCTTTTTTTAATTTCCAGGTTTAGTTTCCTGGCTAATTTTAACTGTGAATAGCTTGATAGTATTTCCAAAAAGCCTACTTTATAGGCATAAAAAAACAGATGCTTGCCCACTGTAATGTGTTTAAGTTTATAATCTTCAGTTAAAGCAAGAGTATCTCCCTGATGGTTGATAAACTGCATCTCTCCGTACAGCAGATTATAATTGAGCGTAGCTCTGATAAAGGTATTGTCCCGGAAATGCACTTCTCCCTTCTCAAACTGCGGAAAGCGGTATTGGGCTTCAGATGGGATTATTTCAGTGGCTACTTCTCCTGCATTAATTATAAAATCGCTTGTAGATTGTGCAAGCACATAATAGCTGGTTGCCAGACAGTTTATGAGGAATGGCAATATTATTTTGATAGAACTCATATATTTAAATGATCCAATTATAAAGATTAGCTGATTGCAGGCAGATATTGAGATTTTAAGATGTATATAAAGTGATAGTAGTGATTGATTATGTGTTCTCTGGCACAAAAGCTATATAGGTATGGCAGGATATTGACTTTTTCTTTGCTCAATATCCTGCTATACATTCTATTGTGCATCTAACTGACTGCAAAAAGCAAGCAGCCCTTGTACATCATTTCTCAGGTTAAAATCAGGATTATATTCATTGATGTAGGCATCAATGGCTTTTTTATGTTTAGGAAATAATTTCAACACCGTAGCTTTAGTAACTTCATAAAAACGGTCGTTTTTATCTATAATGATATACGTTGTCTTTTTCTCAAAATATAAATCTCCGGGCGCTTTCTGGGTATAAAGTTCCAGTAAATTCCAGTCTTCGCCTTTTAGTACAGAGCCGGGGCTTCCATAACTTTCAAGGCCGGTTATAAGGGGTGCATCCATAGAATAGCTTTTTAGAGGCACTTCACTTCCGGTTAATTCCATAGTTTGTTTCTTAGCTAACTTTACCTGTGGATAGCTTGACACTACTTCCAGATACCCTGTTTTATAAGCATAAAAGAATACGTGTTTGCCAATAGTAATAAGCTTTGTTCTGTATTCTCCTTTTAAAGCAAGAGTATCTCCCTGATGATTGATAAATTGCATTTCTCCGTACAGTAGATTATAATTAAGTGTAGCCTTAATAAAAGTATTATTGCGGAAATATACTTCTCCAGGCTCAAATTGAGGAAAGCGGTACCGCTCCTCTAGAGGAATCATCTGGATCACGACTTCTCCTTTATTAACTACAAAATCGGATTTGTTTTGTGCCAGACCACAAACGCTGATGGTCAGCCAAAATATGAGTAATGGCAGGATTTTTCTGGTGGCGCTCATTTCTGAAATATTAGCTACACAATATAAAAAAATATCTCAAATGAGTACAGTTAAATCTTGAAATGGTTTAAAATGTTAAAATTGCAGGGCTTGCAGGTTTGGTATGTTATACACAGCCATACTTTGAAAAGTGTACCAATAGTTACTGTTGCTATTAATTATCCATAAAGGCAAAACTTGCTTATGAATCCTTCTTCTGTATATGTGCGCAAAACAAAGCCCACCTTTGCTAATGCATTAATACCAGCTATCGCTTTAATTATCGTGGGTATAGTGGTTTTAACAAAGATAATCCTGTTGGGGCTTTTACTGATTGTGCTGGGTGTTTTTGCGCTTACACTAACTGAAGGCCTCGAAATTGATTTTACCAGGCGAAGGATAAGAATATTTTTTGGGGTATTCGGCCTGCGGTTCGGGAAATGGGATATGCTACCTGAGATGGGTAGAATTACCCTGGTTCCGGTACAGGTAAAAAACCTGATGACAAGCAGCACCAACCTTACCACCGAAGCTACAGCCACTTACTTTCAAATACGGTTATATCCGCAAGGATCTGCAGAGTATTACATTGCTTCGATAGGAAAACTTAATTCCTGTCAAACAGATGCAACTTTATTATCCGGGTGCTTTGGTTTAACATACGAAGATTATACCAACTAAAGCACAGAATAATAAGTACAAACAGATTTACTCATCTGCGCCTGGCTATGATTACTCCCTGTTACCTATTTGATACCCATAAAATATCTTCTATTCACTCTCCAGCGCAAACGCTACATATAGGTCGCCGGATTTGGATTTGAGTTTTCCGCCACCACAGGCGATTACAATAAACTGTTTGCCATTTACCGAATAAGTAGCTGGCGAGGCATAACCGGCGGCAGGTAAGGTAGTTTGCCAGAGGGTTTTTCCGGTCTGTTTGTCAATAGCCCGGAATTTTCCGTCTTTGCTGGCGGCAATAAACAGCAGGCCGCTTCCGGTTACCAGTGGACCCCCATAATTATCGGTTCCGGTAGGAGGGATACCTTGTTGGGTCAGCTCTGCGTATTCTCCCAAAGGCACTTGCCATTTGTGTTCGCCAGTATTCAGGTCAATAGCCGTGAGGGTGCCCCAGGGAGGCGTACTTACCGGATACCCTTTACTGTCGTACCAGCGGTTATAGCCGGTATGCTGATAAGGAACTTCGCCTTGCTGAACTTGTAAAGTAGGTTCGGATGTCTCTTTGTTCAGCAGAAAATCCACAATAGCCTTGCGTTCCGCTTCCGGCAAGTGCGAAAAAGAAGGCATCATACCCTGGCCTTTTAGCAGTATCTGGTGAATATTTTCAACCGAAAGCCGCTTTTCAATCTCCAGCAAGGAAGGATACGAACCATCATGATTACCCCGCCTATCAGCACCATGGCAGGCGCCACAATTAGATTGATATAATTGTGCATTGGTTACCGGCAATGTTGAGGCAAGCGTTTCCCGCAGCACTAAGCTTGAATAAACCGGATTTTGTTTGGCAGGAATATATATAGTTCCTTCCGGATCAGTTGCGGCTCCGCCCCATTGAGCACCTCCGTCGGTTCCCGGGAAGAAAATAGTCGTTTCTCCGGTAAGCGGAATGTAAGGACTGCCGGTCCGGGCTTTGCGCAGCATTTCTGCAATCGCTGGTTTATCAGCCGCCCAGGGATTTATATCTTGCTCAGTAAAAGTTTGTTTTGTAAACGGAGCTGGTTTGAGGGGAATAGGTTGTGTCCGGCTGGGTTGCTCGCCAGCAATAGCATCGGTAGGAAAAGCTTTTTCTTCTACCGGAAACAAAGGTTTTCCACTCATCCGGTCGAACACAAATACATGGCCTTGTTTGGTGATCTGAGCTACAGCGTCTATGCGTTTTCCTTCATGAGTTACGGTGAGTAAATTTGGTGGCGCAGGCGGATCACGGTCCCAGATGTCGTGGTGTACAAACTGGAAATGCCAGAGCCGCTTGCCGGTACTGGCATCCAGGGCCAGTAAGCAATTGGCAAATAAATTGTCGCCGATGCGGTTGCCTCCGTAAAAATCGTATGCCGCCGAACCAGTAGGCGCATATATAATCCCCTTTCCCGGTCAATGGCCATTCCTGCCCAGGTATTGGCACCACCTAAGCGTTGCCGTGGATTAGCTGGTTTCCAGGTATCGTAGCCAAATTCGCCTTCATCTGGAATGGTATGAAATGTCCACACCAGATTACCGGTCCGCACCTGATAGGCCCGTATGTCGCCAAGCAAAGCTGTTTCACTTTCCGATACCCTGGTTCCTATAATAATTAAATCTTTGTAAATCGTACCTGGGGTATTTGCCCGCACATAATTGTCTGCCCCGGCCGTTCGATACCTTCTTTCAGTTGAATGCGCCCAGCCTGCCCAAACGAGGGAATAACTGCTCCGCTTGTGGCATCCAATGCATATAATCCATCTCCGGCTCCAAAGAAAATACGCTTGTCTGTACCATCTGTCCAGTAAGTAAGTCCCCGGCTGGTCGTACCTTCGGTATTGGCTATATTTGTTTTCCAGATTTCTTTGCCGGTCGCAGCATTTAATGCAAAAGCCTGTGTATTGGCCGAAACGCCATATAAAATGCCTTCTATAATAATGGGGTTACACTGAATCTGGGTGCGGTTGCCCACTGTATCGGCGCCTCCCGAAGCATAGGCCCAGGCTACCTGTAATTGTGCTACATTGGCTGGCGTAATCTGATCCAGAGGTGAATGATGGCTTTTTTGCCCATCGCCGTTGTATTCCGGCCAGTTTGTATCTGATTTCCGGCAACTATAAGACAGGCTCAACAAGCTTAAAATGCATAATGCAAGTAAGAATGCTCGGAAAAAAGGAAGTCGGCAGGACATGGCACCTGAGCGGATTGTAGATGTAAACTAAAGTAGTCAATAGATATCCAATATAGGAAATAGCTGTTAAATGCCTGTATGTTTGCTAAAAAATCAGCCTTTATCCTTCTGTTTTTCTGAGCGGCCTTCCGATTACTACACATATAATTCCAAATTTGAATTGTACCAGCATACTTCCGTTTTTTCCACGGATACATTTTCCGTTGGATACCCCTATGGCCAGGCAGGGCTGGTGTTTCAGTTCTGCTAAGGTGTACTTGTCTCCTAAATAGAGGTAATCGGCTTTCATGCCCTTACATTGGGATTAGCAGAAGATATGCGTTTTATTCATGAGGAATACTATATTATTCCTGTCAAAAAATAAGAGAACAACTTTCTTTAACTCTTACTGGCGTACTTCCTGTATCATATCAGCTTTTACATTGAGCCTCTGGCAAAAAAGGCATTTCTGTTTGCCTGCCGTTCCCTGTCTTTTATGATTCACCTGAATTGTACGGGCATCCGGACAGTTGGTGTCATCATGGTAGATCTTCTGCATGATGGAATGAAAAGGAGGAATTTTGGCCATGGTTACAGTTGATGTATTAAAATAAACGAAGAATAATAGTGTAAGAATGTTTAAAACAGGGTATTCTGTAGCACGTACAAAAAAGCTGTTCTTCCAGAATTGTTTTGGGCTTTGGGTGAGCTTTAAAGATTCACTTACAGATAATGGTTTTACGCTGAACTTATAGTATGTAATGTGATAGTGTATATCCGGAGAAAAATCAAGCCATAAATAAGATCTATGGCTTGACTGAAATTAAAATAAGTATGAAGATTAACCTTTTTACCTTATACAATCTCTAAATAAATATCTGGTATTGTAAAACGACACTTCCTCTTCGGGCGGAGCTTACAGTAGCCCCACTCGCATCGGCGTTGTACACCGGACGGTTCTGATAATCCAGTGAAAACTTACTCGTATGCCCTTTCATCAGCCAGTTAATGCCTATGTTAAATACAGCCATCGGATCAGCTAAGCGTTCAAAGTCGGCATACATCAGCGAAGCATAGGGCTGCAAAGTGCCATTTCCTTCACCTAACATATCCTTGGGAAACAAATACCCCAGCTGGCTGTATACAATGCTGCCAGTTCCAAACATTGGAAAAGCATTGCCTTGTGTATTGGCTATGCCGGAAATGGGCAGACTAGTACCATTCGCCGGATTCATACTTCCATTATAGCGGATGTAGCCCGGACCAAAATCATAATTAAAATAACCGGCATAGGCTGAAAGCGCCGTACCTTTGTCTGTGTTTAAAGGAGTATCCAGAAAAGCTGCTACCGACCACAAATTCATGGCAGTATACACAGTATCAATCCCTTCTGATATATGCCACATGGCTTTTGCTTGTGTAATAAATCCGGCTTCCAGATTGAATACTTTCTTGGCACCCAGATAAGTTCCGGTCATATAAGGTGTAGTATGGGCTTCTTTATCCAGAAATTGCCAGGTAAAAAATCCCTGATACTGCTTGTGATGACCTCTCTGGGCAAAACTGGAATTGGCAGAAATGGCTGGTGGGGTGGTTCCGTTGGTGGTGATTGGAAAAGGATCGCTTATGGCTAGCCGATAATCGAGCTTTCCTACCTGCCCCCGGGCAAATACGCTCAGTTTTCTGGAGAATTCATCTGTCTGGTCTACAGTGGCCTGGGCAAATACCGGTACATCCATGGTCAGAATACTTCCGATGCTGGGCTGGCTAAACCTGGAAAGGCCATTGGTAATAGTTAAGCCACCTCCCAGTTTCAGGTAATTCTTGCCTTTAAATACAGTATATTCTGTTAATGCATCATGGAAAAAAGCTTGTAATTTCCGGTTCCCTGCATTCTGGCTCAGAAAGTTAAAATTGTTCTGGCCGAATTGAAAATAGATAAAGGCCCGGTCTGTAATCTGTCCATATAGCTGTATCCTGGTGCGGCGTAATCCAATGTCAAATGTTTCACTGGCCGGTTCGCCCATCACGGTAGTACCCGGATTACTCTGGTTATAGCGCAGCCATGTCTGGTTAAGAAAAGTAACTTTAAAATAGTGAGAACCGCTTTCGTTCAGATTGTACTTTAATTCATTTTTATCCGGCGCTGGTTTAGGTAATTTTACATTACTGCTGTCAGGCAGTGTTTGTCCGATGGCTGGCAGCACTACGCCTTGCAGCCATACGAAAATAATAATCAGTTTTTTCATGGAAATATACTGGGTAAAAGTTAACCCGGCCAATATAATGGAAGTAATAGACTTGTGAAAAAAAAGGGGTAATGTTTAGCATTACCCCTTTTACTTTATTGCTGTGCAGATAATTTGAGTTTCAGCAAACTTTCGATAAGTTGCTGGCTGAAGGAGATCATCTCTTTGTACCGACTTGCATCCAGGACTTGTCTGTCGCTGTGTACCAGTAATACATTATTTTTGCATTCAATATAATATTGCAGATTACTTTCCAGGAGAGAAATCAGGTTGCTGTCAAATACAGTTCTTACTCTGGCTTCTTCTTTTCCTTTAAGTAAATAATGGGAAGAGAATCTGGGGTGATCCTTGAAGTCAATATCCTTGTATCCGGCAAGTTCTGTAAAGGCATCAAAAATATATTCTTTCTCCAGAATAAAGTCTGGCAACCGTACTGGTAATTTTGAAATCAGCATGACAGTTTCTTCCAGATTTTTCTCAGACAAATGGGTAAGCTGGGTGCCGGCCACATCCGTCACTTCTATTTTTACCTCATCTACCAGTTTGGTTACAGTATTTTCGCGGTAACGGATTTTGGCACCTGTAAACAATGGAAACTGGCGGAAAATAGCTACAGATGATTCTTTAGATGGATCGAACGTAGCTCCAATTTGCATAGCAGCTTTCTCGATGGCTACCTGTCTTTTGTTGAGAACGATGCCTACCGATTCAATCGCAGAAATTCTTCTGGCGGCCATTGGATGTGCCGAAACCGGTTTGTGTTTATCCATCCCTCTGATTTCTACGGTGCCTCCACTTAATTGATAATCATGCTCGAAATGGTGCAGGTTTTCCATAAAGGTATGGTCGATCATGCGGGTGCCGGCAAAATCAAGTACCACATGTTTGCCATGAGGAAGTTTATCCAGGTATTTTTTAAATCCTAAATAGTTAGAGAACAGGGCAGAGTTTTTTACAAACAGCTCAATGGTGTCTTTACCATTTTCCCGAACATCTACACTCGCTTTGAACAAGTGCTTAACAGGGGCACCGGAAATGATATGAATAATAAATTTGGTAACAATACCGGCGGCAATACCTACCAGCAAGTCAGTAGCCAGGGTAGTAATAACCGTTACAACAAAGATTACCAGTTGTTCTTTACCAATTTTGAAGGTAGAAGTAAACTGACGGGGCGAAGCCAGGCGATACCCGGTGAATACCAGCATTGCAGCCAGAGCAGCTAATGGAATCTGGTGAATCAGGAACGGAGCAAAGGCTACAAATATCAGCAGGAATGCCCCATGGAAGAAGTTAGCCCAGCGGGTTTGAGCGCCATTATTTACGTTGGCCGAAGAACGAACTACTTCAGAGATCATAGGCAAACCACCGATCAATCCCGCAAGGGTGTTTCCAATACCCACGGCTACCAGGTCTTTATTGTAGTTTGATTTTCTTTTATACGGATCGAGTCCATCAATGGCTTTTACTGTCAGCAGAGATTCAATACTTCCCACCAATGCAAACATCAAAATATATTTGATCGATTCGAAAGTAAGTAGTTTGGAGAAATCCGGGAAAGTGACACCATCCATGATACTGGCAGGCAGGGTAACCAGGAATTTTGGTCCCAGGGTGTATTCATGTCCGTCCAGGAACAGGTATTTGTGCTCATGTTCTAAGTCAAATAAATGACCCAATGGAATCGCTACCAGAATAACCAGCATGGGCGCCGGAATCATTTTTACATATTTGTTTTTAATCAGCGGCAGAACAATCAATATACCTAAGCTTACCAGTCCAATAATGGCAATCTCGGGATTCATATTTACAATAGTTTTCGGAATTTCAGCAAGCAATGCCAGGGGTTCTTTTGCCTCAGGTTTTACGCCAAATATAGAGTGTATCTGTTTGGCAATGATGATAATACCAATAGCAGCCAGCATCCCATGCACAGCAGCCGCCGGAAAAAAGTCGTTAAGCTTACCGGCTTTAATAAGCCCAAATATGATTTGAATAATGCTGGCAACTACAATGACAGCCAGGGTTAAACGGTAACCTGCCATCGCATCTCCACTGCCTAAGGCTTCCACAGAACCTACGGCAATAGCAATTAAACCTGCGGCTGGCCCTTTAATGGTTAGTCTGGAGCCACAAATAGGTCCTACAATCAACCCGCCAATAATGGCTGTAAAAATGCCCCCAATGGGTGGGAAACCACTGGCCAGGGCTATGCCCAAACACAGGGGTAAAGCAATTAAAAATACGAGAAAGCCTGAAATCATATCCTGCTTCCAGTTCTGGCGGAGGCCCTCCAGGCCGTCAGCAGGTATATGGGATGTGCTGTTTTTCATAAAAAATCTGTTAAAAGGATAGCGTAATTTTTCTTCGGTATAGGTGTGGAATCAATTGTTTTATAAAATTCACGATACCAAAGTTGGCATGCTCCAATTAAAAGGGAATTAAAGTGAGATTAAAAGGGGATTAAAAAATGATGGGCAGCGAAAAAGATGAAATCCGGATCAACTTGTGGCATCATATTTCCTGCAAAAGTGTTGAGATAAATTAAATACAGCTACTACCTTTTTGGGCGTCTTTATACTTGAAATAAACTAGGAGACATACTGGTATGGGAGAAGTAACCTTTAGTAAATTTGTATAGAAGCGAAATGGGCAAATAAGATTTCCTGAAAATTGTATTTTTTAAACTTAATAATCTCTCAAAAAACAACCTTTACTACATTTTTAATTGCTTTTTAATCTGGGTTTAATACGCTTTTAATTGCAGGAAGCCATCTTTGAGATAAAGTTTAAAACTGTACATAGGTTTTTAAACAGTATTTTTTACTATCCCTCATGAAAACAGTACCTTCTCTTATACATGAGCACGAGTTGCTTGCCGAACAAAAATCTACAAATACTTTATTCAATGCTCATGATGTAATCCACGATCTCAAACATTATCTGCCGGCACAGGCGCCTTTAAAAGATTTTATCCACCATAATACGCTGCATGCTTTTCAGCATAAGCCGTTTCACCAGGCTATTCATGAGGCATCTACCATATTCGGTTATAAAGTTTCCCTTACAATCGATGAATACCGTGAATTTTACCAGTCGGGCCGTATCCGGGAAGATATTCTGGAAAAAGTGATTGAGCAGAGAAAAGGAACGAAACAAGCAAAGGAATGGAAGGAAAAATTGCTCACCTGGAAGTACAATGCTTCTGATAGTCCAAGAATAGGTTTTTTAAGGGCCAACTGGAAAAAGTATTATAAAATTGACCTGGATTCTCTGGTACATCCCATTTTGTTTAGGATTTTGTGCAGTTATCTGGATCAGGGAATCGCCATGTGGAACTTTCCGGTATGGCAGAATGGATTTCTGGCTTCTCTGAAAGAAATGGAGCGCAACAGTTTTACGAGCTTTTTTAGAAAAGACCGCGCTAAAAAAATGTTGCTGAATGATGAATGTGCCATCGATTCCCTGCTGGAAATGGTCGTAGGCGATGAAACACTCTACACACAATATCTATACGACCAGCAATTTGCCCACCAGGGATGGTCAGGGATGGTTTCGGCCATCGAAGACCAGCCGCAAACCCTGGTTGATCCTAGAAAAATATCCCTGCACGACTTAATTGTATTTGAGCTTTTACTGGAGATAGATGCCCTTGATTTTCAGTTTGGAAACGATTGGAAACCATTGCGTAGCCGTTTGATAACTCACCCCACCGATCTGTTTGCCCCTGTTCCTTTCACGAGCTATGATGAAGCTATCGCTATCTGGCAGGAAGCCTTTGAATGGAGCTATTATGACCAGGTACTTGCCGGTATAGGTTTGCAAAAACAAACACACAAAAATATATCTCCCAAAAGTTTCCAGGCCATGTTTTGTATCGATGATAGGGAATGCTCTTTCCGGCGGTACCTGGAAAAGTTTGATCCCGCTTGCGAAACATTTGGTACACCAGGTTTCTTTGGGGTGGAATTTTTCTTTCAGCCCGAACATGGAAAAACCTATACCAAACTATGCCCGGCACCAGTTACACCCAAATACCTGATCAAGGAAGCCGGCACCAAAGGAAAACGGCAGAAAGACGTCCATTTTACCAAACATACTCATTCTCTGTTCAGGGGATTGCTTATTACCCAGACACTGGGCTTCTGGTCTGCCTTCAAGTTATTCCTGAATATTTTCCGGCCGTCTATGAATCCGGCTACAGCTTCTTCCTTTAGGCACATGGACAAATATTCGCTGCTTACCATTGAGAACAAAGATGCCAGCCACCGGGAAAATGAGTTGCAGATCGGCTTTACAGTAGAGGAGATGGCGATCCGGGTAGAAAATCTTTTGAAAAGCATCGGTCTGGTAAAAGATTTTGCTCCTGTTATTTATGTGATCGGACATGGTTCCAGCAGTATCAATAATCCTCATTATGCGGCATATGATTGCGGCGCTTGCTCTGGAAGGCCAGGTTCGGTGAATGCGAGAGTGATTTGTTATATGGCCAACCATCCGGAAGTAAGAGCGATATTGCGTTCCAGAGGAATGGAGATCCCGGCAGAAATTCAGTTTTTGGGAGGCTTACATGATACTACCCGTGACGAAGTAGCTTTCTATGATGAAAATTCTCTTTCTTCGAAGAATCAGGAAATTCACCGAAAAAACGAAACGGTATTTAATAAGGCGCTGGATCATAATGCGAAAGAAAGGTCCAGGCGTTTTGAGTCTATCAATTCGAAAGAGAGCCCGGCCTATATTCATAATAAAGTAAAAAGAAGATCTGTTTCTCTGTTCGAACCCCGCCCGGAATTAAACCATGCTACCAATGCCTTATGTATTGTAGGCAAGCGGGAATTATCTAAAGGCTTATTTTTAGACAGGCGTTCGTTTATGAACTCATTTGATTACCAGGTAGACCCGGAAGGCAAATATTTGTTCAATATCCTGAAAGCCGCTGCTCCGGTTTGCGGTGGTATCAACCTGGAATATTTCTTCTCCAGGGTAGATAATCATAAGCTGGGTGCTGGCACCAAACTTCCGCATAATGTAATGGGACTTTTTGGTGTGGCTAATGGGATAGATGGAGATTTACGGCCAGGGCTTCCCAGCCAGATGATAGAGGTACATGATCCGGTCCGCCTGATGATCATCGTAGAACATTTTCCGGATGTGGTATTAAAAACTATTCAAAAATCACCGGAAACCTATGAGTGGTTTATTAATGAGTGGGTGCATCTGGTAGCCGTACATCCGGAAACACGGGAGTTCTATGTATTTAGAGAAGGAAACTTTACACCTTACCAGCCCATTACTCAAAAACTGGAGGCTGTAGCTGATATAACACCGATTATTGAAGTGCAACAGGACAATTTACCAGTTTATTTACTTTCATAAACCATACTTTCTCTGAGGGAATATGCTTCAGATGATGCATTTTACCAATTAATATTTTTATCTGTCATCTCATTTTTATATGACGCTCTTTCTTTTATTTCTGATCAGATTCATTCCGCTCATTGGCTTCATTATCAGTTTATTGATACCCCGGCGAAAGGAAAATACTATATCCTGGGCGGCCTATCTAACGGTTGGGCTTCACTTACTCAGCTTTCTTTCCTTTATGTTCTTGTGGTTGATCGGAAACCAGCCGGTGATCAATATGAAGGATCTGGTCCTCTTCCAGACCAGTGGCTATGAATTCTTTCTGGCCTTCCAGTTTGATAAAATAAGTGCAGTATATCTCTTTGTAGGTGCTTTTCTCACTTTTCTGGTAACGGTTTACAGCCGGTATTATCTTCACCGGGAACATGGGTACAAACGTTTCTTTAACACTATTCTTTTTTTCTACCTGGGCTACAATATGGTGGTTTTTTCAGGCAATCTGGAAACATTGTTTGTAGGCTGGGAAATTCTGGGTGTTTCTTCATTCCTGCTAATTGCTTTTTATAAAGACCGTTATTTACCAGTAAAAAATGCCGTAAAGGTATTTTCTATTTACCGGCTTGGAGATGTGGGGTTGATTCTGGCCATGTGGATGAGCCATCATTTATGGCACGAAAATATTACGTTTGCCAAACTCGCTAACTATGAGCTGGTGCATACACATTTGGAAAGCCACAGCCTGGTTGGAATATTTATTTCAGTAATGATTCTGATATCGGCTGCTGCTAAATCTGCCCAATTGCCTTTCTCTTCCTGGTTGCCCAGGGCTATGGAAGGACCTACACCATCCAGTGCTATATTTTACGGTTCCTTATCGGTGCATTTGGGAGTATTTCTGTTATTAAGAACATTTCCTTTCTGGGAACAGCAGATTTCTGTACGGATATTAATAGGTGTTTTAGGGCTGGCTACAGCTATTGTTACAACTGGTATTGCCAGGGTACAATCTTCCGTAAAAAGCCAGATCGCCTATGCTTCTATTGCCCAGATCGGATTGATATTTATTGAAGTAGCTGCCGGCTTTACTACCCTTGCCTTGATTCACTTTGCCGGAAATGCCTTTTTAAGAACGTATCAGTTGCTGGTTTCTCCTTCTGTGGTGAGTTACCTGATTCGTGAACAGTTTTACAATTATACACCCAGACAACATACCTTTGAGGATTCCTTACCTAAGAAGCTTGAAAATTCTCTCTACATCCTGTGTCTGAAAGAGTGGAACCTGGATTCTATTATGTATCGCTTTTTGTGGAATCCGCTTAAGTGGGCAGGTAATAAACTAGGCTTTTTATCAGTGAACGGGGCGCTTCGTTTCTTTGTGCCAGTATATTTGCTTGGGCTTATAAGTTTGTTCTATGAAGAGTTTATTCCGGCACAAATCCATGCAGTGTTACCAGTTATATTCTCTTTTATGGGTTTGATTATGGTGTTTAAATCTTTCACCGAAAGAAGAAACGTACAGATGAGCTGGATACTGGTAATCATGAACCATTTCTGGATCGCCCTGGCTATTTCATTTAACGAACATTTTAAATACGATCAAACTTTATTTTACCTGAGCGGCATTGTTATCAGCGGAATTATAGGATTTATATGTTTGAACAGGCTGCGCTTATATGAGGAAAGCATCGATTTAAATCAGTTTCATGGATATTCCCGTATCTATCCTAAGCTTGCTGTGGTATTTCTGTTGGCCTGCTTGGGCGTATCTGGCTTTCCTATTACTCCAGCCTTTATCGGAGAAGATTTATTATTCAGCCACATTCATGAAGACCAGGCTCTGCTGGCATTTTTTGTAGCCTTAAGCTTTATTCTGGATGGGCTCTCCATTATCAGGATATATGCCAGGGTGTTTATGGGTCCTCATGCAAAATCTGTATACGAAATGGCCTACAGGTCATCGTAAAATGGTCTTTGGCCAGTTGGGATAGGCTATTTGGTACTGGCCAAATTTGTTAGCAATAACAATATCTATTAAACAAGGAATAGTGAATAGAGCTTAATCTATTCTATTATTCCTTGTTTTGTTTGTATGCTAAATCAACCCCGATCAATTACCGCAAATTGTTTATATCACACCTCTTGGCTGCTCACTGTTCCAGCAAGTTGGGAAGTTCTACAGTCATAATAGTGCCTTTGCCTAGCTCGGAGTTTACATACAAATTACCACCATGTAATTCAATAACTTTAAGCGTTAAGGCCAGACCTATTCCATGCCCGTATACATGGCGGGTGCGTTCGGAACGGTAGAAAGGTTCAAAAATATGGCTGATGTCTTCCCGGTCTATCCCTACACCTTCATCTTCAAAGCGGATAGAAATGGTCCGGGGTTTGATATGCAGCAGGATACGCACCTGTTTATTTTCGGAGAATTTGCATCCGTTTTCCATCAGGTTCATCAGCGCCCGTTTCAACAGCGATTCATTTCCTGACACTATTAATGCCTGTTCATCTTCAGGCTGCTCCTGAAAATCAATGGAGATCTGGTACTCTGGTTTCTTTTTCGAAAGTTCGGTTTGTGCCTGCCAGAGAATTTCATCAATGCGTATCATTTCAAATGAAATGGCTTTGGCATCAGAATTAGCTCTGGCCAGTTCCAGCAGGCCGTTGGTAAGCTGGCTCATACTTTGTATTTCTTCCAGAATAGATTCAAATTTTTTCCGGTATTTCTCTGAAAGTTTATCTTCCATCAGTTCTACTTCCAGCTGGCTGGTTAAAATAGCCAGAGGCGTGCGGAGTTCATGAGAGGCATGCGAGACAAATATTTTCTGTGCCGCAAACGCTTCATCCAGGCGGGCTAACATTTCATTAAAGGTACGGGCCAGCTGCGTAAGTTCGTCCTGGCTGTTGTTGGTAATTAACCTGGCCGAAAGATTAGAAGCTGTAATATCTTTTACTTGTTTTACAATGGTTGCCACCGGTTTCATAGCATTCCCAGAAAAAAACCATCCGGCAATGAATACCAGTCCTACACTGATAATCCATCCGACAATGAGGATATTGGTAAGAATTTCAACTTTACTGAAACCATATTTATCCACGGCGGAAATTACGACTACCAGTTGATCCTCGCCTCCAGCATACCTGATGGCCAGTATTTCTTTCTGGCCATTTCGCAACTCGTAGGTTTTTCCATCCCGTACTTTCCTGATAAAATCGGTTGAAACCGGCACCGGCGTATTACCACTGTCGTAGATGATAACATCTTGCTCATTATAAATGGTTACTTCTTCATCGTACAGCGAAGTGATTTCATTGCGGTCGATGGTTTGCAGCATTTGTGCATTAATGCCATTTACTTCCTTTAACAGATGTACCGTAGTAAAGGCTTTTTCCTGCAGGCGGTTGTAAAATTCGTTTTTGCGGTAAAGGGTATAAAAATAGTAGATAGAAAGCGAGAACAGCAGCAGAATGGTGGCTACCAGAAATGTAAATAAGAAGGTAAGTTTATTTCTGACTTTCATGGGAGGGTTAAAGACTACTGGGCCGTAGTAAATGAGTGAATGTAGAATTGAGGGAGTTTTGGGATAAGAATTACAGAATTACAATTATTACAGCTTCATTAAATCTGTAATTACATTAATTCCTTCCAGCTACTCCTCCTTTAAAATATATCCCATTCCCACTACGGTATGAATCAATTTAACCGGAAAATCCTTATCTACTTTTTTTCGCAGAAAATTCACATATACATCAATCACATTGGTGCCGGTGTCGAAATTAATTTCCCAAACTTTTTCGGCAATATCTACCCTGGAAACCACCCGGCCTTTGTTTCGCATAAAATACTCCAGTAAAGAAAATTCTTTAGCAGTCAGGTCCAGTTTCCTGCCGGCACGTTTTACAGTTTTCTCATCCAGATTCACTTCCAGGTCTGCAATTTTAAGGTAGTTAGCCTGAATGGGGCCTTCAGAACTGCGTTTATGAAGAGCCCGCAAGCGAGCCAGTAATTCCCTGAACTCAAATGGTTTTACCAGGTAATCATCAGCCCCCGAATCGAACCCTGTCAGTTTATCCTCCATCGTGCCTAGGGCCGTAAGCATCAGAATAGGGGTTTTTGATTTTTCTTCCCGGATGGCTTTGGCTACATCAAATCCATTCATATGCGGCAGATTTACATCCATCACAATTACATCATAATGGCCGCTTAAGGCCATCCGTTTACCCATAGCTCCGTCGTAAGCTATTTCTACTTCATACGTTTGTTCCTCCAGCCCTTTTTTTACATAAGCTGCTAGTTTAGGTTCATCTTCTACAACTAAAATTTTCATAGGGATATTTTATAATAATGATCAGAACCATGATGATAAAAAATTGAGGCGATCTTGTCATGGCTATAGGAACGCACATTGATTGGAATAAGGTAGAAATATAGGAAGTTACAAGCTTAAATTAGATTAAAACCCAATAAAAAATCGTTATATCTCCAATGCCTGCCCAAAAAGGTGTATTTCTGCTTCCTGATAGCAATGGATTTTCAACAGCTAACCCAAACTACGTGAATAAATAAAGCTCAGATGGTATGAAAATTGTAAAATCTTACTTCGCCTGTAAATTTGCGCCATTTTGAACTTAATAAAAATTAGTAAACTTACATGTTTAACAGATACATAGATTCTAGAATTTCAGACCTTAGCTGATTTTGAGATTTCGAAAATAAACAGGCAGTATCTGACTGAAAACAATTGAGAATATAATGCCTGTAGCTTTTCAAAAATAAACAGTCTGACATTCTGTACGTTATACAAACAAAACAATATATATTATGAAAAAAGCAATCCTGATTATTCTGGGAATATTTGTAGTATTACTGGGAGCCGCCTTTATTCTTCCGGTTGTCTACAAAGACGAGATTAAGGCAAAGATTGATAAAGAAATAGCAAAAAAGGTAGACGCCAACGTGTACTTTGATGCCGATGATTTCAGCGTAAGTTTATTTAAACACTTTCCGAATATTACAGCCTCTATGGAAAATTTTGGGGTGGTGGGAAAAGGTGTTTTCAAAAGTGATACCCTGGCTGCTATCAAGTCATTTGAGGTTACAGTAAATATTATGAGTGTGATCAGCGGCGATAAGATACAGGTGAAAGCCATTGATCTGGATGAACCCCGGATTCACGCCAAAGTATTGAAAGATGGAAAAGCCAACTGGGATATTTATATCGCTGATCCTGCTGATACTGCCACCGTAGCCGATACTACTTCTTCTGAATTTGCCTTTGGTGTAGACAATTGGGCCATTAACAATGGCTATGTGGTATACGACGACAGAACGATGCCTATGTATGCTCGAATTGTAGACCTCGACCATAGTGGCAGCGGCGATTTTACCCAGGATTTATTTGACTTAGTTACCCGTACCCATGCAGAAAGAGTTACCGTATCTTATGATGGCGTAGAATACCTGTCTGATAAAAAGATAGATGCCGATATGACCCTGAGCATGAATCTGCCTGAGTCTAAATACACCTTCAAGGAAAATACAGTAAAGCTCAATGATTTTGCCTTTGGGTTTGATGGGTATGTAGCCATGCCGGATACCAACATCAACATGGATATTACCTATAAGACCAAGGAGAGCACGTTCAAAAGCCTGTTGTCTCTGGTACCTGGTGTATACACCGAAAGTTTTAAAGATGTAAAAGCTGAAGGAACCATTGCCTTCGATGGGATGGCGAAAGGAACCTATAATGCCGTGCAAATGCCTGCTTTTATGGTAAATATTCTGGTAAAAGATGGCATGATGAAATATCCGGATCTGCCTACAGCTGTTAATAATATTAATGTGGATATGAAGGTGGATAATAAAGACGGTGTGATCGATAATACCATAATTGATATCAAGAAATTCCATGCTGACCTGGGCAAAAACCCCATCGACGGACGTATTCTGGTAAAAGGGCTGACCAATTATGATGTAGATGCCAACATTCTGGCTAAACTCAACCTGGCTGAACTTACCCAGATGTTCCCCATTGAAGGCTTAACGCTGAAAGGATTGTACAACCTGGATCTGAAAGCCAAAGGTGTATACAGCGAAGCGCAGAAACGTATGCCTGCTGTAAATGCCAGTATGAGTTTGCAGAACGGCTATGTAAAATCTAAGGATTTTCTGGCTCCGCTCGAACAAATGAGTTTTTCGTCTACTGTTCAAAACCAGTCCGGACAAATGGCAGATACCAAAATCCATGTGAAGGACTTTAATATGATGCTGGAAGGGGAACCGTTACACGCCAATGCTTATATCGAAAATTTAGACGATTATACCTACGATGTGCAGGTAAAAGGTGCTGCTGACCTGACCAAAATGACCAAGATTTATCCGCTGGAAGGAATGACGTTGACTGGAAAAATCAAAGCAGATATTTCGACCAAAGGAAAAATGTCGGATGTAGAAGCAGAACGGTATGACCAGTTGCCGACCAGTGGCACGATGGAGATCAGCAATTTTACCTACAATAGTGCTGATATGCCGCAGGGAATGAAAATCACCCATGCAGCGATGAACTTTACGCCGCAATACATCAACTTAACCGATTTTAGTGGATTTGCCGGAAAAAGCGACATTGCCATGAGTGGTACACTTTCCAATTATATTGCCTATCTGTTTAAGGAAAACCAGACCATTAAAGGCAATATGAATTTTGCTTCTAAGCAGTTTGATGTGAACGAATGGATGACCGAAGACCCGAATGCAGCTGCTACTACCACAGAGGAGCCATTAACGGTATTTGAAGTACCTAAAAATGTAGATTTTACACTGGTTTCTACCCTCGGCAAAGTGCTATACGACAACATGTCTATGACCGACATGAATGGAACTATCATTGTGCGGGATGGAACTGTACGGATGGATAAACTGGCTTTCAATAGCTTAGGCGGTAATTTTGTTACCAATGGAACCTACGATACAAAAGACATCAAAAATCCGAAATTCGATTTCGACCTCAATATCAACAATGTAGCAGTTGCTGAGGCATACAAAACCTTCAATACCGTACAGGCGCTGATGCCACTGGCTAAAAATATTACCGGTAATTTTTCAACCGACTTTAAAATTGGTGGTGGCTTAGGCCAGGATATGATGCCATTGTATAATAGCTTAACCGGAGGCGGATTGATCAAATTAGCCAATGCGGTAGTGAAAGATGCGCCCATTCTGAGCAATCTGAGCAGTTTTACTAAACTGAATGATCTGAAAACCATTCAACTGAAAGATGTGTTGCTGCAAGCCGAAGTAAAAGACGGACGTATTCATTTCAAACCGTTTGATGTAGCAAGCGGACCTTATAAAATGAATATTGGCGGAAGTAATGGCATAGATGGTACCATGGATTACAAAGTGAAAATGGATATTCCAGCCGGACAATTGGGAGCAACTGTAAATAATGCCCTGGCTTCTCTTACCGGAAAACCAGCTGCTAATGCACAGAACATTAAATTAGACCTTAACATTGGTGGAACGTACAACCAGCCTAAAATCGGGCTAGCCGGAAGCAGTGCCAGTGGTACGGTGAAAGAAGCGGTAACCGAAGTAGTAAAAGATAAAGTGAATGCCGAAGTGGATAAAGCCAAGGCTGAAGCGGAAGCTAAGGCTAAGGCCGAAGCCGACCGTCTGAAAACTGAGGCAGAAGCCAAAGCAAAAGCAGAACAAGACCGTTTACAGAAGGAAGCTGAAGCTAAAAAGAAACAGCTGGAAGATGAAGCCAAAAAGAAAATAGAAGAAGAGAAGAAGAAGCTGAAAAACAAAATCTTCGGTGCACCGAAAAAGGATACAACAGCTACCGGGAATTAACCGATATGCAATTCGCAATAAAAAAAGCCTGGCAGAATATTATGCCAGGCTTTTTTGTGTATTACTATTTATACTAAACCTTTATCTAATAATTCGAATCGAGAGAAACTTTCCATTCCCCATCTTTTTGTTTTTCCCACACCAGCATATAATGGCCGCCATAACTGCCTGAACACTTACCTACTTCATACGCTAAATCTGGTTGTACCATTAGTACCGATATGGGTTTCAGACTTAATTGGTAACTGGGCTGCGACATGTATTTGTACTCAGTGAATAAGCTTTCCCACCCTTGCAATACCCTTCCTTTGTTGTAGTAATAGGCATCTTTCAGATACAAGCTTTTTACCAATTGCTGGTGGTTATGGGCATTACAAAGCTGCATCCATTTTTCTCTGGCTGCATCAATCTGTACAGAATCATTATAGCTGGTGGTTTTTTTAGCCGTTGCTTCCAGCTCGCGTTGCCAGGTGCCTTTGCTTCCGTTCCAGCTTACCATGTATGGATACATCTCCTGTTTATCTGTGATTAAGGTACCTACTTCGTATATTAAAGTGGGCGTTTCAATAAAGCGTTTCTTCACCTGCACCGTTTTTACTTTGGATACATTGGGGTATTTCTGGCTATAAAACTGGGCAATATCTGTTTTGCCGGTAATTGCTTTACTATTTTCAGGAAACAATACACATTGTTCGGTATAACATTCGCTTACATCGCCTGCTTTTTTATTATAATCTTCTACCCATTTGTCGTTGGCTTCATCCAGCTTTACGTTCAGAGATTCTACCAGCGATTTCTCCGACAGGCCAGGTGCATTCATTAAATCATACGAAATAAAAGCGTTGTTGAGCGAGGTGGCATACAGGCTCACAGAACTACGCTTTATGCTAACCAGTACTACTGATATGGAAAGCATTAGAAACAGCAGAATAAATGGTGATCCTTTCATTTTAATTAATCCTCTTTATGTGTAAGTGCTTAACACTGTTTATGTGATGCCAGGGGTATACCAATAGGTGTGCCAACCTATAAAAAGGCTTAAATTTGCAAAATAAGACCTGTTTTGTTTGATGAATTAAAAAATTACAATAAAAAAGTGTTCGTTTTCGTACACTGTCTGTTCGGAAGCAAACCACTAATCTGCCCTTTACAAAGCTATATAACCGTTTATACCAATTGATTTTATAGCTTATTGCCCCTCAGGAACTCTTCAATCCCCATCTTTTTCTTTCCTTCCAGCTGCAATTCATCAATAGAAAGCCATCCATCACTTGTTTTCATGTGTAAAAATTGTTTTCCGTCTGTAAAGTGCTCACCGGAATGCTTTAATGGTTCATCACGGTTTACAATGTGACTAATGTAGATTTTACAGAACTTGCCATTAAGCGTAGTCCAGGCAGTAGGGTAGGGGGAAAGGCCGCGGATGAAATTATAGATGGTTCTGGAAGGTTGCTGCCAGTTAATTTCGCAGGTTTCTTTGAAAATTTTTGGAGCCAGTTTAATCGTTTCACTCATTTGCTGAGGAACTTGCGGATAATTTTCACTTTCAATTGCCTGAACAGTTTTTAGCACCAGTTCGGCTCCTTTTTGACGCAGTCGTTCATACAACCTGCCAGCAGTATCCTGTTCAGTGATCGGTTCTTTTTCCTGGAAGATAATATTGCCCGTATCAATTTCGTGTTTGAGAAAAAAAGTAGTAAGCCCTGTTTCGGTTTCTCCATTAATTATAGCCCAGTTAATAGGTGCTGCTCCCCGGTACTGCGGCAGCAGGGAAGCATGTAAATTAAATGTACCAATGGGGGGCATATTCCAGACTGCTTCTGGAAGCATGCGAAAAGCGACTACAATCTGCAGGTCTGCCTGGTAGCTTTTGAGTTCCTCGATGAATTCCGGCGATTTCAGATTGGTGGGTTGTAGCACTGGCACATTATACCTGACTGCCACCTCTTTCACTGGGGAAGGCATTACTTTTAAACCTCTGCCAGAAGGTTTATCCGGGGCAGTAATTACAGCTTCTACTGTATAGTTGTGTTGTAAAAGAATTTCCAGGCTGGGTACGGCAAATTCCGGTGTACCCATAAAAATGATTTTTAAACTAGATGGCATAGTTAGTTGTAGAGATTATCTGAACTGGTTTATCAGGTTGTGGTCAAGTTTACTTTTATAAGTAAAGAAGAAGGTGTGGCCTCAAGCCGTCTTTACTTTTATTTTGCTTGCCCAAAATAAAAGTAACAAAACAAAAGGGCAAAATGAAAAATGCTTCAGCGCACAAAGCTTACGCTCACCCCGCTTTTCATTTCTCCTCTCGCGCATGGAATGTTTGTTTGATTTTTGGTTTAACTATTAACTTTCATACTTATCTATCTTTTTTGCTGTCTACAACCTGTAAAACTAATTCATTTATGAAAGTAGGATTAAAAGTATAAAAATTCCAGCCGCCTGCGAAAATAGAGTTAAAATAGAAAATTTAACTACCAGGCCAGATGTAGCGCCTAATAATTGACGGTCATTTAGTATTTTTACCGCTTCTGTTTTGTGTAAAATATTTGTAAAAGCCCATAATGCTTTCTTTTCTCCGGCAACCTTATCCCATAGACGAACCTAAACTGACAAGAGTTATTTTGCAATCTCTGCTGGTTGGTATTTTTGTAGCTTTTGTACTAATTGTTTTTCAACCGTTTGGTTCCTATAACTGGCAACATGCTTACAAAATACTTATTCTGATGGGTTATGGCGCTGTGGCATCGTTTACGACCTTCCTGAATTTTTTTGCCCTTCCAAAATTAACTCCCCTATTTTATTTAGAAAAATACTGGACAGTCTGGAAGGAAATCACCTGGAATTTAATGCCTTGCGTAATAGGTGGATTTTTGAGTGTAGTATACGGCTATCTTATCGGAGCCATGCCCTTTACATTCACTCAAATCAGCTATATGATTGTGGTTGTATTTCTGGTGGGCTTGTTTCCGGCGATTATTCTGGTACTACTCAATTATGTATACCTCATCCGAAAATACCGGGCTGTTAATCAGTATCCCGAAAAGATAACTACGACTGAAGATAAACCGGCTATAACGGAAACTACTATTGAGTTAATGGCTGAAAATGAAAAAGACCGGCTAAAATTACCAGCTTCCCAGTTGGTATATATTGAAGCCAGTGATAATTATTGTACGGTTTTTCACCTGACTAACCAGAAACTCACAAAAACGCTGATCCGCAGCAGCCTTAGCCGCCTGGAAAGCCAGCTTTCAATTCCGGAAATTGCCCGTTGCCACCGTTCCTATATTGTTAATTTCAGACGGGTAAAGCACATATCCGGAAATGCGCAAGGCTATAAATTGCATCTCGATGCTACAAACTTTGTGGTGCCAGTGGCCAGAACTTATTCATACCTGCTAAAAGAACAACTCGTAGCCAGCTAACCGCCCCAAAGCTTTGTAGTTTACCCCAACAGCCTGCAAAATGCCCCAAATAGCTGTTGTTTAGCCCTTTTTTAGGCAAGAGAAATTTCGATGTTTTAGTTTTGACGCATCAAATTCACTTGCCCGATCATGAAAAAAATCTTAAAAAGAACACTACTTTTTATTGTACTTACACCTGTTGTATTAACCATTATTGGTTTCGTTTTCTACTGGGTCTATGCCCTGCTAGCGGTTGGCGGAGAAAATTCTGAACACCAGGCTTATTTACATATGAATAAAGAAGTTATTCAGCCAGGAACTGAAAACAGCTTTACCTTATTTGATGCTGATTTTTATAATCAACAGATTTTCCTGCTGGGTGAAGTACATGGCTTTGCTATACCACAGGTATTGGATATACAACTGCTTACTCACTTAAATCAAAAAGTAGGTCTGAAATATTATCTGGCGGAAGTAGATTACAGCCAGGCTTATTTTCTGAATGAGTACCTGCAAACCGGAAATGATACGCTGCTCAGCTATGTGTTTAAAACCTGGGTGAACCAGAATGCACAATGGGGAAACAAAAATTTCTATAATAAAATCAGGCAGATCCGCTCACTGAACCAACGTTTGCCTGCTGATAAGCAAATAAAAATCCTTGGCGTAGATAGGATACAGGATATGGCTGTAACGAACCGCTATCTTCAACAACTATTGAAACAACAAAACTACCAGACCGGCAAAAATCCGCTTCTGGATAAAATACAACAACTTACCGCGAGTGATACCATCAGCATGCAAACATGGGCTGCCCAGGCTAACCAGATATTAACAGATGCAGATTCTCTAAGTAAACATATGCTGGGAAAAGAGACTTTTAATTGTATGTTCACCCTACAGAATATAGCCTATTATCAGCCTGTGGTTAACCGCGATAGTGTAATGTATCTGAACCTGAAAGCGCTTACTTCGGAATTTCATCTGGAAAACGAAAAAATGTATGGCTTATGGGGATTTTTTCATACTATGCAGGTACCTATCAAACGTGATCATATGGTATGGCCTTTTGCAGCCTTACTCAAGCATAGCCAGGATTCACCTTTTAGAAACAAAGTAGTATCGCTGAATATATATGCCTTAGATAGTGAAAATATGATGCCAGGAAAAATGCTGCCTGCCTCTATCCGAAAAGGTAAATCCTATTTCAATACAAGCTGGGCAAACAGCGATGGTCCTCTGGCTTTTGTAGGTGGCATTAAGGATTTGCGTGCCGTTTCTGCCGAATCCACAGCTACTCTTTTTAAGCTCAACGGAGCAAATTCTCCTTACCGGACTTCTTCCCGCCTGGCCGAAACAAAAGTATTGATTCCAGGGCAAAGTCTGGAAGTAGCAGATAAAACAGCTACTACAGAAGACGTTTTTCAATACGTCATTCTTCTCAGGAATGGGGAAGCGCTGGAACCTATTGAGAATTAAAAAGAATGCTTCTCTGAAAATAAGAAGCATATTCGTGTGAAACGATATATATCAATTGCGCCTGATTTGCGTTAAGATAAAGCGGTAAATTTACTGTTGAACAGAGTGGTATAACGAAAACAAGTATTTATAAAATTTATTAAAGATGCTTGTCAGTTTTGCCAATAATTAGTATGTTTAAACTCTCAAAATTGATAGCTCAATTGCATTTACACGCTTTTATCAACTTTTCGGGTTTCGATTGATTCTACAGCTCACAATGTCAATTGTAGTTTTGTAGAACGGCTGATTTCATTTGCCGTTCTTTTTTTATTGTTTAAATTTTTAAAAGTTATTTTCATATGGCGAAGATTTCATATTACACAGAGGAAGGCTTACAGAAGCTGAAAGAAGAACTGAACGAATTAAGAATAAGAGGAAGGCAGGATATTGCCCGGCAGATTGCAGAAGCCCGCGACAAAGGTGATTTGAGTGAGAATGCGGAATATGATGCAGCCAAAGATGCGCAGGGTTTGCTGGAACTGAAAATTTCCAAACTGGAAGAAGTAGTTTCCAATGCCCGTGTAGTAGACGAATCTATCATTGATACTTCACAGGTTTCTATTTTATCCAAAGTAAAGATCAAGAATAAAAAGAATGGTTCTACGGTTTGTTATACCCTGGTATCTGAAGAAGAGGCTGATCTGAAAGCCGGTAAAATATCTGTACAATCGCCTATAGGTAAAGGTCTGCTAGGGAAAAAAGTAGGCGAAGTAGCCGCTATTAAAGTACCAGCCGGCATGATGGAGTTTGAAGTAGTAGATATCGACAGATAATATAGTTGTGGGTTATTGGTTATTCGTTGTTGGATTGGTTTTATACTATATTTGAAACACTTCACCGGATAATTAAATCTTCGAACAACAAGCAACGAACAACCAAATTATGACTATTTTCACTAAGATCATCAAAGGAGAAATTCCTTGTCACAAGGTAGCCGAAGACGATAAATTCCTTGCTTTTCTGGATATTAACCCGGTAGCTATAGGGCATACACTGGTAATTCCCAAAGTAGAAGTGGATTATTTATTCAACCTCGACGATGATACTTATACCGATTTAATGCTGTTTGCCAAACGTTTGGCTCCGGCCATAGCTCATGCTGTTCCTTGCCTGAGGATTGGTGTAGCTGTGATTGGACTTGAAGTGCCGCATACACATATTCACCTGGTGCCGCTCAATACTATGCAGGATATTAATTTCAGCAAACCCAAACTTACCCCAACTCTGGAAGAATTGAAGCAAGTGGCTGAAAACATAAAAAAAGCCCTTGTAAAATAATGCCAATATAAATTTAAAGGAAGCCTGCCATAAAGCAGGCTTTTTTGTTTGTATAACCTGCCGGAAGGGTTTACGTACTAAGCTATGATTTTTACCTGCCATTGGTTTCAAATAAAAACAAACCTATATAAACATATACATGCAAGTTCCTCTTTCTACCTATAGAATACAATTTCACAAAGAATTTACTTTTCAATCAGCTCAGCAAATCACAAAATATCTACATAAACTAGGTATTAAGGCTCTATATGCTTCGCCTATTTTTAAAGCGCCTGCCGGCAGTACACATGGCTATGATGTAGCCGATCCCAACCAGATCAACCCGGAAGTAGGAACACTGGAAGAGTTACAGGAATTGTCGCAGGCACTCAAGGAAAAAAATATCGGCTGGCTACAGGATATTGTACCGAACCATATGGTATTTAGTCCGGAGAATGGCTTGCTGATGGATTTGCTGGAAAAAGGGTATGCTTCGCCATACAGCAAACATTTTGATATTGCCTGGAATCATCCCAACGAAACCCTGAAACGGCGTTTACTGGTTCCATTCCTGGGATCACCATATTATGAAGTGCTCAAAAATGGAGAACTACAGTTTCAATACCAGGAGGGTACGTTTCAGGTTGCCTATTATGATAATATCTTTCCGCTCCGCATCGAGTCATATCCGGTGTTGTTAGGGACACTTGCCGATACAGAAACGAATCTGGAAGAACTCTCGAAGGAACTGGTAGCTGCTTTTGCCCAGATTGCCGCTGTAAAGGGGGAAGAAAGGGTAGTTCAGATGGAACAAGCCAAACAAGCTTTGTGGGAAGCGTATAGCCACAATGCTGAGTTTAAAACCCTTATAGAAGCCCAGTTGAGTACCCTAAATGCAGATATGCAGAAAATGCACGATTTATTATCTGTACAGCATTTCCGACTGGCGTACTGGCGGCTGGCTAACCGGGAGATTAATTACAGGCGTTTCTTCAACATCAATCAGCTAATTAGTATCCGGGTAGAAGATCCTGCCGTACTTTCTCAAACCCATCAACTCATCTTTAATCTATTGCAACAAGGTGTTTTCACCGGCGTAAGAATAGATCATATCGATGGATTAAATGACCCATTGACTTATTTGCAACAACTCCGCAGCCGAGCTAAGGATGCCTATATTGTGGTAGAAAAAATTCTGGAAGCCGGAGAAGAATTGCCTGAAGAATGGCCTATCGAAGGAACCAGCGGCTACGATTTTCTGACCCAACTGAATGATGTATTCTGCGAGCGTGCCCATAAAGAAGATTTCCAGGAATTATTTACCAGGTTTACCGGACAGGAATTTTATTATGATGCTTTACTCTACGAAAAGAAACGCTTCATCCTGCAACGTTTGTTTGTGGGCGACCTGGAAAAACTGTTTTTACAATTCAAGAAACTATCGTTTTATCTTCCGGAAGGGGTTGATATTTTGCAGGCAGACCTGAGGCAGGCCCTGGGTATATTGCTTTCCTGTTTTCCAGTGTACCGTACGTATGTTAATTCGTCTGAGGTTTCTGACCGGGACCGCCACTATATTGAAGAAGCTCTGGAAAAGGCCGGAGATTTATTGGCAGGGCAAGAACTTACCCTACAGTTTCTGCGAAAAATTCTGCTGATGGAATTTCCGCCCAATCTGGGTCAGCTTAAAAAAGCCAACTGGATTAAAGCTGTGATGCAGTTTCAGCAGATCAGTGGTCCGTTAATGGCCAAAGGGCTGGAAGATACGGCTTTTTATATCTACAACCGCTTATTATCGCTCAATGAAGTAGGTGGCAACCCTGAAGCATTTGGCTGTTCTGTAGAAGAGTTTCACCACTTTAATCTGTATCAGTTACAACATTGGCCATATAAAATCAATGCAACAGCTACACATGACACCAAACGGGGCGAAGATGTACGGGCAAGGCTGAATGTATTGTCTGAAATTCCTGGTGAGTGGGAAAAGCAGGTACGTCAATGGCATAAGATCAATCAGCCAGTAAAGCAGAAGCGGGAAAAAGCGTTTGTACCAGATAGAAATGAGGAATATATGCTCTATCAGGCCTTATTAGGCTCCTGGCCATTTGAAACGCCTTTGCCGGATGATTTTGCCCAACGATTAGAAGGCTATTTGCTCAAAGCTTTAAAAGAAGCCAAAGTGCATTCCAGTTGGTCTATTCCGGATGAACAATATGAGCAGGCTATTCTCAAATTCAGCCGCAAACTGCTTGATCCGGCACAAGGCTTTTTGAAAGCATTTCTACCTTTTCAGCAGAAAATTGCCTCATATGGTATATTTAATTCTCTTTCTCAGGTGTTATTAAAAATCACTTCTCCCGGTGTGCCAGATATTTACCAGGGTTGCGAACTATGGGATTTGAGTATGGTAGACCCCGACAACCGCCGTCCGGTGGATTATTCTTTAAGAAAACAATACCTGGATTTTTTACAGCAGAACGAGAATGATAGCGCTCAGCTTATAAGCGAACTACTTTCCAGCAAGGAAGATGGCCGGATAAAAATGTATGTATTGTACAAAACTTTACAAGTACGTAACCAGTATGCGGCACTGTTTGACAAAGGAGTATACCTGCCACTGGAAGTATCTGGTAAGCAAAAGGACTGTGTGATTGCATTTGCCCGGGTGAGTGAAGAAAATATAGCCCTTGTGGTCGCACCTCGTTTTTATACCAGATTGATGGCTGAAAATGAATTACATCTGGGAGAAAAAGCCTGGGCCAATACAGCGATTCATCTTCCGGATGGTAAATCTTACAAGCCCTGGAAGCAGATTTTTACCGGAAGTGTAGTACAGCCCTCAGAAAAGCTATATTTGAAAGACATTTGTAAAGAATTTCCTTTAGGTTTGTTAACCAATCAATAAATTTTTATGATTACAAAAAGGGCAAGCGGACTTTTATTGCATATTACATCTTTGCCATCTGCACATGGTATTGGCGATTTAGGTCCGGAAGCATACCGTTTTGCTGATTTTTTAGCGGCTTCCAAACAAACATACTGGCAGATTTTACCGCTTACCCCCATTGAAGAGGGCTTAGGCAATTCACCTTATAGCAGTGCTTCGGCTTTTGCCGGAAATACCTTGCTCATTAGCCTGGAAGTACTGGCTTCTGAAGATATACTGTCGGCAGAAGATCTAAAACATGCTCCTCCTTTTCCAGCCGGAAAAGTAGATTACCGGAAAGTACGGGCATTTAAAGAACCTTTATTGGAGAAGGCCTATCAAAACTTTTTTAATGAAGCCTCTACTACTGACAGGCAGGGATATGAAGTATTCTGTGAAGAAAATAAAGACTGGCTGGATGATTTTGCCTTGTTCTTCACCCTGAATCTGAATTTTAATTACCAACCCTGGAATGAATGGCCGGAAGATATCCGCAACCGTACTGTAGCAGGCCTTACCAAATACAATAGTCTGCTGGAGAAAGAGATACAAAAAGAAAAATTCCTGCAATACTTGTTTGCCAGGCAGTGGTTTGCCCTCAAAAAATATTGTGCAGCGGCCGGAATCCATTTTATTGGCGACCTGCCTATTTATGTGCATTTTCAGAGTGCCGATGTATGGGCCAATCCGGAAGTATTCAAACTAGATAAGCATAAGAAACCTTATGTGGTAGCAGGCGTTCCGCCGGATTATTTTAGTGAAACCGGGCAATTATGGGGAAATCCGGTATATGACTGGGATTATCTGAAAAAAACGGGTTATGCCTGGTGGGTAAAACGCCTGGGGCATAATATTCATTTATTTGATATGGTGCGCCTGGATCATTTCCTGGGTTTTGTGGCTTTCTGGGAAGTAGATGCCAGAGAAAAAACTGCTTTACATGGACAATGGGTAAAAGCCCCTGCTGATGACTTCTTCCAGACTTTATTAAGGCATTATCCACATTTGCCCATCATAGCTGAGGATTTAGGTATCGTAACAGCAGAAGTGACCCAGTGTATGCAGCGGTTTAATTTTCCGGGAATGAAAGTGTTATTATTTGCCTTTGGTGACAATACCGATACCAATCCGTATGCGCCACACAACCATATAGAAAACTGCCTGGTCTATACAGGTACCCATGATAATAATACGGTGAAAGGCTGGTTCACCAAAGAAGCCGACAAACATACCAGGCAGGGTCTGGAAAAATATTCTGGGCTGGAATTGAATGGAGATAATATTTCCTGGGAGTTTGTACGGATGGCTATGCAATCTGTAGCTAAACTGATCATTATCCCTATTCAGGATTTAATTGGCCTGGATGACACCGCCAGAATGAATACCCCCGGAACAGTAGGTCAGAACTGGGCCTGGCGTTTAGAACCGGGCTTACTAACTAAAACCTTATCTTCGGAAACAGCCAGTGTTACTCATTTATTTGGAAGAGAATAATTTTTAGAAGAAAAGCATGCATAGCCTTAAATAAAAAAAATCCGCAGAACTATTGTTCTACGGATTTTACATATATGGGAAATATACAATCGCTTAAGCAGCTACATCGTCGGTATTTCGACGTTCCTCAATTACTTTCTTCAGCTTGGCAATGGCTTTCTCCGCACGTTCTACATCCAGTTTATTAATACTGCTTACCATTTTCTCTTTTTCACTGGCTGTGATTACTTCATTATTCAGCAACAAGAGAATTTCAGCTTTTTGCTTGGTAGAAGCAGGCTTTAATTCAGCTTCTTCCTGAACTGGTGCTGGATGGCTTTCAGCTACAACGGCTGCAGGTTTGCTGGCTTGTGGACGGTTAGTATATGATTGAGCAGGTTCATTTGCTGCAGGCTGAGCCATATAATCCATTTCTTCGGCTGGGGTAGGTTCGTAGCCGGCTGCCCGGATGATCCAGGCCAGAATGTTGCGGTAGGCTTTACCAATGGCACGGGTTTGCGCCATAGAAGCAATAGCAAACTCCTGGTAATATTTTTTGCCAGACTCTTTATTACTGCAAATAGCAAAACCAGAACCGATGATCTGCTCTGTACGAAGGTTGAGTAACTCTACTTTCGCCTGGTACTTCATCTCATGCTCATCACTGATATTAGTGAGTTCCTTTACTACCGGCAGAATACCTAACCTTGAACCGGCATATTGCCAACCTTCTACATTCACATACTCTTTCCCCTGAATGTTATGGAAAAGTTTGTTCTCTTTGATAAACTTAGCCAGATCAACAGCCAGGTACATGGTCTCATCAGATTTAGAAATATCGTAACTCTCGACTTTCCTCTTAATGGTTTTGTTATTGTTATCTGTATTCATTTAAAAAGTATTTATGTACAATATTTTAACAATACTATGAAAATAAAAGTGCCCAAAACATTAAAAATATTTGAGATCCAAAACGCTTATTTATAATGATTTGTAAAGTAAATTTATATAATTTTTTTTGTATATGCAAATATCTGAATTAAAATTTGTATGCTTCAAAATTTGTATGATATATCATGTTTGCTACTGCTGGTTTTTCATCTGAGCCATGCATAAAAAAAGCCGCAGGTTGTACACCTGCGGCTTTTGAATTACCTCTATCTACTCAATTCACCTTATGAAATATTGATCTGACGTGCTGGTTTTTCTTTCGCTTCTTCTCTTTTAGGCAAGTATACATACAAGATACCTTCTTTGTAAGAAGCTTCTATTTTGCTGCTGTCCACTGTAGTAGGCAAGGTAAAGGAGCGTTGGAAAGAAGTATATCCAAACTCTTTACGGGTATATTTGCCATTAGCTTCTTCATTGCTTTTTTCATAGGTAGAAGCAATGGTCAGCAGATTGTTGTTCAGGTTAATCTGGAAATTTTCTTTTTTCAGACCTGGCGCCGCTACTTCTACAGTAAAGTTTTCTTTTGTTTCTACCACATTTACAGCCGGGGTCGTAGTTGCATAATCACGGCCTACAAATTCGCCAAGGTCTTTACCGAAAAAGTTTTCCAATAGATTAGAAAAAGCAGGGTTGGCGTTGCCATTTGAATTCCATTTAACAAGTGTCATATTTCTATCCTCCTTAAGTTTAATTTCTTTTATTGTTTGATAAGCTATTAAACAATTGAAATGCCATTGGCTTAATCACCCTTTTTCTAAAGGAATTTAATGACTAAATGTCCGGAATATGAAAAATTGTACAAAATTTGCCTGCTATTATGGCAGAAATGTAAATAAAAAAGCAGTCTTAAAGACTGCTTCACTATTAAGGTAAGGATGATTCCCTTTATTTTTTTGCCGTTGAATCTGCTTTGGCCGGGCTTTGTTTTGACTTATACTCATTATTCAAACCGGCAAGCACTTCCTGGGTAATTTCCAGGCTATTGTCAGCGAAGAGTATCCCGCCGCCTTTAGTATAGCCTAAAACCAGTTTATAAGGCTTATCTTTGGTATAATCTTTCAGGTAATTGGCAATATTATTATACAACTCTTCTGTTCTTTCCTGTTCTTCCTGCGCCAGTTGCTGGCTGAGCCTATCACGGTATTGAACGAGTTCCTGCTGTTTGCGATACAGGTTCTTTTCAGTGAGCTGTGCCTGTTCCAATGTCATGCTGTTGCCTTTTTGCTGGAAAGAAACGGCTTCGTTTTCCAGGGATCTTGCCCGTCCGCCAATTTCAGTTTCCAGTTTTTTACGTCTTTCTTCCAGTTGCTGAATGGTATTTTTATAAAATTCATAGTTCATCAGCAATGAATCAGAGTTCACGTAAGCAATTTTTTCTGCAACAGGATTTTTAGAAACAGCGCTTTCTGATGTCGGCTTGCCAGCAGATGAGGCAGGGGAAGCAGAAGTTCTGGAAGAAAAATGCAGGTAATACAGTACTGCTACAGCAACCAGCAATACAGCATTGAGGGCTAAGGATACGTTTTTCACAAGTATGGATTTTATTTAGGATGATCTAAGCTTTAGCGCTTATTTGTTAGTATAAGAAGATTGAATTAAAGAGCGTCAAAGATACTAGAATTTATTCTAACAAAAGAATAGCGATGAGCTTTAACCCCATCGCTATTCAAGAAATTATACCTAAGAAGTATGAGTATAACCTAGTTGTTGATTGAGGAAAACTTTTGTTTAACCTCCTCTACGGCTTTTTTCTGTTTTTCTACTTCAGCTACTGATTCTGTTTGGTCTTTTTTAGAGGAAACTACCTGTTTTTCCAGTTTTTCAAGATCCTTCTTATTGTCTTCCAGCTTTTGTTGCAGCGTTTTTTGTTCTTCCTTTTTCCGCTCAATATCTTTCAGTAGGTTTTCAGTTTCCTGGGTTCTCCGTTCCTGTTGTTTTATGGCACTGGCCAGTTCTTTTTCAGCACTTTTGAGTTCATCGCCAAATTCATCCTGATAGGCTTTCATGGCAAAATCTTCTAAAAACTTTTGTGCTGAACTTGCCTGGCTGCTTTGCTGGGTCACAAATGAATTGCCTAAGTCGATTGCATAAAAAACAGTAGTTCCGTTTTTATCTTCTGATACTTTGCTGATGATATGAACCGGCTTTTCTGATAAGGTTTTGATCTTGGCAGAAGGTACGGTATATATCCCCTTTGAAGATTCTACTTTACCAAAATCTTCCAGATAATCTTCCCATGCCCGGGCAATGGTTTTTTCAGGTAATTTAAGCGTAGTTTTAAAACCCTGCCGGTTGATTTTTTGTATGTTTTCTTCCGAACCTGATACAGTGATTTTTTGTGCCTGTATACTGGTCATGATTGTGCAATATAACAGGGCAAGTAGATACTTTTTCATAAGAGTTTTGGTGAGTGAATAGATAAATGAAGTACTGCTGTTAAAATTTAAGAGCAACCCGTAAGAGAATGTTTTGAAAGGATAGAAATAGGGTAAAAGAAAGAATCAGTGAGTAAACTTGTGGTGTCCAACCAAAAAGTTTTATGCAAGAAAGATTCTTCGAACTCACTGATTGTGAGTGGGAAATTATCAAGGAAGTAGTAGATAACCAAAGAAAAATCAAACATGACAAACGTGTTATTCTTAATGCTATTCTATGGCTACTTACTACAGGTAGTCAATGGCGCAACATGGAAAGTAAATACCCACCCTGGCAAACCATTTATTACCATTACAGGCAGTGGAAGAAGCGAGGCATCATCGAAGAGCTGTTGGCTTTTTTAGCAATCAGAGAAAGAAAAAAAGCAGGCCGACAAGCCTTGCCAAGCGTGTTAGCTATTGATAGTCAAAGTGTAAAGATTGTACAGTTTACTTCCCAAGACAAGGGCATAGATGGCAACAAAAAGGTGAATGGCAGAAAAAGACATCTAGCAGTGGATTGTTTAGGTATTCCTTGGGCTGTGCATGTAACAGCCGCCCATGTGTCAGACACTACAGCCGGTTATGAGTTAGCAGCTAAGCTGAAGGGTAAGTCTTGCCGCCTACATACACTAAAAGCAGATAATGGCTACAAAGATACCTTTGTAGAAGAGATAGAAAGAGACTATGGATGGAAGGTAGAAATTGTACAAAAGCCTGAAAGCGTAAAGGGCTTTGTGCCGGCAGGAGGCCGTTGGGTGGTAGAACGCAGTTACGGATGGCTCAATTTTAAGCGTAGATTGAGCCGTGACTTTGAGAAAAGCACAGAAAGTTCGGAAGCTATGCTACAATTAGCCTTTATTGACACACTGCTTAAAAGAAAACCAGTATAATATTTCAAAACGTTCTCTAAGTTTGCTGAATTTAATGAAATTTTAGTCTGTACAGTAACCCTGCCAGATTTTCATTATACAGGCTGTCGATCTGAAATTCTCTAGCTTATTTATCTTATTTGACCTTTCATGATTCTGCTGTTAGATAACCTGGATTCTTTCACCTACAATCTGGCTGATTATATCAGGCAGGGTGGGGAAGAGTGTCTGGTACTGCGCAATACAGTCCCCATCAGCCAGATTAAAAAGCAGGCATACAAAGCGATTGTACTATCCCCCGGTCCACAGACACCAGAACGTGCCGGAAATATGATGGAAGTAATTCATTATTACATTCAACAAATTCCTGTATTAGGAATATGCTTAGGACATCAGGCTATTGGGATTTATTTTGGCGCTTCCCTGGTAAAGGCGGTTCAACCAATGCATGGAAAAATATCTTCAGTTTCTCTGGAGCAAGATGAATTGTTTGAGCAGATACCATCGCCAACAAATGTGGTCCGGTATCATTCATTGATTCTGGAAGATTTACCTGCCAGTCTGGAAACTATTGCTCATACAGCGGAACATGAGATTATGGCTATCCGGCATAAAACCTTACCGGTGAGGGGTATACAATTTCACCCGGAAGCCGCCCTCACTGTAGATGGGATAAAAATGATAGAAAACTGGATAAAATTTAATAAGTTAGCAGACCAAAGTTTTTAAACTTTCATTTACTTTGCACAGGTCTGAAATTGTAGCATGCGTAATAATTTACCGGACTTTGTATCCAGTCAGCTAAATTTAGAAAGAAAGTAATTATTTAAAATTTCAATTATTAACCGATTATGGCTCTGAATGTTAAACAGGAAGGTGGATTTAATTATATAGATGAAGGCAAGGGAGAAGTGCTGTTGCTGTTGCATGGCTTATTTGGCGCATTAAGCAACTGGGAAAGTGTGGTAAATACGTTCTCTGTCAATCACCGGGTGTTGATACCGGTGATGCCTATTTATGAAAGCCCTATCAAATCTGCCAGTCTGGATGGGCTGGTTACATTTATCGAACAATTTGTTGCCTATAAATCTCTGGAAAATCTCACATTACTGGGCAATTCTCTGGGAGGTCATGTTGCCCTGATCTATACCTTGCATAATCCGGATAATGTGAAGCGGTTAGTGCTTACCGGCAGTTCAGGCCTGTTTGAGAATGCCATGGGAGGTTCGTTTCCTAAACGGGGAAGTTATGATTACATCAAGGAAAGAGTAGAATATACTTTTTATGCTCCTGCTACAGCCAGCAAAGAACTCGTAGATGAGGTGTTTGATATTACAAAGGATATACCTAAATGTATGCGTATTGTGGCCATTGCCAAATCGGCACAACGGCATAATATGGCGAAAGAGATTACGAAAATTACTGCCCCTACCTTACTGGTATGGGGATTGAATGATACAATTACCCCACCTATTGTAGCGCATGAGTTTAATAAACTCATTCCTAATTCCGAGCTCCGGTTTATTGATAAATGTGGCCATGCACCTATGATGGAGCACCCCGAAAAGTTTAATTACCTGCTCACTAAGTTTATGGAAGTTGAACAGCTCGCCTGATTTTCTGTTTATGTAATATACCTGTTAGAATTGAGCAAGGATTTTGCTTGTATAAATTTATTATACAAAAATGTAAACGAATGTTTGCTGTCCAGGTATAAAACCTTATTATTACATCTTATGATTGCAGAAGAGCTCATCAACCATAAAATCCCACCACTCAAAGTGACGGACACTGCTGACCAGGCCAAACGTTGGATGGAAGAACTCCGTGTGCCGCAACTGGCAGTAATGGACGGACCGGATTATGCCGGCTTGGTTAGCGAAGAACAGATTTTTCAGCACAATGATCTTTCTATACTGCTTAAAGATGTAACGCTGTTTGGCCAAGATATTTATGTGCTCAACTTCCAGCATTTTTATGATATATTAAAAGTTGCCTTAGATAATAATTTGCAGGTAGTGGCCGTATTAGATGAAGATCATAGATTTATCGGTGTAATTACAGTGGATAGTACCATAGCAGCTTTCGCCCAGTCGGCAGTGCAGGACCCAGGAGGTATTATTGTATTATCATTGTCTGAGCGGGATTATTCCTTAACAGAAATCAGCCGGCTGGTGGAATCCAACGATGCCAAAATCCTGAGCAGCTATGTTTGCCCGGACCGTTCGGATCCGCTCAAGATCAAACTAACGCTTAAACTCAATAGAAACGATATATCCAGAGTAGCCGCTACCTTCGAACGCTTCGATTACCGGATTGTAGCCAAATTCCAGAATGCACCGGATAAGGATGAAGATAAAGAAAGACTGGATCTGTTGCTAAAATACCTGAATATGTAGTCTGTTAATAGGTAAGAATGGAAAAGTTAGAAGGAGGAGTTTTACCAGCCAAATCACTTTAAATTTTAAAAATTAGGGTGCTTGACTGATCTCAATTGAATCAACAAATTATAATTTTCTAATTTTGTAATCTTTCGTTTACGAATAGCCATCAATTTAGTGCCTTAGCCTCCAACGCCTGTATGAAAATTGCCATTCACGGAAGAAACTTTAAAGATGAAGCAAAGCCATACATTCAGGAAATGTTCGAGGAACTGGCTGCCAGGCAAGTAGAAATCCAGGTATCAGAAATCTTCAGCCATTTCCTCCATAAGATTGGCATGCCAAAACCTGATTCCCCGGTTTTTAACAACAGAAAAGAAATCTTTGATGCCGATATTATTTTCAGCTTGGGCGGCGATGGAACGTTACTGGAAACAGTTACCATGGTAGGAGCCCGTGAAATTCCGATTCTGGGCATCAATACCGGCAGGCTGGGCTTTCTGGCCACTACATCTCCACATCAGGTAAAAAAGGCCATCCATAGTATTTTTAATGGGTATTATACCTATGACGACCGTACGCTCATCAAGCTGGAATCCGACAAAGATGTATTCGATGGCTTAAATTATGGCCTCAATGAATTCACCGTTACCAAACGTGATTCTTCCTCGATGATTGTAGTAAATACCTACCTGGATGGAGAATATCTAAACTCCTATTGGGCAGACGGGCTGATTGTTGCCACACCAACTGGTTCAACCGGATATTCCCTAAGTTGCGGAGGGCCGGTAGTAATGCCACAATCCAGTAATTTTATAATTGCCCCTGTTAGTCCGCACAACCTGAATGTACGGCCACTGATCGTTTCAGACAATAGTATTATCTCTTTTGAGATACAAGGCCGCAGTAAAAATTACCTGATTTCTTTAGACTCGCGTTCAAAAGTAGTAGATGCTTCTGTACAGCTGGCAGTAAAAAAAGAAAATTTTAAGGCCAGATTGATGAAATTAAACGGAGATAATTACTTGGATACTTTGCGAAATAAACTGAACTGGGGCTTTGATAAAAGGAATTAATTTTTTTTGAAACTTTAAATATTATCTTTGTAACCTTTCAAGGTTTTGCCATATTTTCATTTTATTCAGAAGTTTTCTGATGTATCTAACAGCTCAATTACATACTGTATGAGAAAACATACTATACTATTCATTCTGGTTGCGTTTGTATTCACATCGTCCCAGGTATTTGCCCAGCGATATACCAAAAGCAAACGTTACACAAGTATAGGAGGTGGTTTAAGTGCAATGAATTATTTTGGGGATATCACGCCTAGTTCCTCTTTTACCAGTGCAGATATTCAGTTTACACGACCCAACCTTAGTCTGCACATCATGCGTCGTTTAACACCCCGGTTTAGTGCCAAAGCAGCTTTTGCCTGGGGGCGTTTAAAAGGAGATGATTTTCTATCAGCAGATCCTTCAGACAAAAACGGCCGGTATAGATATATTAGAAATGCTCATTTCAGGAACGATATTAAGGAATTTTCAGTAGTAGGTATGCTGGATTTGTTTGAAAACCGCAATACATTCCTGCGCAGGCCCAATTTTGTACCTTATGCGTTTGCCGGAATTGCTGTTTTTCACCACAATCCAAAGGCAAGAACGCCTGAAGATATGGGAAGAAATTGGGTAGCTTTACAACCTTTAGGCACTGAAGGACAATTTCTAACTGGCCCTGGTTCAGAGAAATATCCTGATCCATACAAACGTATACAAATTTCTATACCAGCAGGTATTGGTCTACGTTATAAATTATCTCCCCGAATTGATCTGGCATTTGAAGTAGGTTACCGGTTTACTTTCTTTGATTACTTGGATGATGTGAGTGGAAACTATCCTGATCTGAATGTGCTGAGAACACAAAAAGGGGACCTGGCATATAAGATGTCGGATCGTGCGCTTGAAACAGTAGCTGCTAATACAGGAGATGCCAGAAGTGTGGATAGGGTATTAACAGACCTTTATGGTGGCCCTTCTAATGGAATTGTAACTCTTACATATGTTGATGATAATGGAAATCCAGTTCCTTTTACCCATACTACTGTAAATGGCTATGGTCGTCGAGGAGATCAAAGAGGAAAACCAAGCGAAAATGACTGGTATCTGGTTACTGGTTTTCACATTAATTATATTCTGATCAAGGGGGTACGTTGTCCGAAATTCAGATAAAATCACTATAAAACTTACTTGTGTTATTCTTAATCAAGACTTGTCAAACTTTCATTTTTTATTACCCAAAAGCGCTTCTTGCTTTTCTTATTTGTTGTCTGCTGGGATTGATCTCTTATGAGAGTATAGCCCAGCGCCTGGAGATAGGAGCAGGAGGGGGAGCCATGTTATACAAAGGAGATCTGGCCCCTGAACTAATTCCGAAATTTGCCCGTCCGGGAGCTACCATTTTCCTGAGGCACAATCCCGGTAAAGCCATTAGTTTGAAATACAGCTTCTCTCTGGGAAGAATATTTGCCGATGACCGGGAAACTGATGATAACTTTGCTAACCAGCGCAACCGGTTTTTTAACACCCGCATTACTGAACTTGCTGCTACAGCTGAATACAACTTCCTCGATTACCGGAGTGATAAGGCCAGAAAGCCCTGGACACCTTATTTATTTGGCGGTATTGCTGTTTATAAATTCGACCCGGTAGAAAATCTGCGACCTGAGTATAAGCTAACCCAGCTGGCTTTACCTTTTGGCGTAGGCTTTAAATATGTATTGGGTGGACAGTGGAACCTGGGCATCGAATTTGGCGCCAGAAAAATCTTTACAGATTATTTAGATGACCTGGGCGGTGATTTAAATACAACAAATAAATTCCAGAATGGTAATCCCAATGATAAGGATATGTACGTATTTACCACCTTAACAGTAAGCTACACATTTTATAAAATCCGTTGCCCTAATTTTTATTGATTTGCTGGCAGTTGCATTTCTAGGCTGTATTTAATGACTTACTTCTTTCATTTTATAATCAGCACTGAGTTCGTATAGCCTCCCTCATCTTTCAAGGTAGAAGCATTGTTGGGGTCAAGCATCCATTCTCCGTCTTTTACAATTTTGTAGGTATAGGTTCCGGGAGATAGTTCAACAGCACATTCCCATACATCGCCATTCTTTCGGAAAAACGTGTGAAGATCGTTCCAGTCATTAAAACTACCAGCCAGGGTTACTAGTTTTGCATTAGAATATCCTTTTAAGGTTATTATAGTGTTGCCCTGTTTGCGTTGCGATTTTTCAAGTCCGGCCAGCATTTGTTTAACTTTGAAATTATCTGCCTTTATTTGTAAAGATTTGTTAAGCGTGGAAATAGCTTTCTCTCTGTCTCCGTTTCGCAACAAGGCAATCGCATAATCAGCATATGTATTCGCAGAAGCAGGATAAGCTTTTAGATTTAGTTCAAATACCTCAATTGCTTCCTTTACTTTACCTCTGTTGAGCAACTGGTTCCCAATCCAGTTCATTTGCTCCTCTTCAATTGTAGAATTGCCTTTTTCATCCAGAAAAGGGGCAATGGCGGCCGCAACACCTTTCGATGGAATATCTCTGGCAAATAGGCTATTAGGTGCTTTGTACCAGTCATAGTCTAAAAAATCAACCGCAGGATGCTTGCCGGGAATTACTTGTTGCACCATCTCCTGCATGATTCCTAAGCCATTAAAACTATTGGTGAAATAAATCATTCCGTTCCCAGCCTCTTTGTCTACAGCCACATAACATTTATAAGTACCATTATCGCCCCAATGCCAGAATACGTTTCCCGCCTCTGTCTGCTCCAGCCCAAATCCTAATCCCCAGCCTACTTCTGTAGAAAGAGGTGCATTGGCAGAGTCTGCGACAGGAACGGCTATTTGCCTGGTAAGCATCTGCTGAACAGTACTATCACTTATACCTGTATGATGAATAATAGCCAGTAAGAAAGTGGCATAATCCTGGGCGGTGGTTTGCAAGGAATAAGCTGCATTGGCATGATCTGATTTATTTTTTTCGAAAGGATGGCCAAAATTACTATGTGGGAAAGCAAAATTGGTATCAAAATCTTTTTGCCAGATATAACTGCTGCATTTCATGCCCAAGGGTGTAAATACTTTCTCCTGCATTACTTCATTGAGTGGCTTGCCGGTAATTTTCTCTACGACTCTTTGCAGGTATACAAATCCTTCTCCGGAATAAGAAAACTTTTCACCAGGGGTGAACTGGATTTTTAGCTTATCTCCGCCTCGCCAGTTAGGAAAACCAGTGGTATGACTCAGCACCATGCGGGCCGTAATTTTTTTATACCTGTCGTCATAGGCAATATCCGGATAGGGCAGGTAGGTGTACAATGGCGTATCTAAGCTCAATTTACCTTCCTCCATCAATTTAAATACGGCATATCCAAAAACCGGTTTACTCAGCGAAGCCGCATCAAAAACAGTATGCTCATCTACTTTGGCAGTTGAATCGGATTTTAGTAACCCATATCCTTTTGTATACACAATTTTCCCTTGCTGGATAACGCCTAATGCCAATCCAGGTATATTTGCACTATCCATCAAGTTATACACCTGCTGATCTATAAGTTCCCTGGAAAATGCTGTGTTTATTTGAGTGGTTTTATTAGCGTTCCCTTCTTTTGATTCAGAGGTACAACTCATTGCTGCATAGAGAAGGAGTCCGGGTAGAACCGTATTTTTGAGGGCGCGAAAGGAGGTAAGGCTGTGCATCAGAATAAGTGTTTGTATTTGGATAAGGAATATAATTTGTTGCTGAAGGTTGCAGCTGGCTTGAACAAAAATAAATAGCCCTGCAAATGAGTTATGTATCTAAAACAGGTATCTATGTGGCGCTATAGGAATCATTTCCTGTAAAGCTCGAAAGGAAAATCCTTGAATTTTTATGCAGATAATGTAACTCTCTCGCTTTCAATATGTAAAAATAAAATTGATAAACGGTTTATTTTTTATAAATAAGGCTTATTTTATCATTCCAATAAGTTGAATAGCAGTTACAATATTCTTAAATTGCGGTTTATTTGAAGCGCTCAGCGGGAATGAAACAACAGATTGACACAAACAAGTTACCCAGACATATTGCTGTTATTATGGATGGTAACGGCCGTTGGGCTAAGAATAAAGGGGCAGCCCGGGTATTTGGCCATAGAAATGCAATAAAGGCTGTACGGGAAACGGCCGAAGCTTGTGCTGAACTGGGTATCCAGTATCTGACTTTATACGCTTTTTCTACCGAAAACTGGTCGAGGCCGAAAGAAGAAGTGGATGCGCTGATGCAATTGCTGGTGTCCACCATCCGGAGTGAAACGCAAACATTAACTAAAAATAATATTAAACTTGCTTCTATCGGAGATATTGCCCATCTTCCCAGGGTTTGCCAGAAGGAATTGCAGGAAGCTAAAGATCTTACCAGGCAAAATACTGGCTTAACCCTGATTCTTGCCTTAAGTTACAGCGGCCGATGGGAAATTATAGAAGCAGTAAAGCAGATTGCGCAGGAAGTTCAAAAAGGAAATTTACAGGCAGATGAAATTACAGATGAAGTGTTTGCCCATCATTTAACTACTAAAAATATTCCCGATCCGGAACTACTCATCCGGACCAGCGGCGAAATGCGCATCAGTAATTTTCTGCTCTGGCAGATTGCATACTCAGAGTTATACATGCCTGAGGTTTTGTGGCCCGATTTTAGACGGGAACACCTTTACGAAGCCATTCTTTCTTATCAGAAACGGGAACGCAGGTTTGGTAAAATCAGCGAACAAGTGAAATCCTAACCACCCATGAAGAAATTATTCATTTTCATTGCGGCATTATTTATCATTCTGCCATTCTTATCCCAGGCTCAAACCGACATTAACTACGGCGATCCCAAAGAGTACGAAATCGCCGACATTACCGTGAGTGGTCGTCAGTTCCTCGATCCTAATGCCCTTATTTCGATTACTGGCCTCAAAGTAGGAGATAAAATCAGGGTGCCCGGTGATGATATTACCTCTGCTATTAAACGGTTATGGGAACAGGGAATTCTGGGCGATGTACGGATTTCTGCTTCTAAAATCGAAGGTGAAAAAATCTACCTGGATGTGTTTTTGAAAGAACGCCCCAGGCTCTCCAGGTTTACCTTCAAAGGAATTAAAAAAGGCGAAATAGATGCTCTTACGGAGAAGATCAAACTGATCCGGGGAAAAGTAGTAGATGATGCCCTGATTAAAAATACCCAGCTTACCATTAAAAAGCATTTTGTAGAAAAGGGTTTCCTGAACACATCGGTAAATATGGTGCAGGTAGAAGATAGTGCACGGGCCAATACCATTACGCTCAAGATCAATGTAGATAAGAAAACAAAAGTAAAGATCAATGAGCTGGCTATTAATGGCAATGAGGTCTTTTCTGACAGGAAGCTGCACCGCAAACTAAAAAAGACCAAACAGAAAAATCTCTTTCGCATATTTACCCCCTCCAAATACATTGCTACCCAGTACGAAGAAGATAAGAAGAAATTAATTTCTTTTTACAATTCTGAAGGCTACCGGGATGCCATAATTACCTCAGATACGGTATATGCCCATGATGGAAAAACCATCAATATTGCCATCAATCTGGAAGAAGGCCAGAAATATTATTACCGTAATGTAGCCTGGGAAGGCAATTATGTTTATACAGATGAGCAACTGGCAACGGTGCTGGGTATCAAAAAAGGGGATGTATATAATATAGAAGAACTCGAAAAGAAACTCACCTATAATCCGACAGGTACTGATATTACCTCACTATATATGGATGATGGCTATCTGTTCTTTAACGTAGACCCAGTAGAGGCTGCCATTATCGGTGATTCTGTAGATCTGGAAATGAGAATTACAGAAGGTCCTCAGGCTACTATACGCGAAGTACGAATTACTGGAAATACCCGTACCAGCGACCATGTAGTGCTGAGAGAGATCCGTACCTTGCCTGGACAGAAATTCAACCGCTCATTGCTGATTCGTACACAGCGGGAGATTTCTACCTTAGGATACTTCAATCCGGAAACAGTAAATCCGGTGCCGATCCCTAACCCTTCGGATGGAACGGTTGATATTGAATACCAGCTGGAAGAACGGCCCAGTGACCAGATTGAACTCTCAGGAGGCTGGGGTGGCGGAGGACGCAATGGCTATGGTGTAGGTTTTGTAGGAACGCTGGGGGTAGTGTTTAATAACTTTTCTACCCGCAAATTATTTAAATGGGGTCAGTGGGGTGGCGTACTTCCTTCCGGTGATGGCCAGCGTTTGGCAGTCCGTTTCCAGGCCAGTGGCCGCCAGTTCCAGACGTATTCATTCACCTTTACCGAACCCTGGCTGGGCGGCAGAAGAAGGAATACGTTTACCCTTGGATTGAATCATACCGTACAGCGGCCGGGAGAAGGCTATTATGGACAATTATATGGATATAGTAAAAATAGTTTATTCCAGATATCAGGCCTTTCTCTGGGTTTGAGTAAACTGCTTAATGTGCCAGATAATTATTTTGCGTTAAGCAATTCCATTTCTTACCAGATCTACCGGACCCGGGATTACGATTATTTCAGGTTAAATACAGACGCAGGAAAGAATTTTACTTCACACAATGTTACTTTTAACACTACACTTTCCAGGAATAGTATAGATAATCCAATCTTCCCTAGGAGAGGTTCGTCTGTCTCATTAAGTGCTACTTTTACGCCACCTTACTCCATTGCCCGTAGTGGCGAAACTTCTAAGCAACAACAGTATACTACAGCAGAATATCACAAATGGATGTTCGACTCCAACTGGATTACTCCTATTGGATTGGGTGGTAAATTAGTGTTAAGCACCAGGGCGCATATGGGTTTCCTTGGCGTATATAGAAGGGGAAATCAATACACTACTTTTGAACGCTTTGTGTTAGGTGGTTCAGGCATGGCTGGTCAGGGAGGTTTTTATTTGGCCCGTGATATTATAGGTTTACGTGGATATACTGATAATTCATTGAGTGGCGATAACGGACAGGGTGGTATAGTGTATAATAAATATGTGATGGAGATGCGCTACCTGATCTCTCCGAATCCTTCGGCTACGATTTTTGTGCTGGGCTTCCTGGAAGGGGGTAACAACTGGAGCAATTATTCTGAGTTTAATCCGTTTAAAATTAACAGGTCTGCTGGAGTGGGTGCCAGAATCAATATGGCTGCCTTTGGTTTAATTGGTATTGACTGGGCCTATGGCTTTGATACCCTGCCAGGCTCAACCAAACGCAGTGGTCCGCAATTCCACTTTACCATCGGTCAGCAGTTCCGTTAATAGTGCAAATAATCTAATTGAACCCATTATCTCTATGAAAAAAGCTGGTATGATTTTTATACTATGTGCTTGTATTGCACAAAGTACGCTGGCTCAAAAGTTTGGATATATCGATACTGATTTTATCCTGAGTAAAATGCCAGATGCCGCAAAAGCACAAAGTGAAATAGATGCGTTTGTGGGCAAATGGCAGAATGACATACAGGCCAGATATGCGGAGGTCGATAAATTGAGCCAGGATTACCGGGCCGAAGAAATTCTGCTAACGGATGAAATGAAACAGCAACGGCTGAAAGCAATTGAAGACAAGAAAAAAGAAGCGATTGACTATAATAATAAGATCTTTGGGTATGAAGGGATGTTGTTTCTGAAAAAGAAAGAACTGATGCAACCCCTGCGTGATCAAATAGATGAAGCTGTTAATAAAGTAGCAAAAACCCGGAAACTTGAATTTGTATTTGATAAAGCTTCCGACCTGACTATGATCTACTCTGATCCCCGGCACGATTATTCGGACTATGTACTGGAGGAATTAGGTTTAGCTGGAGAAGGCCAGGAAAATAAAGATACACCAGGAGGGAATACGCCTAATACGGATGCGCCTAAAACAAGTAATCCTCCCGGAACAAAGAGAACGAATCCTCCCGGAGCTCCTAAACGATAGGATAAAAATTGGAATAAATATTGATAATCAATACTATAACTAGTAAGTATTTCCTATTTTTGCTTTCTAGCTGAAATTATTCATAAGTAATACACGTTAACCTTTTAACATTCTTTACAAATACCATTTTTATTATGAAAAATAAACTTATTGCTGTTGCTTTATTCGTGCTGGGTTTAGGATATACGACTGTGAACGCGCAAACTCAAAAAATTGGCTACGTAGATTCAGGATCGATCTCTGAAAAACTTCCCGAAGTAAAGCAGGCTACTGCCCAACTAACTGAATTTCAAAAAGTAAAAGAAGCTGAATTCCGCAAACAATATGAAACATTTCAGCAACAGGTAGAAGATTATCAAAAAAATGCTGGAACCATGGAAGCAGCTATGCGTGCTTCCAAGGAAAAAGAATTACAGGCTAAAGAAGAGCAGCTACAATTGGTGCAGAGCAATATTCAGACAGACCTGCAAAAAAGACAACAACAAGTATTTGAGCCGATTGAAAAGCGGATTCAGGAAGCCATTGTTCAGGTAGCCAATGAGAATGGATATGCGTATGTATTGCGTAAAGAAGCCTTATTGCATTTTCCTCCGGCTGATGATATCTCTGAACTGGTAACCAAAAAATTACTGGCTTCTGCTCCTAAAACGGATGCTACCACTCAGAAACCGGCTGGTGCTGGTAGTAATCAAACCGGCAGCAATACACCAACCAACACGACTGCACCCAAAAAGAAATAATTATTATAACAATATATTTAATAAAGGCCTTCCCAATCGGAAGGCTTTTTTATTGCATATAAAATTGCCTAGATCTATAAACAATCCACCTTAATGAGCGTTTTACAGATAGTCGCTTTTATGTATGAGCAATATTCTGACCAGGCGGAGGGAACCCTTTAGGTTTATGCTGATCGTAGGCATTGTGGGCATTGTATTCCTTTTTCTAACCTTATCTTTGTTATATCTGTTACGCAAATCCAGTACTGACTGGGTAGCATTTCATATACCACTTATTTTCTGGGTAAGCACCGGCATGATATTACTCAGCAGTATCACTCTTCACCAGGCTATTATTTATTTCAAACGAGAACACTTTCGTCGATACCGTTGGAGTATGGGCATTACATTATTGTTGGGCGTATTGTTTATTTGTACACAGCTGCTAGGCTGGTGGCAACTTACCAGTGAAGGTATTGGCATGAAAACCCCTGCCGGAGCTTTTTTATATATGCTCACTGGTTTGCATATCCTGCATATTCTGGGAGGAATTGTTTTTCTGTCTGTTGCTTTTGTTCATGCCGTGAAGAGGCCGCAATATGTAGATTCATTTGTATATAGCGTAAATCCTCCTAACCTGTTGCGTTTACAGTTAGGCACCGTATACTGGCATTTTGTTGACGGACTTTGGATTTACTTATTCCTGTTTTTACTCTATCACCAGGGCTGAAAATATCCTATAGTTACTCATTCGAATTCCAGATTTCCCAGGATTTTTCAGCCTGTCCGTAGAGCATCGGCAAACCATTCAGCACAAATGCACCTTTATCTTTTCCTTTCTGCATAAAAACTGTTTCTTCCGGGTTATACACCAGATCATAAAGATAGTGGCCGGTGGTAAGATATTGGTAGGGAATAGGGGGGAAGTTTTGTGTATCAGGCGACATACCCAAAGGAGTTGTATTAATGATCAGCGTATGTTCTTTCAGAATTGCCTCTGTAAGTTGGTCATAGCTAAGCTGGTTTTGAGCAGGCTGGCGGGAAACAGATATATAATTAATCTGAAGATCCTCTAATGCTGCTTTTACTGCTTTGCTGGCTCCGCCGGTACCTAATACCAATGCTTTACATTGCTTTATTATATCTTCCACTGAGCCGTCTTTATGTACTTGTGAGAACCATTCGAACAGGGAGGATGTAAAGCCGAAATAATCTGAATTGTACCCTGTTTTACTTCCGTTTTCCCCAATCCGGATCACATTTACGGCTCCTATTCTCGCTGCCGCCGGATGTAACTGGTCTAGATAGGGCAGAACAGCCTGTTTGTAGGGAATCGTTACATTCAATCCCCGAAGGTGTGGCTGCGAACGGAACAAATCTGGTAAGAGGCTGATCGTTTGCAGAGGAAAAAGTTCATAGGAAGCATCCGTAATTCCTTCCCGGCTAAACTTTTCAGTAAAATATTTTTTGGAGAATGAATGAGAAAGCGGAAAGCCAATAAGTCCGAAAATGCGCATAGAAGTAAAAATGATAATTGATTTACAAACAACAAGATGCGCTGCATTAGAGATTATGGCTCATTTCTTTAATATAGTTTAAAAAATAAAGGCTTCTTTCCAAACGCCAGATATACAATAAATCTTTTTCTGCGGCTTGTACAAAACCATTTTTGAGCAACACTTTATGAGAAGCCAAATTGTCTTTGAGCGTTTCAGCTACGATTTTGTGTACATAGGCATTTTTGAAAATCCATTGCACCATCGCCTGTAGCGCTTCCGTTGCAAATCCCTGTCGGTGATAATTCCCATCTACCCCATAACCTACTGTTACCTCCCCTTTGCGGTCTGGCAGGCCGGTGAGTCCGATTCCGCCGATGGACATATTCTTATCTTTCAGCACCATTTCCCAGTTGGTAAACCAGAAGTAGTTCTCTTCATTTTCTCCTACCCTGGTAATCCAGAAATCAATGGCTTCGGCCATTTCTTCCTGAATCTGCGGATCAAACGACATTTTTGAAATTTCCAGACCCAGATTTCTTTCCATCGAAGCCCGGTCTTTCTTCAATAAAAGCAAATTTTGTAAGTCTAATGGAATTAACCTGAGTCTTTCTGTTTCTAACATGCCTGGTACAAAATGTTATAAAATACGAATCTACTTCTACCAGCGATAAATTAAAAATCTAAATTGGCTGATTTAGAAAAAAATATCAGGTCAGTAAAAAAATAAATTCTATGCTTAGAAAATATACCGGATCTGGCACCAGGGAATTGTTTCCTGATGAATCTGCCTGAAAATAGCGATCATTTGTGCTTTGAGCTGGTGTTGATACCGGATGTTGATACCTCCGGTCTGGCTGCGTTTGGTTTCCTGCCATTCTGGATTCCAGAGTACTTCTTCCGCTTTTGGATTAATTTGCAGATTAACCTGATGCTGTCCGGCATGATGGGTAAGCATAATTACCTCACAAGCCATCTGTGCTTTCACCTCCGGACGGATAACCGCATTCAACTGCTCAAACAATTGCCGGTAATCTTCCCGCCATTGTTTGCCGCCATACACAATCACCGGCGAAAAATTCAAATGCACCTCATACCCGGCTTCCCAGAAATCGTTGACGGCAGCAATACGTTTTTCCATGGCATCGGTACGCACATCTACTAGCTTACTCATAGGTGCAGGCATTAAACTGAACCTGATTCTGGTTTTACGCTCCGGATTATACGAGAGCAGATCGCGGTTTACAAACTTGGTAGCAAACGTTGCTTTGGCTCTGAGATGTTTCCTAAAGAAATCAACAGCCAGCTGCACACTATCCGAAAGGGTGGCATCTACTGAAATATCAGAATTACAGCCAATATCGTAGGTATAATATATAGGATCAGTCTGGTCAGGAATACGGGGCCAGGGAAGAGAATACACATGTTTGTCTACAGCTTGTAAGGCTTCTTCGGTATTGGTAAATAAAGTGATGGGGTTTACTGGTTTGTTGCGGTCTACGTAGCAATAAGCACAGCCACCTACACAGCCATTGGCAAAACTAGGTGCCATATAATCGGCACTGCGGCCACTCCACTTGCATTCCAGGGTTTTCAGTTTGCCTAATACCAATACATCTGACTTGATCTTAAAATGATTTCCTTCCAGATATGGCAAGCGGTTATGCTGAACAATTTCCTGTACCTCCGCTTCACTGAAATTTTTCAGTATTTTTTTGCCCCGCTCATTAAGCGAATCAGGTGTATATAATATAGTTTGTGGCTGAACTGGTTGCATGGTTTAAGCTTTATTTTATAACACCAAATAAAGACATATTGTTTAGTATGTATGATATTAATTGCACTGAATATCAATAAGTTATAAATAATTTTTGAGTGAACAAACGTACAATTAATTCTCTTTTTTTATATAAGAAGTAGGATAATAATGCCGATTCATGTAAAAGAAAAGTCGCTCTTTATAGGAGCGACAATATCTATAATTTTTGAAAAAAATAATTAGTGAGGTTCTACTCAGCCAGCCGGATACCGGAGAACTGCCACTGCGCATTTGCGGGGAAGAAGTTCCGGTAGGTATGACGCATATGGTTGTAGGGTGTCGCACAGGAACTCCCCCGGAGTATCATCTGGTTCATCATAAACTTACCGTTGTACTCGCCCAAAGCGCCTTCGGCAATGGCAAATCCAGGATAGGGTAAGTAAGCACTATTGGTCCATTGCCAGGTTTCTCCAAATAACTGCTGGCAGGCAGGTTGGTTTTCACTGGTAGTTACAGGCTGAAATATCCAGTGGTCCTGGCTATTCTGTACCTTGAGTTCAGGATTATATAACCGGGCAGCTACTTCCCATTCAAATTCTGTTAATAAGCGTTTTCCGGCCCAGGCAGCATAAGCGGCTGCTTCAAAAAAACTCACATGACAAACCGGTGCCTGTTTATTTACTTTATGCTCACCTGCCAGGCTGAATTCATACCATTCTCCGTCTTTCTGTTCCCAGTACAAGGGATGCTGCCATTGTTCTTTATTCACCAGATCCCAGCCTTCGGAAAGCCACAAGCGGAAATCTTTATACCCGCCATCGGCCATAAACTCCATGTACTCTCCATTGGTCACCAGCCGGTTTTGTATCCGGAATTCAGTCAGAAACACCTGGTGTACACCCAGTTCATTGTCAAAGCAAAATTCATCGCCAGCGTACCCGATCTGATACATGCCTTCAGAAACCGGCAGAAAAGCCGATTTTATAGTATGCGTTTGATCAGGTATTGAAACAGTATGATAAGTGGGCCTGATAATATTGCAGGATAAAATATATTTCAAATCGGTAATTAACAGTTCCTGGTGTTGTTGTTCGTGCTGGCAACCAGTTTCGATCAGCGTACAAATCTCCTGTTCGTTTTTTTCTGTAATAAAAGATTCCAGCTTAGCTACATGTTCGTTTACATGAGCCCGGTAGGCATATACTTCGGCTACTGTGGGCCTGGATAAAAAACCACGCCTGTTGCGGGCAGTACGGTTGCCAATAGTGTTATAATAGGAGTTGAATAGTTCGTTATACACCGGATCGAAAGCTTTATAACCCGGATAAAACGTTTTTAAAACAAATATCTCAAAAAACCAGGTAGAGTGCGCCAGATGCCACTTTGGCGGACTCACATCTACGATCGGCTGAGGGATGTAATCTTCAATGGCCAATGGTTTACAAATGGCTTCAGTAGCGGAACGTACCAGAGAAAATTTATCAAGAACTTTTCTCAGTGGCTGAACCAGGGTATCGGTTGTAGGAAACATAATCGGTGGTTTAAGAATATAAACAGATATAATGCGAAAAAGTTGGAATAAGTGATTTAAGTATGTTATACAGCTTGATAAATACTGATGAGTTAAATTATACAGGTATCAATTTTTCATAAGCTGTTAATCCCCAATAAAATTACAATTAATGGTAATGTTTCCCTTGGTTATCCCTTTTGGAACAAATCTGACGATGCAAATATCAACGTACCAGTCGCTGCTATGATGAATATCAATATTGCCTGAATGTAGTGTATACTGCCTATAAACGGTCGTGTCGGTATCAATGATGGTTAGTATCCCCTGACCTTCAATTTTACATCGAAATACAGATCAATGCCGGTTATTGAACCTTTGGTCTCAAATATGGTTGATTTTTCAACAGATAAGTCTTTAAATTCATCCAAGAAACCAGCATTTACCAATATATCTTTGAGAGGCGATCGATGGCTTACTATCCATACTCCTGCAAGAACAACCAGCACCAATCCTAACAGGAAATATATCTTTTTCTTATTTAAGTAATTAAACACAATTAAGTATAATATTTTCATCTACTTCAAGTTTTTTAAAATCAAGTTTAAAGTAAGTACCCAATCCTGAAAAGATGGTATAAAGTGCCTCCTTAAGCGCTTCTACAGACAGATAGTCTTCGGCTTTGAGCCAATGATATTTCACCTGCTTCCAAAATCGTTCGATCCTGTTAAGATGAGGACTATACTTAGGCAGCAAAAAGATGTATAATCCTTTCTGTTCCCATTCTTCTTTTTTGACTTCCCATAGGCCACATGTATGCCAGGAGGCGTTGTCTAAGACTATGACAGTAAACTTGGAAATAGATGTTGAGAAGGCCTCTACACATTCAATGATAAAGTCAGCGTTTAGACTCCCACTTTTCTGATAAGTAAGCAACTCATTATTTGTACTTAACAAGCCAAATACATTTATCCTTGTACTTCTTTGGGATAAAATAGGGGCGTGTTCGCCTTTTTTGATCCATCCATAAGGTACACAAGGGGTAAGGCAAAACCCTGATTCGTCTCCAAAATATAAATCTATACTGCCTGTCTGTGCCAAATAAAGCAAAGCATGTAATCGCTTGACTTTCTGCTCATATGCTTCTTTGTTTTGCAATGGCTTTATCCATTTACGGAAACGTTTCCATCGGTAGTCAATTTTTTTAAAAACCGCTTCAAGGTCATCTCACTCATAGCCGTGCCTAATTTAGCTTCTATCTCTCGCTTAGCTAATTTAAGTTGTTGTTTTTCTTTCTCTATGCTATTTTCCACTACTTCAACATGGGTAGCATTACTGGTAGTAAGGATGGGTTTTCTGCCTTTCCCTTTTTGGTTCTTTAACCCTACCACACCTGTTTTCTCAAAGCGATCAAACCACTTATAAATACTTAACTGACTTACTTGAAAAATGCTTGCTAACTTCTGTACTTGATAGCCTTGATTGGATAACAGTATACATTGGCAACGGTTACGTTCCTGATAACTTTTACTATCTTTATGAATCTTCTCTAAGTCTTGTTTTTGCTTGTCTGTAATCTCCTTGATATAACGCATAAGCAAAGATACAATTTGCCAAAATCTTATACTTAATTGTGTACTCTTACTTATCATGGCTTTAATAATTTAAGCGCTATACTTAAATATACACGTCAGATCAACTAATTTTAAAAAGTATTGGATAAATTTCATTCTTTCACTAATTAATCACCATGATTGAAGTCAGGCAGGTGAGCAGACAATTTGGCAATCGCCCGGTAGTGTCGGATATTTCTTTTACCGTGAAGGAAAAAGAAACACTGGTACTTCTGGGAAGCAGCGGCAGTGGGAAAACTACTACCCTGAAAATGCTAAACCGGCTCATTGAGCCTGATTCCGGAGAAATTTTAATTGGTGGAAAAAATGTATTGCACCAGCCGCTAGAACAATTGCGGCGAAGCATTGGGTATGTTATTCAGCAGACCGGACTGTTTCCACACTATACGGTAGCCGAAAATATTGCCATCGTGCCACACCTGCTCAAATGGAGTAAAGAGGCAATAAAACAACGGGTTAAACATTTACTCGAAACCCTGGGACTGCCCCCGGCACAATTTGCAGCCAGATATCCACATGAATTGAGTGGAGGTCAACAGCAAAGGGTGGGTTTGGCAAGAGCACTGGCAGCTAATCCGCCTATACTATTAATGGATGAACCTTTTGGCGCCTTAGATCCGGTAATCCGCCATAACATCCGGCAGGAGTTTCTGAACCTGGAAGAACTCAAAGACAAAACCATTGTAATGGTAACTCATGATGTAACCGAGGCAGTATTACTGGCCAATCAAATTTGCCTGCTCAGTGAAGGAAAGATACTGCAAACCGGAACTGCCAGAGAATTGTTATTACAGCCGGTAAATACGTTGGGAAAGGAATTTTTTGACCAGAACCGCTTTCAGTTAGAGCGGATGGTATATACCCTGGCTGATATTTTTCCCAGGCTCACTTTTACGCCAACACCTGATACCCATGTGCCAGTTTTTGACAGTGAGTTAACATTATGGGAAATTTTAAATAAGGATCAATATGATAAAACAGGTATAATTGGCATCCGCCAGCAATCGCAACTGTATTATGTTCCGGTTACCCAACTGCTGAGTTTTATGCCTGAAGCCGATCTTCTGAATTCTAGAAAATAGCCTTCCTAAATTGCCCGATAAAGCTTGCTTAAGCAGTTGATTATCTATATCTTTTCTGATAATCAGCTATATACCTCCATATTTTTTAATATTCCCACATTTTTATGCTATCCACCTATGAATAAACTTGTGTTAGTTACAGGTGCCAACGGACATCTTGGCCTGAATACAGTTCGATCGCTGTTAAATAAGGGATACCAGGTAAAAGCGTTTGTACGAAAAACGTCTGACCTGCAAGGGCTGGCTAATTTGCCGCTTAGTTTGAGTTATGGAGATATACGTGATCTGGTGGCACTTACAAAAGCGGCTGAGGGTTGTGAGGTAATTATTCATCATGCGGCTGTATATAAAACCTGGGCCAGATCGCCTGAAGAAGTGATGGAACCGGCTATTGTGGGCACCAGAAATATTTTCGCTGCCGCTGTTCATGCAGGCATTCAACGCTTAATTTACACCAGTTCTACTTATGCCATTGGTACTACCACCAATGCTCAAACCATCCTGACATCAAAAGACTGGAACCAGAATGAAAATGTGCCCTATGGAATTGCCAAAACCAAAAGTGAGCAACTCGCCTGGGAACTTGCTGATCAACACAATATTCCTATGATTTCTTTTTGTCCGGGAGCTATTTTCGGCAGATACGATTACCGGGTAACTCCTTCCAACCGTATGGTACTTGATATGATAAGAGGGATGGGTATGACCGTTGAAGGGATTTTAGCTACGGTAGATGTACGGGATGTTGGGAATATTCATGCTCTGGCTGTGGAGAAGGGTACTATTGGAGAACGGTATATTGTAACCGGGCAAAACCACTCCATGAAAGAAGTAGGCAGCATTGTAAATAGGCTAACCCATAATATAGTGCCTCATATGCCTTTTGGAAGGTCTATAAATATTGGTATGGCAGGTATGATGGAAATGGTAGCCAAGCTTAGCGGCTGGACACCTCCTTTTACCGTAGGAATGGCAAAGGAATACAGCCACCGCTATGCGCAGTTTGATAACTCCAAAACTATTAAGGATTTTAATTATAGATTTTACACCCTGGAAGAAACCATTGCCGATACGATTAAATGGTTCATGTTCCTCCATAATATTAAATTAAGCAAGGAGGTAGCAGACCAATTTAAACCTGAAAACGAATGGCTGGAAATGAAAAACAAAGTAAGTCAGCAACAGCCTGTATAAGATAAAGTAACTCTCTATTTTTTACACCAAAAATGATAACCTTCTAAGATTTAAATAAATGATAATATCCCTAAAGTTTATGAAGGTAAAAGATTTATTAATCACTATTATTTTAACTATTGTTTCTGTCATTCTTGGCTTATTCTTGGGTATGAAAATAACAAAGAATATTCATGATGTTAAATTCTTGTTAATAGGTTTAGGAATCGGTTTTATTGTTCCCATACTTTACCGGACAATTGTAAAAAAAGCTAGATAGTTGGATGCGAAAATCTCATGCTAATTTCTTTTACATAATGTGCTGTATAAACACATTGGATGCAAAGAAATCGGGAGTCATTTAAGATAATGGTCTGTAAAACAAACCGGCAAACTTTAATTAAAAAATCTGCCGGTTTGTTTTCATTATAAATTCAATATCTATTGATTATTCATCACTACAATTTCTACCCGGCGGTTCTGTTGCCGGCCGGCTTCGGTTTTATTGGAAGCTTCCGGCTTACTTTCTCCCATCGGATGTATAGATATCCTGGAGGCATCCATTTTGCCTTCCTGCACCAGCCATTGTTTTACGGCTTCTGCCCGTTGTTTGGATAACTCTTTGTTAGAGGCTGCGCTTTCTTTGGAATCCGTATAACCATAAATGCGGATTTTGCCTTTGGAACGATTGGAAATAGAGGCAGCTATCTGCTGCAGGCTTTCCTGTGCCTGTGGACGGAGGGCGGATACGCCGGATTCAAATAAAATAGTTTCGTCAAGAGAATAATTGGTGTACCGGTCATTTTCCCTGACTTCCACATCTTTTACTGTAATTTCAGGTACTCTTACCTGATGGTTATCCAGGTCTACCCCAATCCACTCAGAAGCTTCCAAGGCGGTATCGGCATCTGTCTCTTTTGCAGATATATCGGTTCGGTCAAGGGCTTCCTCTGTTTTTTCTACATTTGCATCGGCTGTGCTGTTGTCCTGCGATGATTGGTTCTGGTTACAGGAATATATAGCGCCTGTCAGGGCTAAAGCGAGTATGATAATTTTCTTTTTCATGTCGGTTAAAAAATGGTTACTACACTTTACGCAATTGCAGATGAAAATGTTAAATTAAACATAGCCAAGTAACTAACTTGTCAGTGGAAATATATTGTAAGGCCAAATTCTTCATATGTCATGCAAAAAATAGTATGTATTCTCGTTTTGCTGCTCCTAAGTAATATTGTTTTTGGCCAGGCTGCCGGGCAAAAGCGCAAAACAGTAATTTCTATTCGGGAAGAAAAGTTTTACATCAATGGTAAACCAACCTTCAAAGGCCGTACCTGGAATGGGTATACAATCGAAGGCCTGTTGCCTAATTCGAGAATGGTACAGGGCATATTCGATGACCTGAATCCTGAAACGAAAGTGAAATGGAAATACCCCGATTCGCAGAAATGGGATGCCGGGCGGAATACCAGAGAGTTTATTGAAGCCATGCCTTTATGGAAACAATACGGATTATTAGCTTTCACGCTAAACCTGCAAGGAGGAAGTCCTGAAGGGTATTCGAAGAACCAGCCCTGGCATAATTCCGCCATCACCGAAAATGGAGATCTCCTGCCAGCCTATATGCAACGCCTGGAACAAATTATTACTAAGGCTGATGAACTGGGAATGGTGGTGATTCTGGGGATTTTTTATTTCGGGCAGGATGAACGTGTCAAAGACGAGGCGGCTGTCATCCGGGCCGTAGACAACACCATTAACTGGCTTTTTGAGAAGAATTATACGAATGTACTGATTGAGATAAACAATGAATGCGATATTGCCTATAATCATGAGATTCTGAAACCTGATAGGGTACATGAATTAATAGAACGTGTAAAAAATACCCAGCAAAATGGCAGGCGTTTTCTGGTGAGTACCAGTTATGGAGGAGGTACTTTGCCTAAACCGAATGTATTGAGCTCGGCCGATTTTGTTTTGTTGCATGGCAATGGAGTAAGCGATCCCAATCGTGTTTCCCAAATGGTGCAGCAGACCCGTAAAGTGGAAGGTTATCGCCCGATGCCCATTGTATTTAACGAAGATGACCATTTCGATTTTGATAAGCCTATCAATAATTTTGTAGCGGCTACGAGTGTATATGCCTCCTGGGGCTATTTCGATTTCCGGATGAAAGACGAAGGTTTGACAGAAGGGTATCAGAGTGTGCCTGTCAACTGGGGTATTAGTTCAGCCCGGAAAGAAGGCTTTTTTAAGAAATTGAAAGAAATCACCGGCGGTTTGAAATAGAACCCATTTAAACGAATACAATACTCTTGCTACTGGAATAATCAGTAAAGATAAATCTGATTATAAACTTTGCTTTACTTGCTGAAAATACACCAGAATACCATAAATACTGATAAAAGCTTATATAAAGCGCTTTAGAATGAAATAATTTTCAGGTGCATGAGTCTAATAAGTTAACGCCCTTTAATATTAGTTTTTATAAATTCATCTGAAAATTTTCCATTTTACAATAGTTTTTTATTACCTTGAAAAGGTATTATCTAAAAATCTTTATAAACCAGTTAACCTTACCTGCATGAAAAAAATATCTATACTCTATGTTTGTGCGCTAAGCCTGTTATTATTCCAAACCTCCTGTAACAAAGATGATGAAGCTCCGGCACCCAATCCTATGATTGGTGAATGGGAGTTATATAGACTTAATGTTGATTTTCCAGGAACCTCTCAATCTGATGGAGATTATCCGGCTAATAGTTTCTTTAATTTATACAAAATCACTTTTAATGCGGATGATTCATTTGTAGAAGAAGTATCTGCTGGTGGCCCAATTAGTAATAATGAAGGTGAATGGACATTAACCAATAAAGAAGTAACACTGAATTACGATTCTGGCGGCGATGATGAAACCTTTACCCTCAATACGGAAAATACTTTAATGACAGGTGAGACTTTTAATGTTAACTTTGGCACTGAAGCAGCACCCAATGTAGGGGCTGTTAAATTTATTTTCAAGAAAAATCAGTAACACTTTAATTTGAGCATCTTGGACGTAGAATATAAGATAGTTCCACTTGTTCCAGGCTGTTAGCCAGACTGTTAATCATATAAATTACAAAGTATTATAAAAAACCACAGGTAGAACTTCTATCTGTGGTTTTTTATGGTGTATAAAAGCGATTTCAAAAAAATCTTAATTGATATATTTAATATGCTGATAATAAGATATTTAATAACAGAAAATGCCTCTTAAAATGTAGAGAATATAACTCAAAAATTGGCCATAAGATAACCTTCTCCATAAAAAAAACGTAAAAAGCAATGAATTTAGTGAAACTTTTAATAATGTGATTAAGTAAAAAGAGGCATTATTAGATATAATTCACATAAAACCAATTAACCTTAAACCTGAAATTAATTTTAAAGCTATGAAAAAACTGTTTTTAGTGATGCTTGTAGCCGGCTGTATGTCGGCATGTGCGCCTACGTCAAATACAACTTCAAGTACCGGTACAACTGATGGAACCACGACCGATAGCAATACGGCTGATGACTCAAGTACTGGCACTACCGGAACCACAGGTACTGGAACATCAACTAGCGGTACAACCGGAACTGATAATTCTTCCAGTTCATCTACTACTGATCAGTCTTCAACCAGCGGTGCTTCTACTACCGATACAACTGGCACTTCTAGTTCAAGTTCAACCACTGGCGACAATAGCACCATGAGTAACGAAAGTTCCAGCAGTACTGGTACAGCCGCTACTGGTGTAGATGCCATGGAAGGTACTTCTATTCAGATGACTGATTTACCAAAAGCTGTTAGTGATGCGTATATGAAGATGCCCGGACATGATAATGCCAGCGGAGAGAAAGTTACCCAGGTAAAAACTGCTCAGTACCCAGTATTATATAAAATTGAAGGTACTTCAGGTAGCACGCAATATGTGCATTATTTCACTCCGGAAGGAACTGAAATTACAATGCCGAAAAACTAATTAATAAGGTATAAACAACCAGTTAGGAAAACCGCAACAATATTGTTGCGGTTTTTTGTTGCCTACAAATGAATATAGACTATTATATCAGCATTTTATCAAGCTAAAGGTTTTATGCTCTTCCGCAGATACTGGTGTAAGGGCAAAACTGGCAGCTTTCCAGCCTGGTAGTACGGGCAAAGGGCTGTTCCGGATCAAGCATAGAGGCGACTAACTTTTGCAGATATACTTCCGACTGTTCTACAAATACCTCCAAATCTCCGGCAGCACCATTTCCAAGCCTTAACTGGTCAGTCATCAGGCCCTGTTCTATATTGCGGAAGGAGTAAATACCAGCTACCAGTTCATGGGTTTGTTCTTTGTCCTGTAATAAACGTTTGGCCAGTATATATTTATAAAGCCAGAGTTGCCGCACCTTATCAGCTTCAGGATTGCTCACCAGCAGGGTTTCCGTATCGGCATCGGGTGCTTTTAACTGGTGTTTCTCTACTTTACCGGTTTTATAATCTATAATACGGATGGTATTTCCTGTTTTATCAATCCGATCCATGCGGCCATATAGCTGCACTTTTACAGGTTTGCCGCCAATATCAAGCGTTGTATTTGTACTTAGTGTTTTCTCTAATCCCAGAATTTCCAGCGGAAAAATGCTCTTGTCGATCTGGTGTTGCAATAAATTATGAATTACCCTGGTAGCTACTTTATATAGCAAATAATTTAATCCTTCGGTTACAGACCCCCCCGGATGACTTTCCTTATAAGCCGTTTTCACCCGTTCGGCAATCGTAGGTAATACTTGCGCTATATCATCTTTGGTGATTGGATAGCCTATTCTGGAAAGTTCTACATCTATTCCCTCCAGGGTTTTGTGTACAATATTTCCGAAGGTGTCGGCACTCATACTTTCCTGCACCACTTTTTCTTCTTTCAAATTGCTCAGGTAGCTGAAATAATATTGCAGGGAACAATGTACAAAAGTATTTAGCTGGGTCGGCGAAATACCCCTGGCAATCTCACTGGTTAAATGATCCAGTACTTGTTGGGTTTTAGGAATCTGCATTGGCGGAGATTCTACTGAAAGCGGCTTGTCTTCTGTGAGTACCTTCCGGTAATGCAAGCGGATATTAGGATTCAGGTTCGTAAGCTCATGTTCAATCTGAAGCAGGAAGCGGCTTTTTTCTCCGGCACCATACGTATCGGAAGGCAGCAGGTGGAGAAAATATACTTTTTTGGCCCGTTGCAGTAAGCGGTAAAAATGATAGCTCATAGTCGCTTCCTGCGAACGATAGGTAGGCAAACCCAGTTGTAGGCTAATATCTAAAGGAATAAGTGAATTCTGCTTTTTTGCCTGGGGAAGCGTTTTTTCGTTCGCCGATAGAATAATCACATTTTCAAAATCCAGGGTACGGGTTTCCAGCATCCCCATGATTTGCAGCTGGCTTACTGGTTCACCACTGAACGGAATTTTGGTTTGCTTAAATAGTTCGTATAAAAAGAGCTTAAAACTGCGTAGGGATAAGGGTTCCACATCGGGTTGCGCCTGACGTTCCTCCAGAATGGCATCCAGCCGTTTGATAATGGTATAAAACAGATACAGGTATTCCGTTTCTATGGCATCTTTCCGGTTGTGATATACACACCTGAGCAGGTCGATCAGCCGGTAGAAACATTGCAGCGCTTTCCGGGCATCCCCATTCCAGGGAGTAAATAATACCTCGAATAAAGCTTCATGCTTGCCCAATGCCTGCAATTCAGCTGGTGAAAGAAATACTTTGTTGTTCTTTTTTATGTGATCCAGCGTATGACGAATGTAATTCCTGTCTTCTGTTTCTGAAGCCCCTTTTTGATTTTCTTCCTGTAAAAATAATTGCTCGTATTGCTTAATAAAAGGATGGGTAAGCACTTTTACCACATGCCGGTGGTTAAATTTGGCTGTTTTTTTCTGTTCGCTTTTATCCGCAAGTGTCAGGTATTGCAGTTCAAACAGCAGGTTTACCAGCGTAAATAAGGCCGAACTCCGCAGGGAAATACCCATGGTAATGTTAAAATCTTCTACTTCAGGGTCAAGCGAATGTAACAAAGGCATCAGCAGGTTTTCATCTGGCAATACAATGGCGGTCATGCAGGAGTCTGCAAAGGAGGCACCATTCTCCTGACTTTTTTCTTCCTGCAAAAGTTCTTTATAAATCTGAAAAGCCAGTTTTCCCTGCATGCTGGCATTGAGCACACCAGTAATATAAATGTCTTTGGGCTGGGTAAGCAGATCGTCAGTTTGCCAGTTCCATTCGCTTCCCAGCCGGCCTTCCTTTTTGTAGCGCCTAAGCAGATCGCCAGCTTTTACCAGCGGATTTTTCTCCATGTAATAGCTATCTGTATCCCAGAGTACTTCGGCCATATGGGCTTTTACCAGGTCTTTCAGAATTTTCTCTTCGGCATGACTCAGGGCATTTAAACCCACAAAAATGTACTTATCTACTTCCGGATCATCTTCCAGTTTCTCGGTATGTTCAGCAACCCAGCGGTACATCATGCCCCGGTATGCTTTTTTTTGTGCGGTTAGCCGGTCTTTCAGGGTTTCATAGGTTTTCTCCAGGTTTTCCCAAAGCCTGAAATACTTATCAATGATCAGCGATTGAGTGCGGAACGGACGATTAGGCAGAACGTCAGGTTGCCACCTTTCTATGGCTTTGGCTTTGGTTAAATAGCTAAAAAGTTCCTTGGTATCTACCAGGTACTGGTCAATTTTATCAAAATCCTGCAAGAGTGGATGCGCCCAGGCGGTAAAACGGTCGAAGCTGATTTGAGGATCTATTTCTTTGCATACATCATACAGCAACCAGAGCAGGCTGATCGGTTCAACCAGGGTGGCATCAGCGGCCTCTGTAATAAAGTCATCAATAGGCAGAATTTTAGGTCCCCAGACTGGTTTGTCGGATTGCATGGCCAGTGCCCGTTTGAAAAAGAAACAAGCCCGGTTGGTGGGTAAAATGATAACAAGCCGGTGAAGATTTTCTGAGTACTGTTGAAAAACATGCGCCGCCGCCTTTTCCAGAAATGTTTGCATGAGAAAATCAGTCTTCAAACAAATATACACCAAAAAGCCGGAAAGCCCTGTTCCTATTAGTGCAATTAGGGTTGCAACCTTTACTTCTAAAAGAGGGTCTTAGTCATAGCCTGATGCAATTACCTGAAAGACAATTTAAATCGTTTTCTGTATGTAATATTGGCTACCTGCACTATGAAAAAAATTACACTACTATTGATATATCCGGTGCTGATAAGTTTATCAGGTTGTGAGCTGGGTTTATTGCAATCCGGAAAATCCACAGAAAACAAAGAAGTGAAAAACTACCAGAAAAGTTATGAAAAGTGGCTTTCCGACAAGCAGGCGTATAAAGAATCTTATCAATATGTGGTGACATTCAGTTCATGGGCAGGTTTTGGAGAAAGTACTACTATTACGGTGAATAGGGGAATAGTTACCGGCAGAAGTTATGAAGCCTGGAAGTTTAGGGACGATAAACCTGGCGAAAAAGAAATTACTACACAATGGACAGAGAACACGGAGAATTTGAATTCACACCAGGAAGGAGCTACTTCGCAGACCTTGGACCAGTTATATCAGCAATGTTCTACCGACTGGCTGCATGTAAATCCTTCTCAGCATACTGTTTACTTTGAGAATGAAAATAATGGCTTACTCTCCCTCTGTGGGTATGTTCCCAAAAATTGCGCAGATGATTGTTTTACAGGTGTACGGATTTCTGACTTCAACTGGCTAGAATAAAAGTAAAAGGTAGATAAATTCATACAAAAGCAGAGACATGATTCTCTGCTTTTGTGTTTAGATTGCTCTTCATGGAGTATTATGTACACCAAGCAGAAAATAAAGGTGGATTCTAAAACGTTTGTATAGAGTCCCAATTAAACTCCACCTTTTATGAAAACTTCCTTGATTTATTCTTTTTCTCTCATCTTGTTACTGTCCATTACACCTCTATGCTATGGGCAATTTCTGCAGAAAGGCTTTATGTTTGAAGGAATGGCACCTTCTGAATCTGAAATAGATTCATTCCCTGTATATCCTGGAGGTGATGAAGCCTTAGAAAAATACATCTATACCCATTTAAAAGAAGAATCTAAAGGTGTAGGACAAAGTTTGCTTACGCTATCAACTTATAGAGTGGTTGTTCACTTTCAAGTAGATGAAAAGGGTAATGTAAATACGCAAATGGTTAGAATATGGGACAGCACCCCTAATATGACTCAACTAGATGAAAAAGTAAAAGAAATGGTTAGAAATATGCCTGCATGGAGTCCTTGTATCATTGCTAAGCAGGCAACTACTCAAACCATTGGGTTAATCATTAATTATGATGCAAACAAAAGTCAGTTTGATTTTGAAAAGTAGTATAAGTCTATATACCGGATTTTGTCTGCCCAATTAAAATCTATACTAAGTTTGAACTTGGTTGAGCATTTTATAAACTATGCTCAACCAAGGATTAAAATCTAATACTTAGTACTTACTACTCAATACTATTAGTTTGCTTCCAGAATCTTGAAAAGCTCATCGAGCTTGGGTGTGAGAATAATTTCGGTACGGCGGTTTTTCTGGCGTATCTCTGGGGTTTTTCCGGTGGCAATCGGTACAAATTCACCTCTGCCGGCAGCGGTCAGCTTGGTAGGGTTAACGCCTTCTTTTGCCAGAATATTAACAATAGAAGTAGCCCGTAGCACACTTAAGTCCCAGTTATCATCCATTCCTCCGCTTCCTTTGGCAATCGGCACATCATCGGTATGGCCTTCTACCATTACACTAATGTCAGGCTGGGTTTTGAGTACATTGGCTACTTTCTTTAATGCTTCTGCGCCTTTGGGGTCTACGGCATAGCTGCCAGATTTAAAAAGCAGTTTTTCTGATAAGGAGACATATACTTTTCCATTGCGGATGTCTACCGTAAGATCGCTGTCTTTAAAGCTAAGCAGAGCATTACTAACGCTGTTTTTAAGGTCATTTACGGCTTTATCTTTGTCTTCCAGTATTTTTTCCAGTTCTTTCACTCGTTGTTCCCTGCTTTGCAGATCTGCACTGAGTTTATCTACCTGGGCTTTATTGGCAAGCAGGTTTTGCTCCATGGCCAACAATTGTTTCTCTTTCTCCGACAGATTTTTAGATAAAGTACCGGCTTCAGCTGCACTGTTGGAAAGAAGTTGATTATAGGTTTTATCCAGGCGGTCATATTTGTCGAACAGGTCATCAAGCAGGGTTTTGTTGCGGCGGTAGAGTTCTCCCATCCGGGCACTGTCGGCTTTCAGTTTGGATGCTTCATCGGTGAGTTCCCTGATCTGGGCATCCAGTTTTTTGCGGTCTTCTTCCATCAGGGCCATTTTTTCTTCAGCAGTCGCTTTGGCCGCTTCCGCTTCGGTAGCTCTGGTTTCCATGGCCTGGTAGCGCCGGGCTGTAACACAACTGCTAAGCATACTACCCGACAGAAGCAGCAGGCAGATGTAAAAGCTTATTTGTTTTAGGTTTGTGGAGTAAATAATCTTCATAGCAAAATCAAAATAATGGGTGGTGAACTTGGCTAGTATAAGGCAAGCGTATTCTAAAATGTACGGTAAGTTACGGATTTAGGTTAAAAATGAAAGTATTCACCCCTTAAAAGACATGGCAAATAAATAGAAAGTAAGAGACCGGAAATTTTATTTTGTCGTTTCGCTTTTTAGTGTGTAGTATAAATTTTATAAAATTAAAATAGGTATTATATGATGAGTTGTTATTAAAATATATGGTATGCGATATCAACTAATAACTAGTTGATGGCCGCTTCCTTACCGCACATCTACATAAGCATTAGCTTGAGCTTAGGACTGCTCTTAATTATTATTCTTTGGTTAGTGGTACTCCTACTTTTTCATCATACAAGTAGAATAATTTTCCCTCTAAGGTATCTACTTGTATTACTGTCATATTTAATGAATCAATAAAGTCTTTTAAATTCTTGTTCTTTATCTCAGCTAGTATATTATCGACTACCGCAGGAAAGTTATTCGCATTTGGATTTCTGGTATGGATGTATAGAGCATCTTCTGCACTATCCTGCTCATCAATTAATATCCAAAGTTGATAATCCTTAGGGGAATGCTTTAACTCAATTTTTAATTTATTATATTTCACTACCAAGTCATTTAAGTACGGTAGTCTTGCTTCCCAATTACGATTGCCATTTCCATCCCAATCAACATGCGTATGCCATAAGTCAAACCAACTATTATCTCCACCACTAAAATCTAAGTCTGTTAATTTCATTTCACTTGTGACCAACAACCATTCATTACTCCATCACTTTCGGAACCCGGAAGTAGTCGGAATCTTTTTTTGGAGCATTCAACAAACCACGGTCATGGGGCAGGGGAGGTTTTATTTCATCTTCCCGCATAATATTTACTTCCTCCGACATATGCGTAAGTGGTTCAACCTGAGAGGTATCTACCTGATTTAGCTGATCTACCCAGTTGAGAATATCATTGAGGCTGTCGAGCATCTTTTGTTCAGCATCAGGGTCAAATTCCAGTCTGGCCAGGTGGGCAATCTTGCGTAAGGTCTCTTTATCGGCTTTCATGATTAATAACAGGAGAAGGAGTGGTAACAGGTTGTTCTGGATTAGCTAAAGGATATTTTTGTAATTCCCGGTCGATAACATCGAACGTCATTTTTTTGAGTCTGGATAAGTCATCCATGGTCATTCCGGCGGTAGGAACCGGATCATGGACAATGGCTTTAATGGTATGCCTGCGGAACAATAACTTTCCGTCGTCGGGCAAAATATACCAGTTGTAAGGCAGCGTAATGGGAACTACCGGTACCTGCTTTTCTATCGCCATCCGGAAAGGACCATCTTTAAAAGGAGTCATCTGCGGAGGATTTTCAGTAACAATACCTCCCTCCGGAAATATCATAATGCTGCGTCCTTTTCCGAGAGTATCCAGAGCTGTTTGCATGGTACGGTAACTGCTTACCCGGCTGCTGCGGTCTACGGTGATGTGTAATTTGGTGAACATATAGCCAAACAGGGGGATTTTGGCCAGCTCCCGTTTACCGACAAAGGCATAAAAGTTCTCAATAACCACACCCATCACCGCTATATCCAGCACAGAAGTATGGTTGGCACAAAAAACATAGGGCTTATGCTTATCAAGTTTTGTGCGGTGTTCGATAGATACAGGCAAAAAACAAATGGGAAAAAACAGGTGTCCCCAGAGCCGGTTGAGGTAATGTGCTTTGGGATGCCATTTTTCTTTCTGCAAAAAGATATAAAAAAAGGGAAACAGCAGCAGAAACAGCCCCAAAAACCAGATGTAACACCAGATAGAATAGATTCTTCTTACAAACTGCATATCCTGCAAAATTAGTATATTTTGTGTTTAAATAATAAGCTGCCCGGAAGATGCTGTCACTAAATCCTGAAAAAATATTTTGTAACCCTTCTTCACAAATGAAAGTATAAGATTGAGTTGCAAAGCCGGAAAAAAACGTATATTTGAACCGTGATACGGGTTTTGTAACACATGGTAAACGAGTAGAAATTCAAAAAAACATCAAACCCCAACATTATGAATACCCAAAAAACACTTTTAAGCTTCATTATTGGAGCAGCTGCCGGTGTGGCAGCAGGGATGTTGATTGCGCCCAGCACTGGTGCAGATACCAGAAAGAAAATTGTTGACAAAGCCAATACGCTGAAAAATGATTTGGGCGGCCAGTTAGAAGAAACCCTGAATAAATTTTCTGAACTTACTGATTCTGCTCTGGCTACAATCAGTACCTATGCTAACAAAGCTGAAAAAGCTGCTAACCAAGGAACAGCCGGAAATACCACTAATACTGCCGGTACACCTAACAAACCAGCAGAACAGTTATAATTTTTTGTTCTAGAAAAGAAAAACCTCCGCTATTCAAAGTGGAGGTTTTTTGTTTAAAATAGTTCTCTCTAACATTGATCAGCAGTATAGAATAACCGAATATCCATCAAGGAATAAGGAATATTGACAACTAAATATTCTGCCATTGCTTATTCTGCTGTTCCATATTCCTGCAACGCAACAACCTTGTTTATTTTCCGCCGGCTATTACCACCAGCATTGATTCATCGGTCAGGTATTGGTTGGCTAATTCCTGTAATTGCCGAGCGCTGGTATTTAAGATATTTTCGATATAATTGTCATAGAAATCATAAGTCAATCCATCAAAATAGATGGCTTTAAAATGGTCGGCAAGGGTAAAAGGCGTACTTAACGAACCGGCAAATGAACCTGCCATATAATTCTTTACCACTTCCAGTTCCTCTTCTTCCACCAATTCTGTGCGGAGTATCTGCATTTCTTTATAGACTTCCTCAATAGTCAGGCTTGTAAATTCTCTTTTTACATCCGTTCCTATCACAAAGTAGCCTAGTTGCTGGAGCGTAACCAGGTTTGAAGAAATACCATAGGTAAATCCTTTTTCTTCCCGGATGTTTCTCATGAGTCTGGAACCAAAATATCCGCCCAGAATCTCATTCAGTACCAGCATTTTGATGTAATCCGGATGACTGCGGGTGAACAGTTTTCTTCCCATACGAAGGGTAGATTGCAAACTCTCAGATTTCTCCACGATGTCTTCTTTTATAGATATAGGGGCCTGGGAATATTCCTTTCCATTTAATGAAATTCCACGCACTACTATATCTTCAAAGGTATGGCGGAGCAGGGCTAATGTTTGTTCACTCACCTCACCGGCTGCCACTATGTCAAATGGCTGAGAAGTAATTCTTTCCAGATAGAATTGTTTTAATGCCTCTGGTTCTATACGCAGAATATCTTCCTCATACATATTTTTTCCATAGGGATGATCTTTGCCGAACAAGAGTTCCCGGAAACGGGTTTGTGCCAGATACGCTGTTTTTTCCTGATTTACTTTCAGGTTCTGAATACTAATATTTTTGATGTTTTGCAGTTCCTTTTCCGGAAAAGTTGAACCAGTTACAATGTCTTTTAATACCGGCAACAGTTTCTCCAGATGCTTGGTTATCGTGTACAAGGTAATAGAAGATTTATCTTGCCCATGATTAAATTCCAGAAATGCCCCAAACTGGTCTATATACTCATTAATCTGGCGGGCGGTCATTCTGGTGGTACCCTCGTTCATCATTTTAATAGTAAAATAAGAAACGTTCCGCTGAGATTCATACCAGTTGCCAGCCTTAAAAATAAGCTCGATGCGTACAATGGGCTGCTCGCCGGCATTGAGCCAGTGAAGTTTAATGCCATTGGTTAAGGTGTGCGATTGCACCCTGGGAACATGTACGTGCTGGAGTATCTGAAAATCTGGCGGATTATATCTGTTTAGCATGGTTTGTTAGTTAGTTTGAAAAATTATATGGTCGGTGTACAAGGGTATTATGTCCCAAGACTATTAAAAAGCCCTGATGCCTTGTCAATTTCTCTTGTGTTACCATTTGTGTTATAGGAACGAGTATACGAGTAAAATACAAAAGAGGCAAGCTATTCGTGCCTGCCTCTTTGCTTTATTTAGATAAATGGCTGTTTTTAATCATTAATGGCCTGGTAAATCATTTGCGTGAACATAGCCGATGAATTATCACCAGCAGCGTTTTGTGTCTGTTTCATGAGTACGGCTACAATTTTTTCTTTCGGGTCGGCAAAGTAATTGGTATTGAAATATCCTCCCCAGCTGAATGTCCCGACACTTCCTGCACCTCCTCTATCATGACCTTTGGGAGTTACTACAGAAAAAGCCAGACTGAAATGAGTATTACCACCGCCATATAAGTCACCTGTCTGGTTGGAGGCAGTAAGCAACTCAACGGTAGGTCGGCTCAGGAAACGTTTGCCGTTGAAGGTGCCATCATTGACCAGCATTTGCAGAAAAGTAGCGTAATCTTTCGCTGTACAAGAAAGCCCGGCTCCTCCGGAAAAGAAAGTTTTAGCTCCTTTGGCTGGATATTCAGGATCGTAGAAAGTAACCGGAAATTTTACCCATTTCTGTGAAGCATCCGGCTTTTGTATGGGAACCAGCCGGCTGGCTTTGGCTTCCGGCAGATAAAAATAAGTATCATTCATACCTAGTGGATCAAACAGACGTTCCTTCAAAAATACATCGAATGGCTTCCCTGACCAGATTTCAACTAAATATCCTAAAACATCAGAATTTAGTCCGTATGTCCATTTCTCACCGGGATGGTGTTGCAAGGGTAGAGTAGCTAATTTCTTAATGTTGTCGGAGATTTTTACTGGTTCGGTGGTGAATAAATCCGTAATTCCAGCCTTCGCATTAATAGCCTTAAAACGTTCTTCATTGGCAATCACTCCATAATTAATACCTGAGGTATGCGTAAGTAAATGCCGGATAGTGATTTCACTTTTAGCCGGTTCAGTGGTATACGTGCTGTCTTTCCAGGTAAAAGTTTTAATGACCGGCGGATTTTTGAATTCAGGAATATATTTGGAAACCGGGTCGTCGAGGCTGAATTTTCCTTCTTCATACAGCATCATTACGGCTGTGGAAGTAATGGCTTTACTCATAGAAGCAATCCGGAAAATATCATCTGTTTTCATCTGGCGACCGCCTTGTACATCTGCCTGTCCGAAGGCTTTGTGATAGACAATCTGCCCGTTCCGCACAATAATGGCTACCATTCCCGGAAGTGTGCCTTTGTCCACAAACTGCTGCAATGTATTGTCTATGCGCTTAAGCCTCTCCGAAGACATACCGGCAGACTCAGGTGTTTTAGCCGTAGTGATTTTCTGTGGTTTATCAGCATACTGGGCAAAGGAGTGTAAGGAAAACAGGCTTATCAGAATGACAAGTACATATTTCTTCATACAGGAAATAAGTGGTTAGGTGGAAAGAAAAAGAGAAGGCAATATATGATTTTTTTGGTTTGGAATATAATTATTGTTTGTTATTGAATGGCTAAGATTTGACCAATTTTATAACAATCTTAAATTTCAAGACCTCTTATTATCGCTTCACTTTTTATTCTATCTATCCAATCTTCAGATCGTTTTCCGGATTGTAAATATGAATTAATTTCTTTTTTAGCCAATTTATAATCTCCTTTTTTTGCTAAAGTAAGGCCTACTTGAATTTGGATCATTTCTCCAAAAGTTGTGTCTACTTCTTGAAGCTTTAATAAATCAAATAAGCTTTTATACTGATTATAAAATGGTAAAATATAGTCAGTGATGTGATGATGAATCAATCCTATTAAAGCTGTAATTTCCGTTGTAGAGTCGATTCTATACCAATAATCACTTGTGCCACTTTTAATTATTGGACCGGGTCTAACTTGAAATGCACAATCAAAGGCTTTGATATGTTTGGGGACAGGCTGTTTCATCCAGAATTCATAGGTATCAGGAAGAAACAAGCCTATATTAAAGGTAAATTTTACATGGTGTTTTCATTCCATTGACTGGATTGAATATTGAAGACTTTTACAAAATCTATTTCTTGTTTAAAAAATGTCTTTCCGGCAACTTTAAAATGGGGTGTTGTTACTTAAGTATAGTTAAGTTTATGCATGAGTAGTAAAATAGAGTAATGTAACATAAGCCAAGACTTAGAATAGCATAAGGTATTCCTTTTCAAACGGGCTAAGCCATGTCTCAACCGGGTGTTATAGCCTTCCACCGTATAAGTTTCCTTTTTAGATTGCCTGAGTTGATGGGAAGGAATCATTTGTGGATATACTTTCCAATGATCACTCATCACCCACCTAATGGTTTTCTCTTGCACACTCTCCCAAAGCAACTTGCCAGTCGAGTAGCCTCTTGTACCCAAAACAAAGTCTATAAACCGGTGCCCATATCTGTCAACGGCTATCCAAACCCAACAGTAGTTTTTTATGGCCAATGTAGGTATGCAACTCATCCATTTCTACTACATCAATTGCTGAAGGGCTTTCTAACGCAGGCGTTTGTTGTCCAAAAGCTCGAATCCAACGATAGACACTCACATGACTTACCTGTAAGTGACGGCCGATTGCTCTCAAACCCATTCCTTCTAAATATAAGTGTAAAGCTTCTTGTTTGACATCTACACGAAAGGCACTTGATTTAAGGCTAACTGTGAAATGATACCCACACTTTTTACATACATAGCGTTGCCGACCATGGACAAAGCCACTTTTAGGGCAATTTTTATTGTCACATTTGATACAGTCCATAAAGTAGTTTATCCTTGATCCTGCATATATATCTTTAGGTAACAACACCTAAAATGGTTTTGCTTAAAAAGCGGTTTAATTTCTTCTTTAATTATCTTTTCTTCTAACTCTTTAGCATTCATGATTCTTATGTGACTGATTGATATAATATTTAGTGGTTCAAATTGAATTTATAAATTTAAAGCAATCAATAATTATTGATTAGTAAATTAACCGGCGTTTGTTTATACCTGTAAAAAGTGTTTGAGGGTCCAGGCATTGCGGACAGCGTTTCCATGGCCATCGTTGTTGAAGTAGACAAACACTTCTTTGCCACTGTATTCCCATTCCCGGATGCGGTTGGCCCACCAGTGAAGATCATCATCTGAATAAGAACCGCCATAGAGCCAGTTGGTATCTGGTCCATGCATGCGTACATATACAAATGAGGCCGTTGCTCTCAGTATACAAGGCAAATGTGCACCACTCATCACACAATAAGCAACCTGGTATTGTTCCAGTAATTGAAAGATAGATTCCTGGTGCCAGCTATGATGTCTGAATTCGATGGTCACCCGGAGCCAGGAAGGAAGAAGTTGCAGAAAATAACGCAGCCTTTCGTAGTCATATCCCAGTTGTGGCGGAAGCTGGATGAGTATCACACCATTTTTATGTCTCAGTTCACTGGCCGCTTTACTTAAACGTTGCACCCATACTTCTGGAGAATACAGTTTTTTGGCATGGGTTAATCCTCTGGAAGCTTTAAAACTCAGTAAAAAATGATCTGGTAAACGTTGCTGCCAGCTGCGGAAACTATACAGGGATGGCCACCGGTAAAAACTGCTGTTTAGTTCTGCCGTGCGGAAATGCTGCAAGTAATAATATAAACGATCCTGCACCGGACTTCCATGCGGATATAATACGCCATGCCAGTGGTCATAGCTCCAGCCGGAAGTTCCTATGTGTATTGCCATGCACGAAAATAATATGTTTATCAAGTACAATGCTAGCATAAAAATATTTTCAAATAGGAAGGCAACCCTTTTTAAAATACTAACGTGGTCAAGTAAACTGTTTAAATCCAAAAAAATAGCAACAAATAAATATTTCGCTGGTCAATCTGTCTCAAACAAATTATCGTACTTTTAAATATTCATCCCAACCTCAAACCACCCCTCCTATGAAAAAGTATGCTATCTTGCCTCTTGTGCTATTGTTGATGGTGCTGCTCAGCAGTTGCGAACTCATCGAAGATTTGCTTCCGAACGACAACAAAAAAGCAAAAACATATACCGCCTTCCTTTCAGGAAACCAGGAAGTACCAGCGGTAGTTGCTCCTGGTGCCGGTCAGGCGATTTTTACGCTGAATAAAGAAAAAACAGAAATTGCCTACAAACTGATCGTTGCCAATACCGATCATATCAAGTTTGCCCATATTCATGCGGCACCTGCCGGAGAAAATGGACAGGTAGTAGCCTTTTTACTTGAATTGCAGGAACCTTCTACCGACACGGTAAATGGCGTACTGGCTGAGGGAATAATTAAAGCAGAAGATTTATTAGGACCGCTGGCCAGCAAATCCATAAAAGACCTGGCAGCGCTACTGGAATCAGGAAATGCCTATGCCAATATTCATACAGATGAGAATCCTTCGGGCGAACTTCGCGGACAGATTGGGAAAGCCAAGCCACATCCTGTATATGAATTTGAGGCCAAACTAACTGGCAGTGAAGAAGTGCCGCCGGTAACTACTACTGCGTCCGGAGATGCTACTTATAAATTTAACCCGGCTGTAACAGAGCTTACCTTTAAAGTAAAACTATCCAGTATAGAGAATGTAAAATTTGCTCATATCCATCTGGCTCCCAAAGGTGTGAACGGGGGAGTTGTAGTAACCCTTAAACATGAACGGGTGGATGGCCCGGTGAATGGTGATTATGCGGAAGGAAAAATTACTGCAGCCGATTTGTCGGGTAACTTAAAAGGCGGCCCACTTTCTATTCTGAAGGCAGCTATAGATAACGGATATACTTATACTAATGTACATTCAGATAAATATCCGGCTGGGGAGATTAGAGGGCAGATTGGGGAAAAACATCATTAAAAAGCTTTAAGTATTATGCTTATAAATAGTTGATAATATGTAATGCTCAAATTAAACTAACATTATAAAAACAAAAGATGAATGCTTGAAAGCACTCACCTTTTGTTTTTAGCTTAATACTGACTGAAAATCTTATTCCATTAATTTCTTAAGGATTTGCTGGGCAGCTACAGAAATAATGGTTCCAGGACCGAAAATACCTGCTACGCCTGCTTTGTATAGGAAATCATAATCACCCGGAGGAATCACTCCGCCCACAATTACCATAATATCTGGCCTGCCTATTTTCTTTAGTTCTTCTATAAGTTGGGGAATCAAGGTTTTGTGGCCGGCTGCCAGGCTGGAAGCACCCACCATATGCACATCGTTTTCGGCAGCTTGCCTGGCTACTTCTTCCGGTGTCTGGAATAAAGGACCAATGTCTACATCGAAGCCTAGGTCAGCAAAGCTAGTCGCTATTATTTTAGCTCCTCTGTCATGGCCATCTTGTCCCATTTTAGCGATCATAATCCGGGGTCTTCGCCCTTCCATGGCAGCAAACTGATTGGTCATTTCACGGGCTGTGCGGAAGTTTTCATCATCGGGTACCTCAGCCGCATACACACCAGAAATAGCACGGATCACTGCCCTATGCCTGCCAAATACTTTTTCCATGGCAAAAGATATTTCACCCAAGGTAGCCCGTTGTCGGGCTGCATTCACCGCTAACGCCAATAGATTACACCCCCCAGCCCCTCTTGTTAGTGGGGAATCTTGTTGTGCACATTGGGTAATGGCATCGAGTGCTTCTTGTAGGGCATCTTGGTTACGATCTCTTTTTACTTTTTCCAGTCTGGCAATCTGCGAATTTCTGACAGCGGCGTTGTCCACTTCTAATAGTTCAATATCCGTATTTTCAGAAACAGTATATTTATTTACCCCGACAATTACATCCTTTCCAGAATCAATTCTGGCTTGTTTTCTGGCGGCGGCTTCTTCAATACGCATTTTAGGAAGGCCGGTTTCTATGGCTTTGGTCATACCGCCGAGTTGCTCTACTTCTTCAATGAGTTTCCAGGCTTTTTGTGCCAGCTGGTGGGTCAGGTATTCTACATAATAGGAACCGCCCCATGGATCTACTACTTTGGTTACATTTGTTTCTTTAGCAATCAACAGTTGCGTATTTCTGGCGATACGGGCCGAAAAATCGGTAGGCAAAGCAATAGCTTCATCTAGAGAATTGGTATGCAGAGATTGTGTACCACCCATTACAGCGGCAAGGGCTTCGATGCAGGTGCGGGTTACATTATTAAATGGATCTTGAGCGGTTAAACTCCAGCCCGAAGTCTGGCAATGGGTACGGAGGGCAAGCGATTTGGTATTTTTAGGATTAAAGGTTTTTACCATCTTCGCCCAAAGCATTCGGGCGGCCCGCATTTTGGCAATCTCCATAAAATGATTCATGCCAATAGCCCAGAAAAAAGAGAGCCTGGGCGCAAAATCATCTATTGGGATTCCGGCTGCAATTCCAGTCCGGATATATTCCAGACCATCAGCCAAAGTATACGCCAGTTCCAGGTCGGCAGTAGCACCGGCTTCCTGCATATGATAGCCGCTGATACTGATGGAGTTGAATTTGGGCATATAACGGGAAGTATAAGCAAAAATATCAGCCACAATTCGCATGGAAGGTTCGGGTGGATAAATATAGGTATTACGCACCATAAATTCTTTCAGAATATCATTTTGAATCGTGCCACTCAGCTGTTCCGGGGTAACGCCTTGTTCTTCTGCAGCTATAATATAAAAAGCCATAATCGGAAGTACGGCTCCGTTCATGGTCATCGAAACCGACATTTCATTAAGTGGAATGCCATCAAAGAGAATTTTCATGTCTTCTACAGAATCTATAGCCACTCCGGCTTTTCCCACATCACCGGTCACCCTCGGATGATCCGAATCATAGCCCCTGTGCGTAGCAAGATCGAAAGCAACAGATAGACCTTTTTGTCCGGCAGCCAGATTGCGGCGGTAAAATGCATTAGATTCTTCGGCCGTAGAAAAACCGGCATACTGGCGGATAGTCCAGGGCTGGGTGACATACATCGAAGCATAGGGTCCCCGCAGAAAAGGCGGCAACCCAGCCCCAAAATCCAGGTGTTCAAAATCAGCTATATCCTGAGCTGTATACGTTTTCTTTACCGGAATTCCTTCAGCCGTGAGCCAGTCTTTCGATTTGGCAGGTGTTGATATGGCTTGTGCCTTAAACTCAGGTTTTATATGTAAAAAATCTGGTTTCATAGTAGAGAATTACGAATTACATTCCTTTAAAAGCTTATTAGCTAAGCTTACATAGCTTAATAATTTCACTCAATCACTCATTCTCCTAATCACTCATTGCGAAGGCAAAATTAGAAAACCAGATTGCCGGGCTTGCAAAAAACCACCTTCCGCTTCTATCTCTGTAAATAAGCGCCAGGCTTCTGTAGCAATCATATGAGTTAGATTTTCTACGTAATACGAACCACCGGCTATATCAGCCACCTGGGCAAAATAACTCTCTTCTTTCAAGATAATAGACACATTCCGGCTTATCCGCCTGGAAATAACATCATCTGTTTTTCCATTAAAAGGTAATACACGTAGCGACTGGCAACCTCCCAGTACAGCAGACATGGCGGCCAGTGAAGAACGGATCAGGTTATTATAAGGATCTTCTGCCGGAGTATGTGAAAACTCAATAGGTGTATGAATAAAAAGTTTATGATTCGTTACCTGATAAGCCGCTGCCAGCTGTGTATATAACAAGCGCAAAGCCATTAACTTGGCCATTTCCATAAAAAAGTTAGTGCCTACACTCACAGAGAAAATCGTTTTATTGAAAATAGCAGCTGCCTGAACACCTCGTTCCGTAAGCTGATGGGCATATTCTACAAAGGCAGACAGCAAGTATGCAATCTCCCGAGTAGTGGAATTACCAGGATTGCTATTCACGGTAAGCGGATAAAATTCTGGAAAATCGTTTGTCTGCCTGAAAACTTCTGCCAGACTGTCTATGTCTGAAACTGAAGCACTTTGTTGCATGAGCGGATCGTAATGCAGACCTCCTTTCCACTGGTAAGGAGCAATGATTTGAAGCTGCTGAAGAAAGCTGCCTGGTGATTTGTTTACTATAAAACGGACAGGTGCATCAGAAAGCTTAATCCCTTGCAGCAAAACCGGTAAGTTGACTGTAGCAAGATTCACCGCAGAAAGGTCAAAACACAATGCATCCGCACCTTGTTGTAAGGCTTCCCTGCCTAGTTGATTGGAAGATTTTTCGGTTAAAAAAGGAATAAATTCCTCAGTAAGCCAGCCTACCTGTGAAGCAGGCACGACAGGTAAGGGAATTGTTTGTATATCTTCTCTGGTGTAAAATGGCGCAGTTGTGATCTCAGGTTCAGGTTTCCATATCATTTTCTGTTCATACAAGGCCTGTTTTTCTTCCAGCGTAGCCGCTTTTAAGTCATGCAGGATTTGTTTTCTCCAGGCTTCCTGAGTGGCTGGTTCAAAGGCTGAAAATAATTTTGTTTGTTTCCCGAGAGTCATAGGCGGCATGTATAATTGAGGGACTGAAAGATATATTAAACTTTTATAACCAGCTGTACTCATCCCTCAAAATGAATGTTGAATACATAGGTTATGGTATTAAAATGTATATTTGCGACTTAATTTAAAAAGCACATGTTCAACTTTAAATATAAGCAACCAAAAATAATTGCTGAAATCGGTTGCAATCACATGGGCCAGTTTGATATAGCTTTAGAATTAGTCAAATTAGCCAAGGAGTGCGGAGCAAACGTAGCTAAATTTCAGAAAAGAAACCCACAGGAATTGCTTACCGAAGAGCAGTATGCGGCACCACACCCTAATCCTTATCATGCATATGGCCCTACCTACGGAGCACATCGCGAATTTCTGGAATTCACCCAGGAACAACATGCAGACCTGAAAAAATATGCAGAAGGAATTGGAATCAAATATTCAACTTCCGTATGGGATGTTACATCAGCTGTCGAAATTATTGCATTAAATCCTGAATTGATTAAAGTGCCTTCTGCCTGTAACAATCATTATGAAATGCTCAGGTTATTACGGGATACATATAGTGGAGAAATCCATATCTCTTTTGGAATGACTACCCATGAAGAAGAGGAAGAAGTAATCCGGTTTTTTGAAGAAACCGGGCAGGCAAAAGAACGGCTGGTGGTTTATTCATGTACCTCTGGTTATCCTGTACAATTTAAAGACGTTTGCTTACTGGAGATAAAGCGGCTACATGATGTGTTTGGTGATCGTGTAAAGACAATTGGTTTCTCAGGCCATCATCTTGGAATTAGCATAGATATTGCCGCCTTTACCTTAGGAGCTGAATGGATAGAAAGGCATTTCACAAAAGACCGCACATGGAGGGGAACAGACCATGCAGCTTCTTTGGAGGTTCCGGGCTTACAAAAATTAGCCAGAGATTTACACCATACTCATGAATCTTTAACCTATAAAAATCAGGAAATTTTACCTGTAGAACTGGTTCAGAGAGATAAATTAAAATACAGGATTAGGTAAATTTTAAAAACATAATGGCTACCATAGCATTTATCCCGGTACGTTGTGGAAGTAAATCTATTCCATTTAAAAATATTAAAGACTTTTGTGGGAAACCGCTTATATATTGGAACTTGAAAGCATTACAGGATTGTACTAAAGTAGATAAAATATATGTTGCCACTGATTGTAGCGAAATTGAGCAGGTGGCCAAAAGTTTTGGATTTTCTAAAGTAGAGGTATACAGGCGTCAGGTAGAAAATGCCACGGATACAGCCTCAACAGAAAGCGTGATGCTGGAGTTTTTAGAATGGAAAGCTGTTCAGTTTCAAGAGGAAGACATATTTATACTGGTACAGGCAACTTCCCCCTTTACAAGTACCCGGGATTTTACTGAAGCTTTGCAATTATTTCAGAAGGATGCTTTGGATTCTTTACTCACTTGTGTGCGTACAAAAAGATTTTTCTGGAATAAGGAGGGTACACCCATTAATTATGATTACAGGAGCCGCCCACGGAGACAGGATTTTCCGGGTATGCTGATGGAGAATGGCGCTTTTTATGTTAGTACCATTCAGGCCATTATGGTTTCTAAAAACCGGCTTAGTGGAAAGATAGGTATATATGAAATGTCTGAAGATACAGCTATAGAATTAGATGAAGAATCAGACTGGCTTATAGCTGAACAGATCATGAAAGCTAACCGCAGTTATTCTATATGAGTGTTTATGGGTTTATTAAAAATATCTACTGGAATATCAGACTATATCCAAATTTAAAAATAGGCTTAGGTGTTGATTTTGAAAACAAGGGAAATATTGTGGCGAAATCTGCTTTTATAGGCAGTATTCGTAACCGTACCGTGCAGTGGACATATACCGGTAAACGAAGTGCTTTCCTCAATCATGGTCAGGTATATTTAGGAAAAAACACACGTATCCATAAAGGATTAGGTATTCAGGTGAATGGCGTATTCAGTATGGGGAATAATTCTTATATAAATCCTAACTGTATTATTATATGCCAGGAAAAAATCGAAATAGGGAATGAGTGTGCCATCAGCTGGAATTTTACAGCTATGGATACTGATCTGCACCATATTACAGGAAGTCCCCTTACGGCACCTATCATTATTGAAGACAATGTGTGGATCGGAGCAAATGTAACAGTACTGAAAGGAGTAAGGATAGGGAAGGGGGCTGTAATTGCAGCGCAGGCTGTAGTAACAAAGAATGTGCCTCCTCACAGTCTGGTAGCTGGCAATCCTGCAAAACTTATAAGGGAACAAGTAGAATGGAAAATGTAATAGTATAATGTCAGATAAAGAGTATCAAAACATTAAGTTATTTATGTCTGATGTAGATGGCGTTCTGACAGATGCCGGCATGTATTACACAGAAAGTGGTGATGAATTTAAAAAGTTTAATACCCATGATGGGATGGGGTTTCAGCTGTTGAGAGAAAAAGGGATAAAAACAGCAATTATTACTTCTGAAAAAACCTTTATTGTAGAGCGGAGAGCAAACAAACTTAAAGTAGATTACTTATACCAGGCATGTAAAAATAAATTGCAGGCTGCTCAAGAAATTTGTAGTAAGGAAAATATTACGCTTGCAGAAGCAGCCTATATCGGAGATGATATAAATTGTTTGGATCTGTTATCTCATGTGGGTATGGCTGCTTGTCCGGATAATGCTGTGGCCAGAATAAAAGCAATTCCGGATATTATCCACCTGAAAAAAAAAGGAGGAGATGGCGCAGTAAGAGAGTTTGTTGAGTTAATTTTGAGCCAAGGAGTATAAAGTGTGCAGATATATATAATTAAAATATCTGAAAAGCTGTTATTCATTATATGCAAATTCGTAATTCAGCTGCTGTTGGCTATCATCAGTCACTCATAGATGTATTGAGAATTGAGTCGGAGGCTATTTTGCAGGCATCCAGGCAACTTAGCCAGGAAGAAACGCAGAAAGCCATTGACCTGATTCTGGCATGTGAAGGAAAGGTAGTAGTACTGGGCGTAGGTAAATCTGGGATTGTGGCGCATAAGATAGCCGCAACACTGGCCAGTATTGGTACAACAGCGGTATATTTACACGCAGCTGATGCCATGCATGGTGATCTGGGAATTATAGATCGTAAGGATATTATTATGGCTGTTAGCAACAGTGGGGAAACGGAAGAAATTATTTCTCTGTTGCCTCACCTGAATTTGCGCAAAGTACCTATTATTTCAATCGTAGGAAATATTCAATCTACTCTGGCACAGCAGTCGTACGCCATACTGGATGCTTCTATCAGCCGGGAAGCCTGCCCCTTGAATCTGGCTCCAACTACAAGTACAACAGTAGCCTTAGCTGTAGGAGACGCACTGGCAATGACGTTAATGCAGGTAAAACAGGTAACAGCAGAAGAGTTTGCCATTAATCATCCGGCCGGAAAATTAGGCAGGCGGCTGGCATTACGGGTGAAGAATCTGATGCATTCGGGAGAAAACAATCCGGTTATTGAGCAACATTCCAGCTGGAAACAGGTAGTGGATGCCATAGACCAGGGTAGGTTAGGAGCCGTAAGTGTGGTAAATAAAGAAATGCATTTATTGGGCATTATTACCGATGGGGATTTACGTAGGGTGATGCAGCGTACGCCAGTTGAGAAACTTTCAACACTGACTGCAGCAGATATGATGACTAAAAAACCGGTAGTAGCTCACCCGAATATGCTCGCTTACGATGCGTTGCAACTGATGGAAAAAAGAAGTTCACAGATTTCAGTATTACCTGTTGTATTGGCCTCAAACCAGGTAACAGGCCTGATCCGGATACATGATATTATCGGGAAATTGTGAGATGCTTACAAAGAATGGATGACAGGTTGTTAAAAAGGAAAGCTAAGAGATTATAAGACAATTGATGAATGGCCATTGAAACGAGTGAGGCTGAAAAGCCAGTTATACATACACCAAAGGAAGAAGACTGGACCATGGAGATCAAATCCAATCCTGGTCTGCTGGATATTAATCTGAAAGAACTATGGCGTTACCGGGATCTGATTACCCTTATTGTCAGGCGGGATTTTGTATCGGCTTACAAGCAAACGATACTTGGGCCTGTGTGGCACCTGGCCGAACCAATGGTAACTACCCTTACTTATGCCTTTATTTTTGGTGCCATTGCCAATATATCTACTGATGGGCTGCCAAGAATTTTGTTTTATCTATCAGGTATTATGCTCTGGACATATTTTTCCAACTGCCTGCTCAATACCTCAGGAACCTTTAATGCCAACGCAGGAATTTTTGGGAAGGTGTACTTTCCCAGACTGGTAATGCCGATTACCACTACTATTTCGGGTATGATTGCCTGGGGATTGCAATTTATGTTATTTATTGTCCTGGTCTTATTTTATTTATATAAAGGAGAAAACATCCATATAAACATCTATGCTTTGCTTACACCACTATTGCTGCTCATGATTGCAGGTACCGGCCTGGGACTGGGTATGCTTTTTTCATCGGTAAGCAACAAATACCGCGATTTTAGAAAATTACTTAATGTGAGTATGCGTTTGCTGATGTTTGCCACCCCCATCATCTACCCTTTATCCAAAGTGCCTGATAAGTACAAATCCATCATCCTGCTCAACCCAATGACCCCTATTGTAGAAAGCTTTAGGTATGGATGGCTGGGAATAGGAAACTTCTCCTGGTCGAACTTAGGATATAGTTTTATTATTATGCTGTTGGCATTAGTTGCAGGCATCCTGGCCTTTAACAGGGTTGAAAAAATTGCAATGGACACCATTTAACGGGAAGGTTCGTATTTATGACAGTTGTAGTAAGAGTAGAGAACGTATCTAAAAAATACCAGCTGGGTAAAATAGGCGCCCAGTCGTTTCAAGGAGAATTTCAGCGATGGTGGTCAAAAGTGAGGGGAAAGGAAGACCCGTTCAAAAAAATTGGCGTGCAAAGCCAGATAGAAAACAGTGAGTTCTGGGCTTTACGGGATATTAATTTTGAAGTACAACAAGGAGATGCAGTAGGCATTATCGGAAAAAATGGTGCAGGAAAATCTACCCTGCTCAAGATTCTTTCCAGAATTACTCTTCCAACCACCGGGAGTGTAAAAGTTAAAGGCCGCATTGCCAGCCTGCTGGAAGTAGGGACCGGTTTCAACCCCGAACTTACCGGACGGGAAAATATTTTCCTCAATGGAGCCATTCTGGGCATGAACAAAGCCGAAGTAAAAGCCAAGTTTGATGAAATTGTAGACTTCTCGGGCATAGAGAAATTTATTGATACGCCTGTAAAGCGCTATTCTTCCGGGATGTATGTGCGGCTTGCCTTTGCTGTGGCTGCCCATTTAGAATCAGAAATCCTGATCTTAGATGAAGTACTGGCTGTAGGTGATGCAGAATTCCAGAAGAAATGCCTCGGAAAAATGGATGATGTCGCACATAAACAGGGAAGGACAATTTTATTTGTGAGCCATAACCTTACAGCGGTAAAATCTCTTTGTAACCAGGCGGTTATGTTGAGTGCGGGAAATGTTATTGCTAAGGGTTCTGTTGAAAAAGTAGCTGCTCTTTACCTGCAAAAGTCTATTGTGCTAGATGTATTAAAAAGATGGGACAATCCGGAAAGTGCACCAGGCAATGAACTGGTGAGAATTAAAAGTGCCAGGGTGATCAGCCAGAATAATTCAGAGTTTATTAACATTCATACTGCTTTAGATATCGAGTTTGAGTTCTGGAATTACCTAGATAAAGCTTTTTTAAATTTTAGTATTGTAATTTTTACTAGTGAAGAAGTACCTGTTTTGAATACTGTATCTCCTAAACAATGGTACGCACAAGGAGTAGTAAAAGGTTCTTTTCATATCCCAGCTGATTTTTTAAACGACAGGGTTTACCGGATTCAGTTGTTGATTGTAAAAGAAGGTAAAATTATTTTCAATGATTCCAATATTCTCACTTTTGAGGTAGTAGAAGGACAACGTAACAGCAGCTGGCATGGCAAATGGGTAGGAGTGGTACGTCCTAAATTCGAATGGAAGCTAGATTATGTACCAGAAAAAATAAAGGTTGGATAACTTAATACATAGACTATACCTGCAATTGATTGCAAAACCACCTATGAACATAAAAAGTTTTGTTCCCTTAAGTATTAAAAGGCGATTGAAGAAATTATTTCATTCTGATTCTGAAAAAGAAGCTGGCCAAAATCTTATATATTACTGCCCTGCATGTGATTCGAAGCTAGGATATTTTAATCCATTAAGTTCTTTATATGAAGAGAACAAGAAAAAGTATGGATGGCTGTATACCTATGATGATACTGAGACAATCAACCCACAACAATATAGTTGTCCTGTATGTGGAGCTTCAGATAGAGATAGGTTGTATTCATTATATTTGAAGGAAAAATTTCAAAAGGTGGATCTATCTGAAAGACCACTGCTCATAGAATTTGCACCCTCAAGGCCATTGCAAAAATTTATTAAAAAACATAATGTCAATTACCGCACGGCTGACTTATATATGGAGGATGTAGATGATAAGCTGGACCTGATGGATATGCATACTTATCCGGATAATTATTGTGACATATTCATTTGCTCTCATATCCTGGAGCATGTATCAGATGATAAAAAAGCTTTAAGAGAATTGTATCGCATACTAAAACCGGGAGGATGGGGAATCCTGATGGTGCCAATTAATTTGAGAAATAAAGAAATAGACGAAGATCCTTCGGTTATAGATATGGGCGAAAGATGGAGGCGATTTGGACAAGATGATCATGTCAGGCTTTACAACAAAAAAGGATTTATGGATCGGGTAAAACAAGCGGGATTTAAGTTAATAGCATTGGATAGAAATTATTTTAAAGAAATCGAGTTCTTAAGATGCGGTATTACAGAGCGCAGCGTTCTCTATATAGTAGAAAAAAATGATTAACGTAACAAAGGCTTACCTTCCTCCCTTAGCAGAATATACAAAATACCTGGAAGGTATATGGGAACGCTGCCATTTGACTAATAATGGTCCACTGGTGCAGGAACTGGAACAAAAACTGAAAGACTACATAGGTGTAAAACACTTATTTTTTGTAAATAATGGTACCATTGCTCTCCAGATTGCCATTAAAGCATTGAGTCTGAAAGGAGAGATTATTACCACGCCTTTTTCGTATGTGGCTACTACCTCATCCATTGTATGGGAAAATTGCATACCAGTATTTGCAGACATAGACCCAGACACGCTCATGATAAGCCCGGCTGCTATTGAAAAAGCCATTACACCGGCTACGTCAGCCATACTTGCTACACACGTATATGGTGGCCCCTGTGAGGTAGAAGCCATAGAAAAAATAGCTCTAAAACACAAGCTGAAAGTGATCTATGATGCTGCCCATGCCTTTGGTACTATCTATAAAGGTAATTCTATATTGAACTATGGCGACATCAGTACCTTAAGTTTTCATGCTACCAAGTTATTTCATACTACTGAAGGTGGAGCCATTGTAACCAATGATGATAATCTCGCACATACCATTTCGTATATGCGCAATTTCGGCCACAAAGGACAGGAGGATTTCTGGGGGTTGGGTATTAATGGAAAAAATTCTGAATTTCATGCGGCTATGGGATTATGTATATTGCCCCGGATTAAGGAAATAATGGATAAGCGCAAACAGGCTAGTAAAATGTATGACAGCCTGCTGGATAACGAAACTATACATAAACCTCATATTTTTGGAAATACTATATATAATTTTGCCTATTATCCAGTACTATTTCCATCGGAAAATATCTTGCTTCGTGTTCGGGATGCTTTAAATGCAAAGCAGGTATTTCCCAGAAGGTATTTTTACCCGTCACTTAATTCGTTGAATTTCGTTTATCAGCAGAATATGCCGGTTTCGGAGGATATTTCTAAAAGAGTGCTTTGTTTACCTCTGTATTATGAATTATCTGAAAATGATATAGAAATGATCTCATCTGTTGTAAATGAAAATACTTTGGTTGAGAACTAAATTTTAATTACATACTTATGTTATTAAGTGAGTTCTTTCAGGGTAATGATTTAGTAAGGGATGCAGATGTACGTTTAACTCATTACACATATTCCCCTTTTGAAGGAACAGCTTGTTTTGTGCTGGATGACTTATATTTTGAAAGTGCCAATACGAACAAGAATGTAACTGCTGTGATTACTACAAGAGATTATGGTCAAAAGGTAAATATCAGTAAAGGATTAATTATTTGCTCAAATCCCAAAAAAGCTTTTTATGAATTGCATAACTATCTTTTCAGTAAAGCCTACATGCGTTTGCACCAGGAGCATTCTATTGATTCAAGTGCTATCATTGCGCCTACGGCAATTATTGGAAAACATGTTATAATACATTCCAATGTGCAAATTGACCATTATGCGATTATAGAGGATTATTCTGTCATTGGAGAAAATACGTATATCGGACCCAACGTAGTAATTGGCGCTAAGGGTTTACGTAATACTATGATTGACGGAAGTTTTATGCAGGTATTTGATGCTGGTGGGGTAAGCATAGGAAAAAATTGTGAGATTTTAGCCAATGCTATTATACAGAAATCTTTTAATTGTGAGTATACACGTGTTGGAGATAATACCAAAATAAGTGTAAAAGCCAGCATTGGACATGGTTCTAAGGTAGGAAGTAATACGATGATATCCGGGAATGCGCAAATCGCCGGAAATGTAGAAATTGGAGATCATGTATGGATTGGCCCATCAGTAGTGATCGCTGAAAAACTGAAAATAGGCGATCACGCAGAAATTAAATTAGGGAGTGTAGTAATTAAGCATGTAAAAGCCAGGGAAGCGGTATCAGGTAATTTTGCTATGAACCATCAAAAACATTTAACAAACTTTGTAAAATCACAAAGATGAGAGAAGAGTTTATTCTGGACTTTTGCTTCAAAGGAGATAGAAATTATGTTCAAGGTCCAGATATATTTGATGAAGCCTTGAAATTTATACTACTGAAGTTCGGGGAAATCAGGAATATAAAGTATGTAGCACATAAAATGCTGCACCACAATGCTGTACTAATAGTAAGCAGCGAAAAAGGCGAACCTGATAGTAATTCAATCATTACCTTTGAAGTCGGCAATCTTAGATATTATGCTTCTGTTATAAATAATTTTAAGCAAATTAAGTGCAAACAAGATTTCTCAGAAACTGAGATACAAGCAAGCTCAATTATTGAACAAAGTAAGATTTCTTTGTTCAATAATTTGAATTACTCGTTTAGCGAAATTATTGTCTCTATGAATAAGTATTATTTACAGAAAATGTCGGATGCAGTTGGGAAATGGATAATAACAAAACTAGAGCTGAGTGATATAAGCTTTTATAATAATGTTTATCATAAGAAGATTTCTCTTGAACTTGTAAAGAACTTTAATAACATGCTCACTAAAAGTTCTATTTATATAGATGGTAAGCAGGTGGGTGCTATCTATTTCTCTTTAGTTAAGTAATAAAAAACTATGTTAGGTATACAAGAAATTGCTTCATATATTCCTTCAGGCAGATCATCAAACTACGCAAAAAAAGAATTGTTTGAGATAGATGATGCTTTTATTGAGGATAAAATAGGGGTAAAACAGGTAGCAGTAAAAGATTCGCAGGAAGATACATCAGATCTTTGCGTCAAGGCATTCAATAAACTACAGCAGAAAACAGGGTTGAATACCAGTGATGTAGAGTGCGTAATTGTAGTTACACAAAACCCGGATACTAATATTCCTCATACTTCAGCTATTATTCATGGACAGTTGGGATTACCTGAGCAATGTGCCTGCTTTGATATTTCTCTGGGATGTTCCGGATTTGTCTATGGTTTGTCTATAATTCAATCGCTGATGGAAAGCAATAGTTTTACCAAAGGCTTGCTCTTTACAGCTGATCCTTATTCTAAAATTATTAATGCCAATGATAAAAACACTGCCTTATTGTTTGGAGATGCAGCAACGGTTACCCTAATAAGCAATAATCCTGTTTTGATAACCGGAAAATTCAATATGGGTACCATTGGCAAAGATAATAAAGAGCTGATATGTAATAACAATGAACTCTCTATGAATGGCAGGGCTATTTTTAATTTTGCTGCCAGGTATGTACCCGCAGATATTAAAGCATTACTTGAAAAAAACAATAAACAAATGGAAGATATTGATGTATTTATCTTTCATCAGGGGAGCAAGTACATTGTAGATACATTAACTAAGCGTTTGAACTTACCTAAAGACAAAGTACCTTTTGATATTATGAATTACGGAAATACGGTTTCTTCCTCCATTCCCATCATTATAGAACAAAAGCTACAAGATAAATCCTATACAAATATAGTAATCAGTGGATTTGGTGTAGGACTCTCCTGGGCCAGTACAATTTTAACTAGATTAAACTAAATTAATATGCGAGTTACAATTCAACAAGTAAAAGATATTATTAAAGAAGCAGACCTTTCTTCTGTTGATCCGGAAACTTTACTAAAAGATGTTTCTCTCTCTAAACAGGGCGTTGATTCTCTGGAAAAAACCACTATTTTTTTTCTGATTGAAGAAAAGTATGCTATTAAAATATCAGATAGTTTATACCAGGAACTGGATACTATTGAGGCAATCATGGAATATCTCAATAAAAACCTGCCTCAGGATAAGTAACAAAAAATTTATTAAATTCATTTTCTCTGCCCCTAACATTGTAGCTGATATGTGATAGGATTGTAATGGCTGTGTGTATGAAACTGACTGTAAGTATAATTACCTATAATCAAGTTAAATTTATTGCGCAAGCAATTGATAGTGTGCTGATGCAGCAAACTGATTTTGACTTTGAAGTACTAATTGGAGAAGATGATTCCAATGATGGTACCAGAGAAATTGTAAAACAGTATGAAGTCAAATATCCGGATAAAATAAGGGTATTTTACCATTCTTATCCACCTGATTATAAGAGGATAAATGGCCGATTAAACTTTGTAAATAATATCAAAAATGCAAGAGGAAAATATATTGCATTATTAGAGGGAGATGATTATTGGACTAGTCCACACAAACTACAGAAACAAGTAGATTTTTTAGAAGCACATCCTGATTTTGCTATTTGTTTTCATAATGCAAGGTATGATTATGAGGATGGACGCCCATCACATCTAGCAATTACCAAAGATAGCAAGGCAGAGTTTGTGGTTAAGGATTTAATAGAAAAAAACTTTATCATGACGGCGTCATGTGTTTTTAGAAATAAATTATTCCTTGATTTTCCCGAATGGTATTATAAACTGGCATTTGGTGACTGGTCTTTGCATATACTCAATGCAAAATACGGAAAGATTGGCTATTTAAACGAAATAATGAGTGTGTATCGCATCCATGAGGGTGGATTATGGTCAAAGAATTGGTTAAAGCAGATTTCTATTGAAAAACAAGTGAATAATTTATATGCAAGGATTTTTTTTTACATCTGTATTAACAAATATCTTAACTATCAATATAGTAAAAGGATTGGAGAGATAGTATTAAACTTTCATAAAGAAATAGTTAATATACTTATAAGTAATAAAGTGCTAAATAACGAGCATATCAAAGAAAGTTTAAATTATTGTATTATACATAGTTCTTTTGATAAAAGTTTATCCAGAAAGATAATAGTAAAAACATTTCTTCAAGTACATTTTCCGTTCTTTTACTCAGTTTTTTTTCGCTTACGGGCAAAGTTTTCATAGTTTTACAAGAATGTATGGCCAAAGCCGCTAAAATATTTTTAAAAATCCCTCTTACTACTCAAACACTGGACGTATACTTGGTGCGAAACTCCATATTAGAGGCACTAAAAAGTAACATGCCTTTTTTTTCCGGCACACTCCTGGATATAGGTTGTGGCCAAATGCCCTATAGGTCTCTGATTATGGACCAAGGAAAAGTAACCAAATATATAGGTCTGGATTTAGAAGCAAATAATCTTTATAACAGTTCTGTTGCCGATCTACTATGGGATGGAAATAAGATACCTTTACCTGATGCTTCTATCGATTGTGCCATGGCTACAGAAGTATTTGAGCATTGCCCTGACTTACATATAGTCTTAGAAGAAATAAATCGGGTATTAAAGCCTGGAGGAATCCTGTTTTTTACAGTACCCTTCCTTTGGCCATTACACGATGTTCCTTATGATGAATACCGCTATACACCTTTTGCCTTAAACCGGTGTTTGCAAAATGCTAAATTCAGAAATATTCAGTTGAAGGCGTTAGGTGGATGGGATGCCAGTATTGCCCAGATGCTTGGATTATGGGCAAAGAGAAGACAAATGTCTGCTTTTAAGAGAAAAGCTGTGGGTGTAATAGCAAAGCCAATAATAAAATACCTAATCAGGAAAGATATAAAGCCGGTAGAATTTACAGAAAGCACCATGATTACCGGCATTCAGGGAGTAGCAGTTAAATGAAAAGAAACCTGGCTATAATTGCGCCTAATCTTGGGGCACGCTCAGAAACCTTTATTCAGCGGCATATGCAAGATCTCCTACCAGGAAAGACAGTAGTAATTGCCTCATCAAATAAAGCTCCATTATGTGGACACTGGAGTGTAAATGCCCCTGTACTCATTATCGAAGACCTTAAGAAGAATCTACATCAAAAACCAACTATAAAAAAGCAACTTTATCATGCTTTTTTATATAAAATGGGTTTGAATAAATCTGTAAAAAGAAGTAGTGTAATTGATATTATTGAGAATTTCTTAATTACAAATAATGTAGGCGTAATTTTAAGTGAATACTTAGATTTTAGCCTGGATTATATTGGTGTAGCTCGTAAACTTAATATTCCGTTTTTTGCACATGCTCATGGGTATGATGTATCACTTAGGTTAAAAAGTAACGAATGGAGAATTAAATACCTGGCATTGAATGAAGTAGATGGAGTAATTCTAATGAATGAATACAGCAAGAAAGCCTTAAAACAGATAGGTATTAAAGCAGAAAAGTTATTTACGATACCTTATGGAGTGCAACTTCCGGAATTTAGAAAAGAAACTCAAACAGATACAATCATAAAATGCCTGGCTGTAGGTAGAATGGTTGCAAAAAAAGCGCCTATTTTATTATTAGATTCATTCAGAAGGGCACTGGAAATACATCCAAACCTTCATCTGGATTTTATTGGTACTGGCGAATTGTTGCCGGCAGTCAAACAATATATTCAAGCTTTCAGGTTACAGGAAAAAGTTTCTCTACATGGAGCATTAGATAATGAGTTGGTATTAAATTTTATGCAACAAGCGGATATATTTTTACAGCATTCTATTACCTGTCCTGATACAGGTGATGAAGAAGGGATGCCAGTTGCCATCTTAGAAGCAATGTCTTATAGTTTACCTGTTATTTCAACTTTTCATTCTGGCATTCCTGAGGCCGTCATTCATTCAAAAACCGGGTTTTTAGTGAATGAATATGATGTTGTTGCAATGGCAGAAAAAATAGCTTTGTTAGCAGAGAATCAAATTTTACGAATAAATATGGGTTTGGCTGGTAGGGAGTATATTAAGGAATTTTTAAGTTGGGAAAAAGAAAAAACGAATTTACTTAAGTTACTTCTGGGAACTTAAATTTAAAAGAAATCAAAAATAATAAGGATATAGTAAATAACATTTTGATGATGCTCAGTGTAATACCCTTGCTTTATGGAATGGGTCTTAGTATTAAAATACCTTTATCTAGCTAGACTTATTTCAACCAGAAGGTAATTATTTATGGTTACCTGGATTGACATTATTATAAGTAACAGGAGTTGTTACAAGCATAATCCCTTCAATCATTGAGAAGAGAGAGTGATTTTAAAGCTACCGCTATATAGAAATGAATGAAATATAATGGATTCAGATGATTAAAAATAATGTACAATACTTGAGTAGCGCTTTTGCAGTATTGCCTACATTATTATTCAAAAATATACCAGGGTATAGGAATATATAGTGGAATATTTTGAGAATTGAAACCCGGTTGTATAGTTTTAAATCATCAATGTTGTCTGCTATACTTTACCTAATTAGAAAAGGCTATTTATTTGATTTAACTGGCTAGTAGAACCTAAGAAATCCATATGAAAACTATGGTGCAAGGTTTGAGTTTATTGCCCTATTTTTAAATAGATAAACAAAGTAAAAATATTGAAAACTTCTAATCAAAGCTTTAGGTTCGCTCAGGTTTCTTGTTACTTGCTGAAATACAAGCGTTTTATTCATTCATATATCGAAGATATAAGAAAATGTCCATTAAAATACTTGATAAAGAAAAATCAAACAGAATAGAAATAATCACAGTAAAATGCCCTTTATAAGGGTCATATTCAAATAACATAATGAATAAAAGTATTGCAATTATAGTAATAGCATATAATCGCCCTAACGCATTAAGAAGACTTCTCTCATCTTTAGAATCAGCATATTTTGAGGATAAAAATATTCCTTTAATTATCAGTATTGATAAAAGTGATTCTGATCAAGTAGAACAAGTGGCGAAAGAGTTTAAATGGCCTTTTGGTGATAAAAGAGTAATAGTGCATCCTGAAAATCTAGGATTAAGAAAACATGTTATAAGTTGTGGAGATCTAACCTATGAATATGATAATGTCATTATGTTAGAAGATGATTTATTTGTATCACCTTATTTTTATGATTTTACTAAGCAAGCAAATAAATTTTACAAAGATTACGAGGAAATTAGTGGTATATCTTTATACGCTTATGATTTTAATGAGCATACAAATGCTCCTTTTACTCCAATAGAAGATGGCTATGATACTTATTTTATGCAAATACCATCCTCAATAGGGCAATTTTTTACTAGAAATCAATGGAATGGTTTCAGTAACTTCCTTAAAAAGGAAGATGCTGAAATTAATGATAATGATGAATTACCGGACTTAGTCATTCATAGATGGCCTTCTTCCTCCTGGAAAAAGTATTTCTATAAATACATGGTTGTACATAAAAAATACTTTGTTTATCCCAGAATCTCATTCACAACTAACTTTGGAGATGTAGGAACACATTTTAGTAAAACAACAAACAACTACCAGGTTAATTTACTCATGGGAAAAAGAACTTTTAAATTCAGTCTCTTAAATGGATCTTCATCGATTTATGATAATCATTACGAAATTATTCCAGAAATAATTAAAAAATCAAATAAGGAACTTGCAAAATTTGACTTTGTTTGTGATTTATATGGACTAAGAAACAAAAATAAAGTACGTTCAGAGTTTATGATTTCTGCAAAAGAATGCTATAAACCAATTATGGGTTTTGCATTGGAAATGAGCCCGCAAGAATTAAATATATGCTTTAATATTCCGGGAAATTATTTTCATTTAGGCAAAGTTAATGACTTTAGCCATTTTGACCAATTAAAGAGACATAAACAACTTGCTTTTGATCTTAAAATGGATTATGATGATATCTATAAAAATAAAATTAACTTAATAAGAAAAGAAGCATATAATGAAGGCAGAGTTAAAGTAATGCATTCAACTTCCTTTAAACTAGGAAAATTTTTACTTTATCCATTTCATTTCCTCAAAAGAAATATTTCCCTGATTTTGTAATTTATATAAGTGTTTATTTATTTCTTAATAATAGATATCTGCTGCCTTTGATTGGCTACCTAAAAGTAACCCGTACCTTTACTAGAAAAAACACTATTAATTTAACTCACATGTAGTTGTTTGAACATAGAAAATACTAAATTCATGATAAAGCGGCGAGTAAATAAAATATTAAAGCAATTTGGCTTGCAGATCAGCAGGATACCCCAAAAGCAGGTTAACTCTCATGCAAATCCCATTGATAGTATGTATGCCGGAATGACTCGGGGAAAACAAACTAGCATTCAACCAGCTACCATTATAGATGTAGGCGCTGCAAGCGGAGACTGGACAAAAAAAGCACTTACACTCTGGCCTGAAGCGGAATATGTACTATTTGAACCGTTACTGGAAAGGGAGCAGGTTTTGGCAGCTTTTGCTGCTGTCAACCGTAACATTCATATAGTGAAAGCAGCCGCAGGAGATAAACCAGGTGAAATTCCGTTTTCCGTAACAGATGATCTGGATGGAAGCGGCATTGCTGATCCTGCTACTCAAAAAAATTACAGGAGCATACCAGTTACTACTATTGATGGAGAAATAGAAAGATTAAAGTTAAAAGGACCTTATTTGCTAAAACTCGATACCCATGGCTATGAAGTTCCTATACTCATTGGAGCAGACAATACACTCAAGCAAGCACAGTTAGTAATTATAGAATGTTATGGTTTTCAGATTGCGTCGGGTTCTCTCTTGTTTTGGGAAATGTGCAGGCTAATGCAGGAGAAAGGATTCCGTTTATATGATATAGTAGACATTATGCGCCGTAAAAAAGACCAGGCTTTCTGGCAATGTGATGCTTTTTTTATTCCTAGTACTTCAACTATTTTTGATTCTAATACTTACCGTTGATTTTCCTTGGCTTTCCCTAAAATCTCAATCATAACTCCGTCTTTCAATCAAGCCCACTATCTTGAATTTACAATTAAATCTATTCTGGATCAGAACTATCCCAATCTGGAATATATTATTATAGATGGCGGTAGTACAGATGGATCAGTGGATATTATAAAAAAGTATGAAAAACACCTGGCCTATTGGATTTCTGAACCTGATCAAGGCTTGTATTTTGCACTTCACAAGGGGCTTTCAAAAAGTACGGGAGAGATAATGGGATGGCTCAATTCAGATGATATGCTCCATAAATTGTCGCTATTTACGCTTGCTGATATATTTTCTAATATAGCACAAGTTAACTGGGTGCAAGGTTTACCTACTATATTTGATGAGATGGGCAGAACTACGTATACTACTCAGCCGCCATTGAAGTCAAAGTACAATTATTATTTAAAAGATTACCGGAAAACCCCGTTTGCGTTTATTCAGCAGGAATCTACGTATTGGCGTCGCAGTTTATGGGAAGCTGCCGGAGGATACATTTCGCAGGAATACCGGCTGGCAGGTGACTTTGAATTATGGATGCGCTTTTTCCAGAAAGATACCTTGTATTTTACCCAAGCCTTAATCGGGGGATTCCGGGTGCGGAAGGAGAATCAATTATCCCGAAATAATTTTAGCGAATATTTATCTGAGGTAGGTACTATCATTAATAAAATTGAACTGAGCGAGGAGGATAAAAAAGTGCTTCGGTCTATAAAACTTTATAGAAAATGTACCCACTACATTCCTTTGTTAAAGTTAAATACGTATCTGCATGATTCCTATCAAGCCTTATTTGAAGTACCACCTTTAATCCGGTTTGATACAGACAAGCAGCAGTTCATTATTTAAGTTTGCAATTCTCACAAGGAACAGGCTTTCATTCAAGTAGATAAGTTCAGATGAAACAGCAGAAAGTTGATTTATCAATTATTACCCCTGTATTTAATGCCCAGAATTTTATCGGCCTTTGTATCGAAAATGTACTGGCACAAGGCTGTAAAGAAGTAGAGCATATTATTGTAGATGGAGGTTCTACAGATGGAACGGTAGAAATTATTGGTAAGTATGCAACTCTATATCCACATATCCGATGGATTTCAGAGAAAGACCAGGGTCAGTCTGATGCCATGAACAAGGGAATTAGCATAGCTAAAGGGCAATATATAAGCTTTTTAAATGCCGATGATTTTTATGACCCCGGTGTTTTGAATAGAATTATCCAACTGATACAAACACAGGTTTTTCCTGTTCCCTCCATTCTGATAGGAAAATTAAATGTACTTAATGAGTCAGATCAGGTAATAGAAGTACAATTTACAGAAAAAATTTGCCGGAAAAATGTATTGAAATTCTGGAAAAGAAATATTTATCCTGGTAATCCCACCTGCTATTTCTACCATAAAAAGCTACATGAGAGTATTGGTATGTATGAATTGGATGACCATTATCTGATGGATTTTCATTTTTTTATTAAAGCCAGCCGTATAGCTCATTTTTTTTATTTTGACGAAGTCTGGGGGAATTTTAGATTTATACCCGGCACAAAAACGTTTGAAAATAGTAGAAGGGGAGATAGCATGCGTATGAAAGAAGAATTATTTCACTTATATAAAAAGCGATTACCTTTTTCTATGTATATAGAAATAGTGTATGAATATATTATTTTCAAGATAAAATCTAATAAAAGTAAAATTTTGCGTCGGCGACTATACCATATAGGGAAAAGGCTATTCCTATATAGCCGGAAAAATACATAAAGCACAGCTTCGACAAATGGTTGTTTGAACTTCTTAAAGAGAACAATCTCACTTATGCCTTTAATAATTGGTTAGCTTTAGTAAAAGCCGTAAGATTGTAATTATATAGAGGTAACTCTGTGAAGAATGCTGCAAAAATGATACGTTTAGCCATTATAGCACCCGAGAAAAATCCGTATTCTACCACTTTTATTCAGGCTCATAAAGAATTGCTGGAGGCTAAAATCAGCTATTTATATGGTGTGTTTTTTCCTGCTCATACACAAGACGATGTGCCACTTATTTCTACTTCTATAGTAACTACTGCAAAAAAGATAGTTTATTCCCGTATTCTTGGTAAAGAACCTGGATATTTGAGAAAGCGTGCTTTATATAATTATTTGAAAACACACCATATCGAAGCAGTATTAGCTGAGTTTGGCCCTACAGGTGCAGAAGTGTTTCCAGTATGCCAGTTAGCAGGAATTCCATTGATTGTGCATTTTCATGGCTTCGATGCCTGGGTAGATAGTATTTTAGAAAAATATAAAAGCCGTTACCGCCAAATGTTTGAATATGCGTCTTATATTATTGTGGTATCCAGGGATATGGAACAGCAACTGCTAAAATTAGGCGCTCCACGGGCCAAAGTCATTTACAATTGTTATGGCCCAAGAGATATTTTTTTTTATCTTAATTCAAACTTTGAAAAGATTAATTATTTAGCTGTTGGTAGATTTGTTGAAAAAAAAGCCCCTTACCTAACTGTAATGGCATTTGCAGAAGTTCTTAAACAAATACCAGAAGCCAGGTTAACGATGATAGGTGACGGTGAATTGTTGCCTATTTGTAAAAATATAACCACCGGCTTAGGGATCAGTCATGCTATTGAGTTTACTGGTGCACTTTCTCATGAAGAAACCTGTAAACTGTTTGAAAAATCATTCTGTTTTATACAGCATTCGATTGTGGCCGAAAATGGAGATTCGGAAGGGACACCAGTAGCTATTCTGGAGGCTTCAGCAGCTGGTTTGCCTGTTGTAGCTACCTGCCATGCGGGTATCAAAGAAGCAATTGTTCATGGCAAAACAGGTTTTCTGGTAGAAGAAAAAGATATAAAAGGAATGGCCCATTGCATGATTAGATTAGCAAAAGATCGTCCGCTGGCTAAACAGACAGGTGAGCAGGGAAGACGCTTTGTCAGCGAAAGCTTCTCTATGCAACAACATATTTCAAAATTGAATGAATTGCTAAAACAGCTTGTTATAAAAAAATGATATGGGTATTCTGATGCAGAAGATAATACAACGATTACTTCCAAAAAGTATAAAAAAAGAACTGATTACTTATGGAAAAGAAAAAGCATTTGCAGGAAACAATGTGAGCTGTCCTTGCTGTAATAAAAATTATATTACTTTCTTACCTGCTGGCGTTAAAAAAAGGCCAAATGCTATTTGTCCTGGCTGCCATTCTTTTGAAAGACACCGTTTATTATGGATGTACCTGACAAATAAAACAAATTTATTTAAAGACAAAATTAAGGTATTGCATGTAGCTCCTGAGCCTTTGTTTTTTAAAAAATTTAAATCATATTCTAATATTGACTATGTTCCTTGCGCTAAATTTGGAGAAGGTTACGAGGATGCATATCCTACAGGGACAATAGATATAGATATTACGGATATCAAACTTGAAGACAATACCTTTGATGTGATTTTATGCAGCCATGTACTTGAGCATATACCTGATGATATTAAAGCCATGAGTGAGCTAAGAAGAGTACTCAAAGAATCGGGATGGGCCATTTTACAGGTACCTTTAGATACTTCCAGAGAGCATACCTATGAAGATTTTTCCATAATAAGTCCTGAGGATAGAGAAAAAGCATTTGGCCAGCGGGATCATGTACGCTTGTATGGAAAAGATTATGCTGAACGTTTAGAAAAAGCAGGCTTTAAGGTAAAAAAAGACAAGTATGTAGATACATTTACTGAAAATGAAATTTTTAAGTATGGATTTATAAAAGAGGACATTTACTTCTGTACAAAGAAGTAAATAGCAGCGTTTATTAAGCAGAATTCGAAAAATGGATGAATTAATAAAAAATAAAATAAATGATTTCTGGTCTAAGAAAGCAATTAAGACTCCTAATGGACAATGGGTGAGGTGGTGGCAAAGTCCTCATATTATCCGCACTATTAATAAGAAAGTATCAGGGGTGGCCTGTAACGGATTCTCACAGGGTTTAATCAACCTGGCTAAAGAGCATTCAAAGGGTAGAACATATAAACGTGGTATTTCAGTAGGATGCGGAAGTGGAAATAAGGAAATGAACCTGATTCAACAAGGGCTATTAGAGGAGTTTACATTATATGAATTAGCAGAGGAAAGGATAAAGGCAGGCCGTAAATTAGCACAACAATTAGGTATAGAGGCCAAAGTGAATTTTATTGAAAGTGATGCGTTGAAAATAGAAACCAGGGAAGCTTCCTATGATTTTGTACACTGGAATAAAGCTTTGCACCATATGATGGATACCGAAGAAGCCGTAAAATGGAGCCATCATGTTTTAGAAGAAGGGGGCATGTTTTATATGGATGATTATGTGGGCCTTCCAGGTTTCAGTGGACAGATACAATGCTTGAAATTGTGAACCAGTTACGTATGGCTTTGCCAGAAAAATACTTTAAAAATCCGTATGCAGTAACTAAAGGCTCATTACTAACTCGTTTGAAAAGGGTGATACATCCCGGTAGTAAACAGCCTGCCTTCCTTAGCAGAACCATTACCCGGCCTACCATTGAGCATATGATAGCTATGGACCCCTCAGAAGCAGCAGATTCTTCAAGAATTAATCCATCTATAAAAAAGTATTTTCCGCAGGCTGAAATAATTTTTACAGGAGTAACTGTTTATCATCTGGCATTAAATGATATTATCTCTAATTTCAATGAGCAGAAAGATAAGTATTTGCTGGACTTTTTAATGACAGTTGATAACTTATATGCCCAATCAGGAGAAAATCATTATGCTACCGCTATTGGTTTTAAACTCATTTTAGCATTAGAAATTGCTCATGCCTAAAATTGATATTTCTGTTATTATCCCCTTATATAATAGAGTAGCGTTAGTGGCCCAAACTATTAGTTCTGTGCAGTCTCAAACCTATTTGCATTGGGAAGCATTAATTATAGATGATGGTTCCACAGATGGATCAATGGAGCTGGTAGAAAAAATTTCTAAAGAGGATGCCAGAATCAAAGTCTTGAAAAGAAACCGACACCCAAAAGGGGCTCCTGTTTGCCGGAATATCGGATTAGAACATGCCAGCGGAGAATATGTGATCTTTTTAGATTCTGATGATTTGCTTGCTCCGTTCTGTCTGGAACGCAGGTTCACCCATATAAGCGATCTTGCCAATGTGGACTTTATGGTTTTTCCTATGCTTCTATTTAAAAACCGGCCGGGAGATATGGATATTTTATGGAATATAGATAATGAAAGAGAGGATGATTTAGCAAGATTTCTACGCTTAGATGCCCTATGGCAAACGAGCTGCCCAATTTATAGAAGAACTTCTTTACTCAAAATTGGAGGCTTTGATGAAGACTTGCCTTTCCTGCAGGATTATGAATTACATGTAAGAACCTTATGTGCAAAATTTGTTTATGTAAAACAAATGCATGTAGAGCCGGATTGTTTCTTAAGGAGACATGAAGGTGAAAGCATTAGCCAGAAAGGGTTTGACACTAAAAAGTCATTCTTGGACAAAGAGATGGTTTACAGAAAAATACTCAAAACTTTGCTTGCTTATCACCGCAAAGAATATATTTTATATGTATCCTCTCTTTTCTTCAATTTAAGTAAAAAATGGCTTCAAAAATATGGAGATCTGAACCGTAGCCTGGCTTGTTGGGAAAATATTCATAGTATTCTAGAAACAGATCTATACTATAAAAGTATGGACTATTTAGAGAAACTGAATCAATATTATCAAAAAGGAAATGTATCTGTTCTATTAGAAATTAATAAGATAGAAAAATCAATTCCCTTAATTTTTTCTCACCAGAATCATAACTTAAACCTTATAACACAAAGTAATTTCACGCATTTTAATACGAAAAAGCCTTTTTTTTCTATAGTTATTCCTGAAAATGCTCAAATTAATAATCTATCATTACTACTTAAACAAGTATTTAATCAAACGTATCCTTATTTTGAAGTACTAATAATAAACCCTTGCTTGACTGAGGATAGCCGGAAAGTTATAGAAAATTATGCCTTGCAAGAGAAACAAATAAAAATAATCTATCATGAGCAAGATACCAAGGATATAAGGGAGCAATTAAATAAGGCAATAGAGCAAACAAAAGGAGAATACATATGGCTGGTTGATACACCGGATTTTTTAGACAATACTTTTCTTGCAGATGTAATTGGGTATTTAACAAGGTGTTCCCATACAGGCTTGATCTATTATTTGGGGGGAAGAAATAGTGGTTTGTGCAATTGGAATGGATATGCGGGTTATAAAGATGAAACAAACTGGAGCGATAGCTTTTATAAAAACGGTGAACGGATAGTTAAAAAATTATTATTTGTAAACAATAATCTTCCGGCGCCTGATACTGTGTTATTTGATAAAAATGTTTACAAAGCAGCAAGTAGAGCTTATCTCAATAGTTCTTTAAACAGTAAATGGCTATTATACAGTCATATACTTTTATATGGGGATATTTTGTTTGTTTCTAAATTATCTGGCCCTTACGATTTGCAATCAAATACTAACACACAGGTGACATATAAGCCCGATATAAGTATTAAAGAATTAAGTGAAATTCTTTTAAGTATGAGCAGACATTTTTTAATAAAACCAGATATAAGAAAACGTATAATCAGTTCCTTTGTAAATATATGGCAAGATGTTAATAAATTAGGGGCTATTCCATTTAGAATCAATTTTGCTATTTATCGGAATCTAAGCAAAGCAGATCACTCAACATCACAGATCGTACTCATGCGCTTAATCAAAAACTTCATAAGAACAAATATTCCAATTCGCTTTGTTAAAAAAAGATCTCCCAAGTAAGATATACTATGATAAAGTAGACTCCAAAAGCAAATACTCATTTTTATGCTATAATGTAAAAGGCTCATCCTATTTTTTAGTATGTTCATAGCTTTCAAGTACAAATAGCAATTTATTTATCATTACATATTATAAAGCATGCCTAAGGTTACTGTAATTATTCCCAGTTATAATCATGCTTCCTACCTTGATAAACGCATCCGGAGTGTACTGGATCAAACCTATCAGGATTTTAATCTGATTATTATAGATGATTATTCTAGGGATAACAGCCGCGATATTATTGCATTGTATGCCCAGCAGGATAAGCGTATAGAAGTAGTCTTTAATGAACAGAACAGCGGTAGTACTTTTTACCAATGGAATAAGGGGGTTGAAATGGGTAAAGGGGAGTTCATCTGGATTGCAGAAAGTGATGATATGGCTGACCCGGTTTTACTGGAAACTCTAGTTGGTCGTCTGGAAAGGTATCCTACTGCAGGTATTGCTTATTGCCAATCGTGGATTGTTGATGAGCAAGACACTGTTTTGCATTCTGGTATTAACTGGGTTGAGCGGTCAGTAAGAGAAAGGTGGAAAACCGATTTCTTTAATACAGGTCCTGAAGAGTGCAGCAAGTATTTAATCCTGCATAATATGATTTTTAATGCAAGTGCTGTGGTTTTCCGTAAGGCAATGTATCTCAAAGCGGGACCAGCGGATAGCAGCCTGAAATTAACAGGCGACTGGTTACAATGGGTTAAGATTTTATTGATTTCTGATGTTGTATATGTAGCTCAACCTCTTAATTACTTTCGAAAACACACACAAACAACCAGGCATGTCTCTTATATGGATTTGAAAGAACTTGCTGAATTTTACCAGGTATTGCAATTTATAGCAGTCCAAGTACCTATAGACCCCGTAAGTTTGAAAAACAGTAGTCTTGGAAGCAGGTGGGAACTTGCATTTCAAAGTCCTCTAACTATGCGTGCGTTTAGAAATTTATTACGTGTTTGGAAAATGGGCAGAAATATCGACCCATTGCTGACTAAGCGGATCATACGTTTTTTTATAGATAAATTATCGGGAAGGGGTTAATTTACCAATGTGCCAAATACAAAAAAACTGCATATTTTTGAAATTATTTTTAACTATTTTACATAAGCCGGTGAGAAATCGGTTTGTACTCATAGCTAATCAATAGTTGCATATTTAAATATACGAGCTAAGAATATGATACTTTCAGTCATAATACCGACTTATAACCGGGTAGGTAAATTAGAAAAATGTATAGAAAGTTTATCAGGACAATCTTTAGCTAATGAGATGTTTGAAATAATTGTAATAGATAATGCATCTACTGATACTACCCGGGAAGTAATATACCGGATTTTACCTCTGATCAAAAATCTGAGTTATATATATGAAAGTACACCAGGATTAAATGAAGCAAGAAATAGAGGTTTGAAAGAAGCCAGGGGATTATATATAGCTTATCTGGATGATGATACGGTAACACATAAATATTGGGCAGAGAAAATTGTAGAAGCTTTTTCTAACGTAATTCCTCAGCCTGGAGTAGTAGGAGGCCCCGTACTGCCTGTATGGGAAGGAGATAAGCCGTATTGGTTGACCAAAAGATTCGAAGGTGCGGTTTCTATGATCAATTATGGAAGTCAAAAGCGTTTTCTGCAGGGTCGAGATTTTTTAGTAGGCGCAAATATGGCTTTTTTAAAAGCTGCTTTAGTACAGATTGGGGGATTTTTACCAGGATTAGACAGGAAGGGAAGTAAGTTATTATCAGGTGGAGATATAGCAGCCATTGAGAAGATAAAGAAACTAACATATCAGGTTTACTATGATCCTGACATTAGCGTAGACCATTATATTTCGACAGAGAGATTAAACCATGAATGGTTTATTAAGCGTAGTTATTGGGAAGGATATTCTGAGGCACTGATGTGGCGTATGCTTGATAAACCTTCTTTAATAGCATGGTCAAAAAAATTGATTTATTATATCTATGGATTTTTACGTAATCCGGGTCATATTTTTTACTTACTACGATCAGTGAAAGAGCCTGAACTATTCTGGTTTAAATGTATGGTGCATGCCAGGGTAGGATATTTGGCTGGGTTAGTTAGCCTGAATAAATAAAGGGTTTATCTATTTTAATTAACCCAAAACTTATATAGTAGTTGAAGCCTTTAATTATCATATATATGCATAAAATTCCCTATCCACCAGATACAGGGACAAATCAACGTATATATTCGATGGTTAGCTTTTTAAGAAAAGAGTATAGAGTGGGGCTAGTAATGCCAGAATATAAGCCGGAAATCTCTGCCCTTTTTTCAGTATTTGATAATATATGGTATGCAGGCAATTATACCCTACCTGGAGGAAAGCTATTTAAGTTTATTTATGCAAAAATATACACTATTTATTTTAATCTGTTTTATAGAAAGCATCTTGCTGAATATACAGATAATATTTTAGGAAAATATAATGTACTTGCTGCCTATGCTTTATATAAAATTTGCCTTTCTAATAAACCTTCATTAATTATTTGCCAAAAAATTGTAAACTCAGTCTTAAGTACTGCAATTGCTCATAAATTTAATATACCTGTAATCATAGATACTCACGACTTATATAAATTACAACTTGACGAAAAAACAGATAAGATTAATGTAAATTTAAATCAGATGCAATTAGCCAGTGCACGAATAGAGGACGAAATAAACCTTTTAAAACTATATGATGCATTAATAGCTATTCAATTTGATGAGGCGGCTGTTCTTAAAAAATATTTTCCTGAGAAAAAAGTGATTACAGCCTTACATCCTGCCATTGCAAGACCGGTGAATGAAGATACTTCTCATATATTTACCAATAATCCAACCCTTTTATTCGTTGGTTCTTCATCTGAGCATAATAAAGATGCATTGGAGTATTTTATTGGTACACATCTTAGTTTTATAATTGAGAGAATACCAAGTGTAAAACTTATGATTTGTGGTTCTGTTACCCGGCAAATGAATATAATTCATCCGCATATAGAGGTTTTAGGAAGAATAGATGATTTACAACCATTTTATCAGCAAGCTACATTAGTAATTAATCCGGTGAGATTTGGTTCTGGATTAAAAATAAAAACAGTAGATGCACTCTCATTTGGCAAATGTGTAGTTACAACTCCAACTGGATGCGAAGGGCTTCCAGATGTAATGGACACTTTGGTATGTGTGCCTCCTGAAAAATTAGGCGAAGAAATGGTTGATCTCTTAAATAATAGAAATATTATTCTTTCGTATGAAAAAGCTGCCTTGGATTATATTAAACAGTATTTGACTCCCGAGGCTTGTTACTCAGAACTAATGAGTTGGATTCAACGGACGTTGGTTGAAAACGATGATGTATAGCTAATGATAATTGTTTTCTAATAACAAAAATAGTTTACAATTTCAATGCTTAAATAATTAACTATAACTTACATTCTAGTACTCCAAAAAAACTATACAAATGAGTGCCAGATAATAATTTTTGAATTTATAAAACCTTTTAAACTTATTAATTTTATAATCGTACCCATATATTATGGTATTTTAATTAGTTATTCTTATGAAAAAAATCTTACAACTATTTTGTTTATTGACACTTTGCTTGGTATTCAACCAAAATGTCTTTAGCCAGACACTCACCGTCACAGCCCCAGCTAATGGAGCCACTGGAGTGAGTTTGCTTCCAACCTTGACAGTATTATCTACCAGTACTGGAAACTCGGCATCATCTGTAGAACAGATTCGTATCCAGATTGCTACGAATGCCAATTTTACAACCGGCGTACAGACTTCTTATAACTTTGGCAAGAGTACAAATAGTGCTATTTCTTATTCATGGACTCCTGCCCAGTTGTTACCTAATACTATCTACTATGTCAGAGGTCTTTCCAGTAAGTATGGTAATTCAGCAGCCATTAGCTTTACAACAGGCGCTTTTCTCACCGTCACAGCCCCAGCTAATGGAGCCACTGGAGTGAGTTTGCTTCCAACCTTGACAGTATTATCTACCAGTACTGGAAACTCGGCATCATCTGTAGAACAGATTCGTATCCAGATTGCTACGAATGCCAATTTTACAACCGGCGTACAGACTTCTTATAACTTTGGCAAGAGTACAAATAGTGCTATTTCTTATTCATGGACTCCAACCACGTTATTAGCTAATACTATCTACTATGTCAGAGGTCTTTCCAGTAAGTATGGTAATTCAGCAGCCATTAGCTTTACAACAGGCGCTTTTCTCACCGTCACAGCCCCAGCTAATGGAGCCACTGGAGTGAGTTTGCTTCCAACCTTGACAGTATTATCTACCAGTACTGGAAACTCGGCATCATCTGTAGAACAGATTCGTATCCAGATTGCTACGAATGCCAATTTTACAACCGGCGTACAGACTTCTTATAACTTTGGCAAGAGTACAAATAGTGCTATTTCTTATTCATGGACTCCTGCCCAGTTGTTACCTAATACTATCTACTATGTCAGAGGTCTTTCCAGTAAGTATGGTAATTCAGCAGCCATTAGCTTTACAACAGGCGCTTTTCTCACCGTCACAGCCCCAGCTAATGGAGCCACTGGAGTGAGTTTGCTTCCAACCTTGACAGTATTATCTACCAGTACTGGAAACTCGGCATCATCTGTAGAACGGATTCGTATCCAGATTGCTACGAATGCCAATTTTACAACCGGCGTACAGACTTCTTATAACTTTGGCAAGAGTACAAATAGTGCTATTTCTTATTCATGGACTCCTGCCCAGTTGTTACCTAATACTATCTACTATGTCAGAGGTCTTTCCAGTAAGTATGGTAATTCAGCAGCCATTAGTTTCAGAACCGAAGGATTGTCATATTTATCTCTTGTGGATGGAGTTGATGCTACAACTAACAATCAATATGCAAACAAATACATTACTCCTTTAACAGCTTCTCTGGTATCATTTGCTAACGTTTATGATTGGCAATTTGATGAGGATGGAGATTTTATTACTACGCCTCCTGCCTACAGCACTACTACTACAGGTAATATACTGAATTTACAGGCAGATGTATCTGGTTTGCGTTCCGGAGTTTCTTATTATGTGAGGATAAGACCACGTAGAACTGGCTCCAGTCCTATAGTTGGTTCCTGGAGTGGAGATGATCTGTCTTCTAATTTTATATACAGATTTTATAATGCTCTTCATCCATTGGCATTATTTTCAATAGATGATCCGGATGTTACCGCAACATTGAATACTACTAAGGGATCAATGAAGTTAGTGTCAAGACATGTTGAAAATGCTACTGATGTAGTATTCCAAATTGACGATGATCCGAATTTTGCATCTCCGTTTGCTCTTCCATTTTTAAGAAATGGAGTATTAAGATATTGGTTGAATACCACGCATCCTGGTGTAAGCGGAAATGTTTTCAAGGCCAACAGTTCCTACTATTCAATAGGAGGGAAAAATAATCCGGTAGGAACTCTAACTCATCGGTTAGTAGAATTTTTATATGGCTATGCGAGTGGTACATACTATGTTCGTGTACGTGCAGCAAATGCCAATCAGTTGGGTTACTGGAGTACAGTTATTCCAGTTACAGTAACTTTGCCTCCCCGTACCAATGTGTTAACAAACATTGCAAACAATGCCACCCAAGTTGGTACACTTCTTTATTTTCCTACAGTGAGTGATGATCCTAATTATGTGGAAACTAGCTTTGATCTTCAAATCAGTAGAGACAATTTCGCTACTTTAGATTATGATACTACTAATATACCTCACCGGGCTATATTACCAACAGGTATTTTTGTAAGTAAAGATAAGCCCAAAATAATAAATTTATTATTTAATACCACTTATCGGGTTAGAGTACGTTCTTATATTAATAATTCTTATCCGAATGATCCTGCAGCATGGAGATATATCACTTTTACAACTCAAACAGCTCCGATTGTGAATTTTACGCAGTTTCCAGCAAGCCCATGGACAAGCAGAAGTTTAACTATTTATGCTACTACACAGCCAGGGATTAATCAGTATAATTGGGAAATTGAGAAGACTAATGCACCAATAAGTACTTCAAGTAAAACGTCAACGGTTAACTATACAAACTTTTATACTTATCTTAAAGCTGGTGGTGAATACCGCATAAGAGTAAGAGGCAATGCTACTGCACAAGGTTTAACTGGTGTCTGGTCTAATTGGGTTACCTTCTCAGTTTCTGCGAGTGCTGCAAGAATCGCAAGTGCCGATGATATACAAGGTGCTGAAACAGATCTGTTTTCACAACCTGTTTTATCACCCAATCCTTTTTCTGAGAGAACCAATCTCAATGTACAGTCAGGGAAAAATAATGTATTCATCCGAATAACTGATATGAGAGGCAGGGTACTTGAAGAACTACATTCTACTAGCAACGAGGTGATTGAGTTAGGGCACAGATGGCAAAAAGGTATGTATATTATTCAGGTAATAGATGTAGAAAGTAATAAGCTCATAAAAACAATTAAAGCTGTTAAGCAATAAATGTATTGATAGTTTAATTTCTACAAATGGACTACTGTTATAGATAGTAGTCCATTTGTTTTCCGATTCATCTATACTATAATCCTCATATTTCAAAATTATATGGTTACTAAAGAAAAATTATATGAAGCTTTTGGAGAACTAATTTATGCTGTAGCTAAAGCAGATGGTATTGTGCAAGGTGAGGAAGTTTCAGCATTAGAAGAAATTCTAAAAAACCATAGCTGGGCACAAGATATTGTATGGTCTTTTAAATATGAAGCCCAGAAAAATCATCCGGTGGAACATGTATATAAGAAAGCCTTAGATATTTTTAAAGAACATGGACCTGCCAGAGAATATGAACATTTAGTCAATATACTGCAAGCAGTAGCAGATGCCAGCCATGGAACTTCGGACCCTGAAAGAGGAGTAATCAATCAGTTCCAACATGATCTGATTGAGAAGTTTAAAGAGGATTTAAAAGTTATTTGATTTCAATTCATACAAACAAAAAAGCCCGGTTATCAACCGGGCTTTTTTGTTTGTATGAAATCTTTAAAATTAGTTAACTGATGTAGTATCAGTAGAAGTAGTGTCAGCGGGAGTAACTTCTTCAGGAGCAGTTTCAGCAGGAATTACTGTAGTGGTATCAGTAGCTTCACCTTCAGAAGTGGATTTGTTTTCACAAGCAGAAAAGCTAACAGTTGCGTAAGCGAAAATTACTGCAAATAGTATTTTTTTCATTTTTTAGTTTTTTTAGTTTTCGATAAATTCCGGATTAATACAAATCTTACAGGGAGGTAACCCAGCCTTTCTATAAAAATTTTATAAAAAAAGCTTACCTAAGTAGGTAAGCTTTTTTTATAAGGCTATTATTTATCTTATTAGTTTTTAGTAGTATCAGTTTCAATGGTTTCTGTTTTCGTGATTGTGTCAGATTCAACTACTGTTTGTTCAACTTCTACAGCAGTAGTGTCTGTTTCAACTACTGTTTCATCAGCTTCTGCATCAGATGTACCTTTATTTTCACAAGCTGAAAAGCTAATTGTTCCAAGAACAATCATAGCTGCATACATTATTTTTTTCATAATCTACGGTTTTAAGGTTAAAGTTAAATTTCGGGTTTAATACAGGAACTATACGAAGGTAACCCAAAAAAGATTTATTATTTGCAGGTTACAAAATTAGTAACTTCGTATTAAACGAAATTTTCATGAACAGATTGCTGCTTCAACCGGATGAAGAACTGCTGGCTTCTTTGAAAAGAGGTGATGAAAGGGCACTTGGAATGTTATATAAACTCCATTTTCCGATGATTCTTCATTTTATACTCAGCAATAGTGGTACAGAACAGGAGGCAAAAGATATTTACCAGGAAGCTATTATAATTTTATATGAAAATGTACAAAGAGATGATTTTGAGTTAACCTGTAAAATTAAAACCTATATCTATTCTGTTTGCCGCAGGCAATGGCTGAAGAAACTGGCTGAAAAGAGCAGATATGTGGGTAAAGTTGAAGATTTCGAAAGTTTTGTGCCTTTTGTAAAAGAAGATGCTGAGATTGAAGAAAAGGATATTCAATTTAAGGTGATGCGACAGGCTATGGAAAAACTGGGAGAGCCTTGCAGGACTATACTTGAAGATTTTTTTATACATGACTTTACCATGCAGCAGATTACCGATAAAATGGGTTATACCAATGCTGACAATGCCAAAAACCAGAAATATAAATGTCTGATGCGGTTAAAAAAGATATTTTTTTCAGGTTACCAAAATGAATAGATTTATAAGATATGAACACTATGAATGAATATGAATGGATAGAACGCTATGCGGCTGGTCAGCTTAGCGAAGAAGAAAGAAGTATTTTTGAACAAAAATTAAGAGATAATCCCCAACTGGCTGCTGAATTAAGTACCCATCAGGTACTAATGGATAGCTTAAAGCTGTATGGAAACCGTTCGCAGCTTAAAAAAAAGCTAGACGTTTTTCATCAGGAGATGGCAAAGGATACAACCTCTCAAGGCCGCAGGTTAAATAAATATAGTGTACAGGTTTTCTGGAAGAGACATTTGCCTACTATGGCGGTAGCTGCTTCGGTGGCGGTTATTACAGTGATTGGCACTCTGTTTACGATGGATTACCTGCGTTCACTAGAAAACCGCCAGATCAGTTTTTACAAAGAGTTAAAACGAGAGTTAAATAGTATTAAGGTCACGCAGCGAAATATTGCAAGTGCTGTACCTGAAATACAACCAGAAGTTCGGCCTGTCAGTTATAGTGCCACTGGCTTTATGGTCGCTTCTAATGGCTATGTGGTAACTAATTATCATGTAATCAATGGGGCAGACTCAGTGTTTATTGAATCCAGGATGGACGAATTATGTCGATACAAAGTAAAGGAAGTTTACAGTGATAAATTAAGTGACATATCAATCTTGAAAATCACTGATCCGGATTTTACATCAACTGTCAGAGTATCATATGGTTTTAAAATTAAGGAGGCGGATTTAGGAGAACCTGTGTATACACTTGGATTTCCCAGAGAAGATATGGTTTTTGGGGAAGGTTCAATTAGTTCAAAAACTGGTTTTGAAGGAGATACTACAGCCTATCAGATATCAATACCTGTGAACCCAGGAAATAGTGGAGGCCCCTTACTGGATGAAAAGGGTAATCTGATAGGTATGATTACAGGTAAAAATACAGCTGTAGAAGGTGCTGCTTTTGCTATTAAATCCAAGTATCTTCTTAGTCTGATTGATTCAATTCCTGTAGATTCTCTGCCAGAACCGGTATTGCTTTCCGGGAAAAATTATGTAAAGGACTTGAAACGGCCAGAACAGATCAAGCAGCTGCAAAGTTTAATATTTAATGTGAAAGTGTATCACCAAAAATAAACATAACAGCTGGTTCATCGCTGGCTGTTTTACTTTTAAGTACCTTATAAATACCTTAAAAACGCTCCCCATTTGCGGTATTTTAAATAATATGCATCATCGTCATGCGTATAGGCTTCCCGCTCGAAACATATGTTCAGATACGCATTCAAATGAGATTGACCTCTTAGCCGGTTCCATAGATAGTTTATCAGGTAAAAAAAGTAAAAAGGTATTACCAGCAGTTCAACTTGTTGACGAATATGAATCTTTTCATGTCTGATCAGCCTCTCATCCGTTAGATCTTTGTGGTATTTTACTAAAATAAACGGGAAAAGTGCCATCCCTCTGGCAGGAATAAATGATAAATGCCTGATCATATATTTTTCTTCAATTTTTGATAAAACCTATCTTTTTTATTTTGCGTAAATTAATGCAGGTGTAAATTTTATAAATACATAAGATTATATCCTAACGTATGCAATGTCATTTATACGCTTTTAGGTTCGCTGTAGTGATATAATATTTTAGTTTTTGCCGGAGAAGATAATCTTCTTTCTTGCAATAATGCATATTAGGAATAAAGTAACAATACAGTGCGTAAAGAAATTAGTGAAATGAAAAGCATGATAACTTTTGATGGAAAATTTCAGAAACTAGGTGTAATCCTGTTTTTATGTATCAGTATGTTGGCTTGCCAGAATTCAGAGTCGACGGAAATGAAACAAGAGCAATTGAATAATAATAGTTCCGGCATGGACCAGGATCATACAGCTGCGCCTCCTGATACCTTAGAAACACCAGGCATGGGTAATAGAGATACTACTCAGCTGAATAATTCAACATCAACTACAGATTCTGTTCAGCAGAAATTTTAAAACCTAACTAACATAAGCCAATTTCTAATTTAAACCTTAAATCAGCTATGAATTTTAACAAAGGATTATTAACCAAATTACGATATAGCCTTTGTATAATGGCAGTAACTTTATCTACTTACTTATACTCTTGTGATAGCGGAACTGGTAATAGCGGCAATTCTTCAACTAACGGCAACCAGACAGATATAAATAATGAATCGGATGCAAGCACCAACGGAAATGATGATCCTGCTGATACTTTAACTATAGGGGGAAGTAGTGATGGACAGCCAACTGGAGCAACTCCCATTCAAGATTCAGTGGCGACGCCAAGTATGAGAATAGATTCTCTACAAAACAGCCAGTCTGGAACCAACTCTACCAATAATGGGGATAATGCCAATAAAAACGGGAACAATTCAAATAATGGTAATTCAAACCGGGTTAATGATAAGCAAAAAGGTCAGGGGAATAATAGCAGTAGTGGTAATAGCAATATAGAGACAAGCAGTGATAAAAAATCTGATAATCAATAGCTAATTTTAATTTATTTACATGAGCCACCTTTTGGAAAGTCCGGAAGGTGGCTTTCTTATCGCCTTAGTTATTGCTTAATTAAATACTAGGAAAGGAATTCCATAAAATACATATTAATAATTTTAGCGCTGATATTTAACGAGTTATAGATTTTGTATTTGTTTAGTTAGGAGTAAAATTTTTTAATATAATCATCGCCAGCTGAAATGAAAATTGGATAAAAAGAGGTGATAAGTAATTATGGTACGTAATATTTTTTGTGTAATCAGGCAAAGTAATCCTTATCTCTTATTTTATGATTCATTTATGTTGAACTAAACTATAGGTAAATTTCAAAAACTACGGGCATTTAACTATCATTTTATATAAATCCGGATTTTTAGCCAAAAAAATTCTTATGTAAGCATAAGTATATATTTACAGGTGCATTGCTTTTATATAGTATCGATATTTCGGAAAGAAACAGAACATACAAGCCTTTAAATAATACAGCAATGACACGGGAACAATTAGAGCAAAAGATAAGAGAAATGGAAGCTACCATTAACCAGTTGAAGTTGGAAAAAGAGGAAGCACAGAATATGGTAGAAGTAATTTTTGAGTGTGTGCAGAAATTAGAACACAAATACAGAAAGTCTGTAAATCGTGAACTGAGTTACCGTGAAATGCTTTTCCACTTCAATCACCAGAAAGCCAAAGATTTATTACAGGATTATATCAGCAAAGATGCCCTGAAAGTACAATTCTACGGTGGATATAATTTCCGTAGCAATTAAAACGCAGTAACACAGATTTTTCTGTATTGCCATAGTTAAGAATAGAAACTGAAACCTGCCATTTTATAAGTGGCAGGTTTTTTATTGTTAAGTCTCCACCACTTTTGTAGATAAACCTGCTCGCTTCCCTTGGGCATCTTTACCAGCTATATAGACAGTAGCCTCTACCTTACCGGCTTTAAATACCTGAATATTTTGCAGATTGCTTTCCAACACCTGCCTGAGATTTTTAAATTTCTCAGTGCCTGCTTTCTCTTCCTCTCCGTACCAATCCTGAACCTGAGTAACCGGTTCAAAGAATTTATCCAGGGAAATAGTTTGCACTGGCACACCTGTTGATAAGCCACTTAGCTGACGCATTTCCTTTTTGCTTAGCTTGTCGCTCGTGGTCTGCCATTCAAAATATTCGAACGGATAATCTGATTCACTGGGATAGAGTAAACCTTCAGCAGCTTGTAGAAGGGTTTGTTTGGTATCATTTGCCATATTTCAATTACTAATATATTACAATTGAGTGGGTTAACAATATTGGTTTATAATTTTCCTGTTTGTAAGCTAAAATTATGGTCGGCACGCTACAAAATATCCATTCCTATTCTTTTATCAGCTCCTGATTTATTATAGTAAAGCCTGCTACAAATAAAGATTTTCTTTTAGATTTGTAACCCCATTTCATTATCGAAACGGAGCAGTATCTATTTTAGATGTCTATACATATACAAGAATATCTTTGTAGGTCTAATATTTTATATTCAACCACTAAATTACCTTTCTATGAAAACGGCTGAAATGCATACAGCAAAAGGCGTGATGAAAATAATGTTTTATGAGCAGGATGCGCCAATTACAGTGAAAAATTTTATTGATCTGGCTGAAAAAGGCTATTACAATGGCACCATCTTCCATAGAGTAATTCCTGATTTTATGATCCAGGGTGGCGACCCCACGGGTACAGGCCGTGGCGGTCCTGGATATACTATTAAGGATGAAGTTACTGGGGGTAACCAGTTTCATGATAGAGGAGTGTTGTCTATGGCCAATACAGGCATGAAAGATTCTGGGGGCTCTCAGTTTTTCATCTGCCACAGCCGAAAAAATACATCTCACCTCGACCGTAAGCATACTTGTTTTGGAAAAGTAGTGGAAGGCCTGGAAGTAATAGACCAGATCCGGCAAGGCGATAAAATCGAAAAAATTGTGATCAGCGAGCAGGTTTAACTGGAGGTTTATACAGGCTTTTGCAGCTGGCAGGTAGTCAGTTGTTTAAAAAATAATTCGGTACAAAAACCCTGCGGTTTACACCAGGCAGGGTTTTTCTGTCTACAATACAGCCGTGAAAATTTATAACAGATACGGTTCCGATTGTGCCTACGATTGATTAGTTTTATTATTATGGATTCAGGAAAACAGTTTAGAAAAGCATTTTCAAATACTGGTACACGAATAGGTGCAAACCGTCTTCTGGATACTGGTATGGGTAAACTTCCACCCCAGGCCCTGGAAATGGAGGAAGCTGTGCTGGGGGCGCTTATGATTGAAAAAGATGCATTAACTACCGTTGTAGATATTCTGAAGCCCGAGAGTTTTTATAAAGATGCCCATAAAGAGATCTACCGTGCTATATTAGACCTTTTTGCACAATCTGAACCGGTAGATATTCTTACGGTTACCCAGCAGCTCAGAGCCACTGCTAAGCTGGAAATGGCAGGTGGACCGTTTTATATTACTGAGCTTACTTCCCGTGTGAACTCAGCAGCTAATATTGAAGCGCATGCCCGTATTATTACCCAGCAATCCATTAAACGGGAACTTATTACTATCGCTTCTGAAATTCAACGGGATGCTTTTGAGGATACAACAGATGTGTTTCAACTCCTGGACCGTACCGAGCAAAACCTGTTTACAATTTCAGAGTCCAACATCCGGAAGAACTTTGCCGATATGCGTACCCTAATGCAGCAGGCTATTAAAGAGCTGGAAGCTAAAAAGGACCATGAAGATGGATTAACAGGAGTTCCAACTGGTTTTAGCGCTTTAGACCGCATTACTTCAGGCTGGCAAAGGTCGGATTTAATAATTCTAGCTGCCAGGCCGGGCATGGGAAAAACAGCGTTTGTAGTATCGGCTATGCGGAATGCAGCGGTAGATTTTAATATGGGAGTGGCTATCTTCTCTCTGGAGATGTCATCGGTGCAGCTCGTAAACAGGCTTATTTCAGCGGAAGCGGAATTGGAAAGTGAAAAGATTAAGAAGGGAAACCTGGCTCAATACGAGTGGGAACAATTGCATTATAAAATCCGGAACCTGGAATCTGCCCCTATCTTTATTGATGATACGCCAGCCTTATCTATACTTGAATTACGTGCTAAATGCCGACGGTTAAAAGCTCAGCATGATATTCAACTCGTCATTATCGATTATTTGCAGCTTATGTCTGGCGATTCATCCGGAAAAGGGGGTGGCGGAAACCGGGAGCAGGAAATTGCTTCTATTTCCAGGGCACTGAAAAATATTGCCAAAGAATTAAATATACCAGTGATTGCACTTTCGCAGTTGAGTAGGGCTGTGGAAACAAGAGGAGGGGAGAAAAAGCCACAACTTTCGGATTTGCGTGAATCCGGGTCAATTGAACAGGATGCGGATATGGTTATATTCCTGTACCGTCCTGAGTATTATGGCATTACACAGGATGAAAGTGGTAATCCAACTACCAATATGGGAGAGGTGATTATAGCCAAACACCGGAATGGTTCTCTGGATACCGTACAGCTTAAATTTGTGGGTAAATTTACCAAGTTTGCTGATATGGATACTGGAAATCTGTCTCCTTTTGGCAGTGCTACCTTTCCGGAAATGAATGCAATACCTTCAGAATTTGATATGCCTCCGGGAACGATTACCTTAGGTAGCCGGGCAAACCGTGGTGTACCTCCTTCGAGTGGCCCTGCTCCAGATGATAACCCACCTTTTTAACAGTTCGCAGTGTGCCTGATCAGAACGAAAGCACCAATCCTTTTCAAAAAAATGAAAAAGGAGTGGTGCTTTCGCCTTAGTTTTTCTCAATTGAGGCAAAGGTCAGATAAATCTCTGATAAATTATTTTACTATGTTTCTAACTTTCAGTGACTAATGACAGTATACACTAAAAGCAATTGAAACTAAGTAATGTCTTATGAAGAAGAAAAAGAAGAAAAAAAAACATAAATTATCCAGTGAAGAACTTTTGGGTATGGTGGCTGCAAGTTCAGCTACCCTGGCGGGAACTGCTGTACGTTCATTGCTTAATAAGAGCTGGAAAAAAGTAATGAAGAATGATCCTCCCCTAAATCCCGCTTCCCCTGATACCAGTTGGAAAGAAGCCATTGCCTGGACAGTAGCCAGTAGTGTGGCAGTTGGACTAGCGCAGTTACTAGCCAGAAGGGGAGCAGATGCATTCTTGCAGCAGGCTTCCGGATACAAACCCGGTAAACGAAACGCAACCTTTGGTGGTTTATAATAGCGTAAGTATTCAACAATAAAAATGGGCCTTGCTGTAACTTGGTGAAGCCCGTTTTATATCATACGTTTTTTAGGTAGTAACTGCTATTACCTAACTTTTATTTTATTCGTATGAGGGGTACATTTTCTACTGGCCTGATAACCAATGGAACCTTTTCAATCTTTACAGAACTTGTATCCAGGCCAAACCACCTGTCTTCAGGCGTAGTAAAATTCTTGATAAAAAAGTAAGCATCCATAGTCATGCGTTCCCAGAAGGGGAGGTCATTTTCAAAAGATAAGAACTTTTCCAGTACAACAAAGCGGAAATCTCCAGTCACATTCTGCTTGTTTAACGACTCATAGCGGCTGGTTATGTCTACTTCGCCATTCTTTACCAAATCCTCTACCACTTTTTTGAAAAATAGATTAATACGCAGTGCTACCCGGAATCCCAGCCTGAAAGTAACCCGGATGATATCATCGGGTACAATGGTATGTACCTCATACTCCATCGTATAGGGTTCATCGAGCGTTTCTACGTGAACAAACCAGTAAATATCGGCCCGTTTGGGACGTTTTTGCAGAATAGAATAAATAACTTTAGATTCAATGTCATTGGTACGGTTGGCATTGGTCATAAATACCAGGTGTGTTGAATATTTGGGCACAGTGCGGTCTTCGCTGAGGGCTTTCAGCGCAGGAATATAATCGTGCAGATGCACATATTCTGTTAGCCGGAGTTTAATGCGATAGGCCCTAAGCCATATATACATTACCCCAATGAGTACGATTCCGATGGCTAATGAAACCCATCCACCATGTGGAAATTTTATCAGGTTGGCTACCAGAAAGGAAAGTTCGATCGTAAGATAGGTAAGCAGAAAAAGGAATACACCTGTAGTAGCATAGCGCCGGGTGTATAAATAATAACAGAATAAGATAGTAGTCATCAGCATGGTAACCGTAATGGCCAGACCATACGCAGCCTCCATATTTTCTGATTCTTCAAAATACATTACAATAGCTACACAACCACCCCATAATAATTTATTTACACTTGGTACATACACCTGTCCTTTTGAAAGAGTAGGGTACCGCAAGCGTACTTTTGGCCATAAATTGAGTCGAATGGCCTCACCAATCAGCGTAAACGAACCGGTAATGAGTGCCTGACTGGCAATAATGGCAGCAACTGTGGCTATGGCAATACCAAAAATCAGAAACCATTCAGGCATAATCGAATAAAAAGGATTCTGTGCCAGCGTTTTCCCGGATTGTGTGATCAGCCAGGCACCTTGCCCAAAATAATTAAGCAGTAAACAAGACTTTACAAATATCCAGCTTATCCTTATGTTTCCTCTGCCACAATGTCCCAGGTCGGAATACAATGCTTCGGCACCAGTAGTACACAGGAATACAGCCCCCAGCAGCCAGAATCCACCAGGATAAATTACTAATAGTTCATAGGCATAATACGGATTAAAAGCTTTCAGAACTTGAGGGTGTTCGAGAATAGAAATAACACCCAGAGTGCCCAGCATCAGAAACCAGACGAGCATCATGGGTCCGAAGGCTTTTCCAACAATACGGGTTCCGAATCCCTGCAACAGGAATAAAAGTGTGAGAATGCCAATAATGATAGGTATGGTTTGAATCTGAGGATAGAGAATGCGTAAGCCTTCCACCGCAGAAGCCACTGAAATCGGAGGTGTAATGATCCCATCTGCCAGTAGGGCACTTCCTCCGATAATAGCCGGTATGGTAAGCCATCTGGCATGACGCCTTACCAGAGCGTATAAGGAAAATATGCCACCTTCCCCATTATTATCTGCCCGCAAGGTAAGCACTACATACTTAAGGGTGGTCTGTAAAGTAAGTGTCCATACGATACAGGAAATTCCCCCGTACACTACATCTGGTTGAATAGTGCCGCCTTCGCCGATAATGGCTTTCATTACATATAAGGGAGAGGTACCAATATCCCCGTAAATTATACCAAGAGCTACCAGCAAACCAGCCGGGGTAACTTGTGTCAGCGCATGTTTATTTTCCATGAACAGCAGAAAATATAATTAAACCGGGTGAGGAAATACAGATCATGTAATTAGGGACAAAGAGTATAAATACACTTTACGCTGAATAAAAATCAGGTGAGAAGGCAGAATAAATGGAAATTACGACTGCTTTCTTTTCTTGAATTACTTATACTTATTTTAGGCTGATAAGTTTATAGTAAGCGCAGCTACAGGCAACGGATGTACTTTTAACCCAGGCAATAATAATTTATATTACGGAGTTTTTCTACTCTTTTTAATTTATTTCTATATTCACGCCCTGCCGGATATCATAAAAGTATGTGAGAACGGTTGATTGAAATTCATTTATTTTTCTATACACGAATCAAGCACAAGCTGATTACCTATGAGCAAAACAGAGGTTACCTTAGGAATTGATATTGGAGGGACCAATACGAAAATCGGATTTGTAGACAGGGCCGGTAACTGTCTAGTCGCAACCAGTATGCCGACCGTAGCGCCAGTAGAAGTGGGGCCGGCAGAAGAACTCTCCTTATTTTTAGAGCGGCTGTACCAAACCATAGAAAAAACCTATGCAAGTATTGCTGATACTACAGAACTGAAAGGCATTGGCATGGGAGTGCCCAACGGAAATTATTATAAAGGCACTGTTGAAAAGCCTACCAACCTGAACTGGGAACAATATGTGCCCTTGGCCAGAATACTACAGGAAAAATATGGAATCCCAGCAGTATTAACCAATGATGCTAAAGCGGCTGCCTTGGGTGAACTAAAATATGGTGTAGCCAAAGGAATGAAAAACTTTCTGGTGGTTACTTTGGGCACAGGTTTGGGCAGTGGTTTTTACGTGAATGGCGACATTATGTATGGGGCAGATGGATTTGCAGGTGAATTAGGGCACGTGACGGTGAAAGTGAATGGCCGCATGTGTGGCTGTGGAAAAAAAGGCTGCCTGGAAACCTATGTATCTGCAACTGGTATCCGCCGGACTGTATATAAACTGCTCGCCGACCATACTGAAGACAGCCCTCTCCGCAAAGTAAGCTTCGATGATTTAACCGGGGAAATGATTACAGAAGCTGCCTTGAAAGGCGATAAAATAGCCATTGAAGCCTTTGAGTATACTGGCCGAATTCTCGGATTGAAACTGGCTGATGTAGTAGCGATTGCCATGCCGGAAGCTATCATTTTATTTGGTGGCCTCACTAGAGCTGGCGATTACCTGTTTGAGCCTACCCGCAAATACATGGAGCAATACATCATGGGTTTATATAAAGGCAAAGTTAAAATACTGGGTTCAGGATTAGTTGGTGCCAATACAGCTGTACTAGGTGCCAGTGCGCTTATCTGGAATGAATTAGATAAAAGGCAGCTACAACCTGCATAACTCTGAAATTAAGCTTAGATTAATCCCTGTTTACATTATAACTCGTGTGAGCAGGGATTTTCTGTTGGCTATGAATGAATCAGAAATTTATATGCTAGATAATTAATTTGCCCATTCCCTTTCCGGTCATCCGGATAAATGCTTCGGCAGCTCTCACCCCTAATTCTTTTCCTCTAAAGTCCTCCATAGCCGGATGGCCGCAATCATACATTTCCTGCGTATATTTTCCATCCTTACCAATCACATGCTGACTGGCATGACAGGCAAGCGCCTTGTATTTTAAGGCCTGGGTATCCGATATATCTACATAATCGGTAGGATGGAACACAAAAGATTGAGTACCGGTACACACCTCATAAAAATATAAAGTAAAAGGTTGCGGTGCTTCCATCCATGCTTGAATGGTTAATACACTAGCCAGTTGATGGTCTTTGTGAGAATCTATGGGCCAATGCGTAAATACAACATGCGGTTTTTCTGCCCAGAGCAATTTCTGAAACCTGCTCATCTCCGGATTAGTAATAATACTTTCGCCATCTACCTGATTTACAAAAAGCGGTTTGGTATGGAGAATTTTACAGGCTTCTGTAGCTTCTTTTTTGCGGATAGCGGCAGCTTCTTCATGGGATTTACCTGCTATGCCTTCATCTCCATTTGTAAAATACATCAGCGTCACCTCATGACCAGCCTTCACAAGTAAGGGAATCGTACCACCAGCTCCGCTTTCAGGATCATCCGGATGACCGCCTACTACCACAATTTTCTTTTTCTCCGCAGCTTGTTGCGGTTGTCCGTGCAATAATGAAGGCAGCGTAACCAGTGTACCTGCTTTGAAGGTGTTTTTTACAAATCCTCTTCTGGAGTAGGGTGTGTTAGACATATAAGCTATGTTAAAGAGTTATTTTATGTGGCGAAGTACGGAGATTAAATATACAGATTTGTAAGGCGAATGCGGGGAGAGGATACATAATTCTCTAACAGAGTATATGAGATTGGCATGAATTGCCCAGATATTGGCGCAAAGTATCCTTGTGCGCAGAGGTCATTTGTTTGCAATTTTACTTTTATAAAACCCGATAAATATATGACGACTTCTGCTTCTTTTGAAAAACAAGTAGGTATAATCTCCATTGTTTCTGGCATACTATGCCTGGCTTGCCTGCTGCTGGGAATGATTGTGGTCGAATTCAACATTGACCTTTTCTCCAGTCCAACACAACTGCTTGCGGTATCTCACCAATATGCGTATGCCAAGTGGTTCTGCATACTGGATATGTTTGGATACTATCTGATGCTATTGCCTGCAATTTTTTATCTGCATCAGCTCCTGAAAAAACAAACCCAATGGCATATGTTGCTTACCTTTTGCGGACTTTCTTATGTGCTGGTTGGAGCTATTGGAGCCGCTATTCTGGCGGTAGTGTGGCCGCATCTGATGAAAGAATATCTGGCAGCAAGTTCCTCAGAGCAGGAAATGATCAGCGTTGCTTTCAAAAGTATCACTGTTCTGGTGAATGATGGCTTATGGAACATGCTGGAAGTAGTAGTTGCCGGTGTCTGGTGGGTAGGTACAGGTCTGGTGCTATACCCGGCTTTTAGACACTTTGGTTTTATTTCTATACTCACTGGAATTTGCTGTTTGCTTGATGGCCTGGGTAATATACTGGAATGGAAACTGCTGGCTGAAATTGGCCTGAATGGCTATCTGTTTCTGGCTATTATCTGGCCTATGTGGTTAGGTAAATTGCTGTTAAAGGGAAAATTCAATCAATTCCGGAACAGTAAAGCCATAGTAGTCTAATCAATAGACTAGAACATAATCAGATGCTGTGATGATGTTCCAGTCTATAAACTGATAAATCATCTTGTCTTCTGTTAGTCTGGAAAACTGGCAGAAGGCAATTATTATGTAACAGGTAGGAAAGTACATAAAATAATAAACCCATCTGCAGAATATTTTGAAGGTGTCGTGTTTGCTTGCTAAGCTTAAATTCTTGAACTTAATATTGGCTTCGAGCACAATTATAAAAGCTAGTTACGCTTTAGCCTCTGCTGAAAAATTTTAGTAATACACAGTGGATTCAATACATACCTTTATCATATAACCTGACTTAGCCTATACCCATATGAATTCCCGGAAATCTATCTCCCGAAAGAAATTCTTAACTACTTGTGGAAAATTTGGCACAGTTGCTATGCTGGCTCCATTGGCTACATCCGCAGGAAATGTTCAGCCCGCAAAGAAAATTAAAGTTGGGGTAATCGGTTGTGGAAGTGTCTCAAACATGTATCTGCCACACTTATCAAAATCGCCGTATGTGGAACTGGTGGCTACCTGCGATATTATTCCGGAACGGGCGAAAAAAGCGGCTCAGACCTATAAAATAACCAATGCGTATCCTCACATAGACCGGATGCTGGCAGGCAGCAAATTTGACTTGCTGGTAAACCTGACCGATATGCAGGAACATGGACGGTTAAATAAAATAGCTTTGAATGCTGGCAGGCATATATGGAGCGAAAAACCTATGGCCAATACCTATCAGGAAGGACGGGCGCTCTTAGAATTAGCTAAACAGAAAAAACTTCGCATCTGGGGAGCGCCAGCTGTGGTAAATAGTCCGCAGTTTGCCTTTATGGCCCGTATGTTAACCGAAGGAAAACTAGGTAAAGTGGCTGCTGCCCATGCTCACTATGGCCACCTGGGACCAGACTGGTCAGCATTTTTTTACGAAAAAACTGGTGGAAGCATGCCAGATCTGGCGGTCTATAACCTGGCTACGCTCACCGGCCTATTGGGACCAGTAAAATCGGTAATGGCTATGCTCAATATTATTACGCCCACCCGTAAAACACAGAATAAAGGCGAAATTAAAGTGGATGCTGAAGATAATGCCATGATCCTGATGGAACACAATAATGGGGTATTATCGCATGTACAAAGCGGTTTTAATTATTTTGACCCGTATGGACATGAGGGCAAAGGACAGGAGCGGCCCACAGTTTCTATTGTAGGAACCAGGGGGAACATGCACCTGGTCGGCTATGACTGGGCACCTTTTGGCGTAGATATGGCAACGATGGAAAATGAAAAAACAGTCCGCTATGAAACTGATCCAAAAACCTACGTGTGGCAACAGGGTGCTTCGGTAATTGCAGAAAGTTTGGCTACCGGCAAAGAACCGCTCATTGCCGCTGAACATTCCCTGCATGTACTGGAAATCATCGAAGCGGCCAGAAATTCCCAGGAATCCGGAAGAAGAATCAATTTGCAATCTACTTTTAAATGGCCGGTAGTTTCGTAAATAAGATATTTTCCCGTTATAAGCAAACTTTAAGTCGAAACGATTGTTTTCATGTTGTCAATTCTATATAAAGTTAAAATTGTCAATATAAGAGTTTTATAATCCGTTTTCCCTTGAGCTTACAACCGGAAACCCTGCACAATCCTGAAGAATATACCTTACTCCGGGAACTTGCCCACCAGGATTTGCTTGCATTTGTACAAGCTCAATTACGGATCAAAAACAGCATCCGCACGGTTTTCTATGCTCTTAACATTGCAATAGTATGCTTGGTAGCGCTTGTCATTTTCCTACGTTATCGCAATGGACAATTGCAAGGAATAGATGTATTGTTACAAGCCAGCCTGGGTTTTGCCCTATTCTTCTTTATATTATTGCCTCTGCACGAGTGGATTCATGGGCTGGCGTACCGGAAAGTAGGTGCTGAGAAAGTAAGTTATGTAGCCCAATGGCGTAAGTTGATATTTTATGCCCTGGCCGACCGGTTTGTTGCTGGAAAGAAAGCTTTTTATTTCGTGGCTTTTGCGCCTTGTGTGGTTATCAATATAATATTGCTAATTGGCTTTTTACTCTCTGGCGTTCAAACAGAATTTGTTTTCCTCTCCGCATTGCTGCTGCACATGAGCGGTTGTATAGGTGATTTTGCCATGGTTAGCTTTTTTCACCAGCACCGCCACAAAGAAGTGTATACCTATGATGATGCATTGGCGGCTAAAACGTATTTTTACGCAAAGAAATTACTGAATGACAGGATTACAGAAGGTCAGAATAAATAAAAATAATTATTATAATTCAGTAATTCAGTAATTCAGTAATTCAGTAATTCAGTAATTCAGTAATTCAGTAATTCAGTAATTCAGTAATTCAGTAATTCAGTAATTCAGTAATTCATTAATTCAGTAATTCAATCTATGTCTGAAATTAAAAAGTGGGAAACCCTTAAATCTGAACCTGTATTTACACATAAATGGTATAAACTCCGCCGGGATGAAGTTCGCTTGCCGGATGGAAGCATTATTGATGATTATTTTGTAAGTGTCCGGGCAGAGGTAGCGATTGTGTTTCCGGTTACGGCTGATGAACAGGTTATTTTTGTGCGGCAGTATAAACATGGGATTCAGGAAATAGTACTCGAACTTCCGGGAGGGGTATTTAATTCGGACAAAGAACCTGCCGAGGAAGCCGCTTTACGGGAATTGCGGGAAGAAACCGGCTATACTTCTACACAAATCACCAGGCTTTCTACCGTTTTCGACAATCCGACCAAAGATACCAACCGCATTCACCTGTTTCTGGCGCAGCAGGTGGAACAAACCCATGAACAGCACCTGGATGCCACCGAAAATATTGTGATTGAAAAAATACCATTGGCCGAAGTACCAGGCAAAATACTCACCGGAGAAATTTGTGTGGCTGGCTCGATTGCGATTACATTTTTAGCCTTACAACATCTGCAAAAAATTACAATCAAATAAAGCCATTTTCGTTATAATCTGTAATTTATGTTAACTTAACACATCAATGCCTAATCTGTACTGATGCCTCTGTTGCAGCGTATGGCATTGTTAGCTTGCGCTTAGTAAATACCCGACTATGGAACGTTTTCAATTATTAATATCTTCTTCACCCTGGTTTATACTGCTTTGCCTGGTTGTGGGTGCGGTATATGCAGCCGTTTTATACCAGAAAAAGCCAGTCTGGGGAAAAAATCTCAATCTGATATTAGCCGCCTGCCGCTTTGTAGTAGTGAGTTTATTATGCTTTTTGCTACTAAGCCCTTTTATCAAACAGGTAAAAAATTCGTATGAGAAGCCTACCATTGTGCTGGCTGTTGATAATTCACAATCGGTGGCACTTACTTCAGACTCAGCCCAGTTGAATAATTTGTTATCAGGCATCCGCAGCTTTAACCAGACCTTACAGGATAAAGGAATCAATGTAGATATACAGTTTCTTAATTCCGCTACAGATAGTACCAGCCTGAGCCGCAATACATTTACCGGCAATTCAACCAACCTGAGCCAGATGCTGAGTAATATTCAGAGTAACTACCTCAACCGCAACCTGGCTGGAGTTGTGCTGGTATCAGATGGTATTTATAACCAGGGATCTTCGCCGGAATATTTACCCTATAATTTCCCGATCTATCCGGTAGCTTTAGGTGATACCATACCCAAACGGGACTTAAATCTGAAAACCCTCTATTTTAATAAAATCACCTATCTGGGAAATAAATTTCCGGTGGTAGCGGAGGTGCATAGTACCGGATATGCCGGCAAACTGGCGGCTGTTTCACTCAAACAGAATGGAAAAGTAATTGAAAAAAAGAATGTATCCTTCCGGGGCAATAATGATGTGCAGGAAGTAAATTTTGTGCATACAGCCAATGTAAAAGGCATGCAGCATTATACGGTAGAAATAGATGCGGCAGACGGTGAATTCACTGCCCAGAATAATATCCGGGATGCGTATATTGATGTAATTGATGGCAAGGAAAAGATATTGCTGCTGGCACTTACTCCGCATCCGGACATAAAAGCGATTAAAAGTATTCTGGAAAAAAATGAAAACTACCAGCTGGAGATTGTAATTGCTGGTGAAGCTACGCCCAAAGAAAGCAAGTATGATTTGCTCATCCTGCATCAGATTCCGGATAATTATAATAATGGTCTGGCAATGGCCCGTAAGTTTATTGATAGCAATACACCAGTGTGGTACATTGTAGGCGCACAGACCAATATTGGGCAGCTTAATGGCAGCAATAATGCAGTAAAAATCAGCAGCCGGATGGGGCAGGTAGACCAGGTAACGCCGGTATTCAATAGTAGTTTTAATATATTCAAATATTCACCAGAGCAGGCTAATACCTTACAGAAACTGCCGCCGGTGGCTGTTCCGTTTGGTGAATATAAAGTGCCGGCCAGTGCTGAGGTATTGTTGTACCAGCGGGTTGGTAATCTGGTTACTAATAAGCCTTTGCTGGTGGTGCATACCGATAAAACCCGTAAATCGGCAACGTTGATGGGGGATGGCTTGTGGGAGTGGCGGCTGGAAGAATTCAACTTAACGGAAAAGCATGATGCCGTAGATGACCTGGTGAGTAAACTGGTACAGTATCTTTCCGCCAAAGAAGATAAGCGTAAACTTAGAGTATATCCCATTGCCGATGAGTTCCTGGATTCCGAAAAGGTAATTTTTGAGGCAGAAACCTATAATGATATTTATGAGCGGATTTATGGAATTCCTATTACTCTCGAACTTACTGATGATGAGAATCAAACCAATAAATATACTTTTACCAACAGCGAAGATAATCCCCGCTTTGAAATCAGTGGATTAACCAAAGGTATTTACCGCTACAAAGCCAGTGCACAGGTGCAAGGCAAAGCTGAACAGGTAACCGGAGAGTTTACGGTTAAAGACCTGCAACTGGAAGCCCTGAATACTACTGCAGATCATACACTGCTGAAGAAGTTAGCTGAACAGACCAACGGACGTTTTTACTTGCCTACCCAATTCAACGACCTGGCCGCTTCGCTTTCTGCCAATCCGCCGCCTGACATTATTCAGAGCAGCGAAGAATTGCTGGAGCTTATTCATTTGAAATGGCTTTTCTTCTTATTTATGACTCTGCTTACCATCGAATGGGGCATCCGTAAATACCAGGGCGCTTATTAAAAATAGGTGAATGAGTGATTGAGCGAATGTGTGAATTGATTTACCTTTGATCACTCAATCACACATACACTCAATCTCTCAATTGCTTTCTCTCTTGCGTAGATATTCTATTATTATTCCGGTATATAACCGGCCAGATGAAATCAGGGAATTACTGGAAACACTTACCCGGCAAACCTACCGGAATTTTGAGGTACTGGTGATTGAAGATGGGTCTGTGAAGAAATGTGATGCCATTGTAGACCAGTTCTCTTCACAACTCGACATCCGGTATTTTTACAAGGAAAACAGCGGACAAGGCTTTTCCCGCAACTATGGATTTGAACGGGCCACAGGCGATTATTTTGTGATTTTTGATTCTGATTGCCTTATTCCCGAACATTATTTTGCTACAGTAGAGGCTTATCTGAATGCTCTTCCGCTGGATGCCTATGGCGGTCCTGACCGGGCGCATCTAAGTTTTACACCAGTACAAAAAGCCATCAGTTATTCTATGACTTCGCTGTTTACCACTGGTGGCATCAGAGGAAATAAAAAAAGGGTAGGAGGGCCGTTTCATCCCCGAAGTTTTAATATGGGGCTCTCCCGCAAAGTATATGAAACGGTAGGCGGCTACATTATTACCCGCATGGGAGAAGATATTATTTACACCATTTCCATCATCGAACATGGCTTTAAAACCGGACTGATTGAAGATGCTTATGTATATCATAAACGGCGTACAAGTTTCAGCCAGTTTTACAAACAACTGCATTTTTTCGGACGGGCCCGCATCAATATTTCCAGGTACTTTCCCAAAGAATTAAAAACTGTTCATACTTTCCCGGCTTTGTTTACTTTATTCTGTATGAGCATTCCTTTGCTGGCTTTATTTTCCGGTTTCCTGTTTAAAACAGCGCTTGTTTTGCTGGGAGTATATATCCTGCTGATATTCATTGATGCCACCCGTAAAAATCAAAGTTTACAGGTAGGGATATTAAGCACTGCTGCGGTTTTTGTGCAGCTTTTTGGATATGGCATTGGTTTTCTTACTGAAGGCTGGCGGAAATTGACAAAATCAACGAAATAAAACACAGTCCTTATGTATAGCCTGACAAAAGCTCGGATAGAAGAAATGAAAAGTTCCGGGAGGAAGAAAGAAGAATTTATTAAAAAATGAGGGCCGGATTTAATCCGGCCCTTTTGTGTGTATTAAAGTTTAACGTAATTTCTCTTAACATGCGTGTTAATATATCTGTTTAGCCCTGCGCCACTGATTGCTAACTGCTTCATGGCTTCGATATTAGAACGCCCTGCACTCGCATAGGTATATTTATAGAGAGCACCATCTCTGAATAGTACCTTAATGTGATCAGGTCCGATTTCGTAGGCATAAATGCCGGAATACTTTTCGTGATTACTATAAGATCTCATTGTACTGGTTGTTTAAAGTGATACAATAGATGAAAGTAAACTTATTGTGTCCGATTAAAAAATACACAAATCCATGCAATATTGCCTTTGTAATAATTTGCAAAAATGTTTCAATGTAGGATTATCTACTGAGATGCCGCTGCTGCGTACTAGTGCTCGTTTTTGTTATACTATTGTCCTTTTCAATCCTATTAATGACACAAAAAAAGCTGTTTTATAGCTGCACCAGCAACCATTTTCGAATAGTTAAAATTATAAGTACTTAAAAGATAGACCATAAGCCTTATAACTTATGCAATAAACAGGAGAAATAGAGAAACATCTAAGTTGTATAATAAAATTTATAAATGTGATGCTAAACGTACATTCTCAATAGTAGTAAACGATTATAAATAGCAGAAAAGATCACGCTTTACAATGAAAATAAACCGGTTTATAGGCTATACAACTCTATTTGTTCTACTTACCATCATTACGCAGGTAGGGGGATTTATTCTTCTTTTGTGCATTCCTTTCTTTCGCTATGTAACCCGGCGCATTTCCTCCAAAGGAATGGCAACTCTGTACAAAACTGGAATTTTCATAAGCGGATATACTCTTATTTCTTTCACACTTATTCCTGTAATTGCTGCCAGAACAGGCCGTGTACCATTACCCATAGGTATTACTAAAATTAGTTCCTTGCAGCCACTTACTTTACTGACTTGTGTGCTTAACCGGCATTATATAAAAACAGAATTGAAAGAAACTTTAATTTCTGTTTCAAAGACTTTACAGGAAAAGTATCCTGGGAGCATTACTTGTTATCTGGATGCAAACTTTCCCTTTGCAGATGGGTTTCCGTTGGTTCCTCATTTAAGTCACAACGATGGCCGTAAGGTAGATCTTGCATTCTTTTATCAGGAACCGGCTACTGGTAAGAAACTACAGGCCGTATCCCCTTCGTTTATAGGGTATGGTGTGAGTGAGCCTCCGCAGCCTGGCGAAACAAATATGCCTGCCGTTTGTATGGCGAAAGGATATTGGCAATATGGGTTATTAAACAAAATTATTCCAGAGGGAAATAAAAAGAAAATGGCATTCGATGCCGAACGTACCAGAATGCTTATTACCATATTGGTGAAACATCGTTCCATAGGTAAATTATTTATCGAGCCTCATCTTAGGCAACGTTTGCATCTGGAAAAGTATCAAAATATCCGTTTTCATGGCTGCCAGGCTGTCCGCCACGACGATCATATTCATGTGCAATTGTAATAATACAAGTTTATAACCGGAACTGCATAGTAAATAACCAGAACAGGCCTGCAAGAAGGTAGAACAAGGTTGTCAGAAGCCAGCGCAGAATAGTACATAGTTAGAACAGCAGCGTACATACCCTGAACAGAACGGTAAGTGAATAGAACAGACTTGTAAAATGACAGAACAACAGTGTTATGGAGTCACACAGAAACGTAACCTGACAGAACAACATTATAATTGAGCATGACATAATCAGGCACATATTCTTATAAAAGGAAACGGCAACCTTGGAAAAAGCGTTTCAACTGTATATTTCAGAAAATAACATTTATGGAAAATTACGATAATGATGATGACACATTCGACCACGTAGATGACTGGCTGGATGATGATGAAGACGATGACGACGACTGGGATGATGACGAAGATCAGGATTGCTCGGAAAGAGGAGGCTGCATGCCCGATCCGGAAGATTTTGATGATTAATGCCTGAATAGCAGAGAGAACATACGATTTATAAATGTCAGTTTTTATTGGAGATACAATAAAAAAGAAGGCTTCCATGAGAAGCCTTTTTTCGGGTAATATACGTTTATGTTCGACTACAATACTATTTCGTTCATGTTGTGCTATGTATGGGCTTTACACGCTCATTCAGAATTCCATATTGGCCCAATACACTGGTAATAATAAATGCAACAAATTAAAAAATCTAATTCCCTAATAGGTCCCCTCCCTTATCTTATGGAATATAATATGTTTTTATGCAGCCTTTAAAAGCTGTTTTATGGTGGTATACGTATTTCTCGTAAAAGGTTACACAAAATTTGTACATATACGGATATTTTGGATAAATACTTAGCTATCACGCATAGCGATGAGTATAAGACAACATATTTACATGATTTGGCTTTTGCAGGGCATGAGTTAAATACGCTAACCATACCTAAAGCCGTTAAATAAGTCTATAGAAAACTTCAAAATTGTATCATACTGTAATTTTATGTAATATTCGAATGATAAGGCAGTTCATTCTGGTACTGAACCGGACTTAACATGCAAACCAACCTATTATATGAGAAAAAAAATAGTAATCCTCTTTTCTGTTTACCTACTGGCTTTTGCACTCTTATTTTCTACAAGCCTGAGGGCTCAATCTACATCTAAAAAACCACTGGTAGTATTTGTAACCGGCGATCATGAATACAGCGGTGAGTTTACTTTGCCCTTGATTGCCGCTGAACTGGAGAAGAATTATAATATGCGGGTGAAAGTGCTTAAATCTTCTCCCGACCAGAATGCAGAAGAGAATATACCCGGATTGGAAGCTTTAAAAGAGGCAGACCTGGCTGTATTTTATCTGCGTTGGAGACGTTTGCCAGCCGAGCAGGTAAAATACATTGATGATTACCTTAAATCTGGTAAACCTATTATGGGATTCCGTACCAGTACCCATTCTTTCAACTATCCGGCGGGGCATCCGCTGGAAAAATGGAATGCTTTTGGAGAATTTGCCTTAGGCTCGCCTCCCGGATGGGGTGGCAAAGCCAATCATACCCATTGTGGTCATGAGTGCAGCACCGATGTAACTGTCATTCCTGAAGCCGCCAAACATCCGATTTTGAAAGGTGTTGACCCTAGTTTTCATGTGCGTTCCTGGCTGTATAAAGTAATTCCTGATTATCCTGCGAAAGGGGCCACCTGGCTGCTGATGGGAAAAGCTGTAAATCCTGATAAACCCAACTATGCCGATAACCCGGTAGCCTGGACCTGGAAAACAGCCAATGGTGCCCGTGTGTTTGCTACCACCATGGGACATCCGGAAGATTTTCAGGTGGAATCTTTCCAGCGCTTGGTGATTAATGCCATTCACTGGACACTTAATAAACCAGTACCCGATACATGGAAAGGCAAACTGGATATTAATGTTCCTTACCGGGGTATGACTAAGAATTAAAATTTTACATACACGATTAATTTGTTTTTAAAAGCGCATCAGTTTAACTGATGCGCTTCTCATTTTTAGCTTTCTCAAAAATAATATTACCAGGAACCACTGCTTCCTCCACCACCAGAACGTCCGCCACCCCCCGAATAACTGCTCCGGCTGGAACTGGACGAAGACCTGTAGGAACTGCCAGATGAGGAGGAATAAGAACGGCTGGAACCTGAGTTGGCTCGTTTTGCCGACCATTTTCTAAGCCAGGCACTTCCGGCACTGGTAGCAAAATAGAGTTTGGAAGAAATAAACCATCCTACATATAAGGTCAGAATAGTAAATCCGATAATAGAGCCGAAAATGGCGAAAGGGAAAGTAAGGTAGAATACAAGCAGAAAAAGGAATAAAAACCAGGATGCGCCTCCTTCAGTAAATACGGCTATACTAGTAAAAATAAGCAGGATAAACATCACAAAGCCACCAACGAGTAAACCTTCCGGAAAAGGAATTCCTTCATAACTGATCAGCGTCTCCCAGAAACCAGGGTCTTCGGCAGAATAGGTACCCTGAATAGCGCCAATAATAGCCGTAACCCCTGCCGTAATGCCTTCGTCATACGAAAATTGTTTGAAATAAGGCACCAGTTCATTGCGGATAATACGTGCACTATGCGCATCTGTTAAGGAAGCTTCCAGGCCATAGCCTACTTCTATCCGCATTTTTCGATCTTCGATAGCCACTAGCAGCAGTACGCCATTATTTTTATCTTTTTGTCCGAGTTGCCAGGTATTAAATATTTCGTTGGCTTTTTCTTCAATGGTTTGCCCTTCCAGAGAGGAAATGGTTAGTACAACAATCTGGTTAGAGGTGCTTTGCTCATGTTGCTGCAAGGTATTTTCCAGCCTGGTAATGGTTTCATCAGAGAGCACATGTGCATAATCGTTCACATGTCCGCTTAGTGTAGGTACAGGAACGGCGGCAGAAGCTAGTTTTACCAGAAAAATCAGAAAGAGCAATACAAGAATTTGTTTCATGGGTGGTAATAGATGATCTATTGTATGGTAAATGTTGGTTGTATTTTGTGTTTGATTATCATGCTGCTTTTCGCCGGATGACGTTGCAAAGTAACACTGCCAGAGGGCCTGATTCCTAGAAAATACGGTTGGCAAAAGGTGTACAACCTGCTTTCATATAGGTAAGCAAAAGGTGAACATGGTAGGTTATACCCTTTATTTAGATAGATGCAGGCTATTAAATGGCTGTTTTAAGTAAAAATCAGGGAAAGCAAGAATAAAAGAGCTGCATAAAATAAAAAATACCTTGTGCTTTCAGAATACAGGCAATATCCTGATTTTTGGATGAAGTATTCCTGCAAACCTGCTATTTATGAAAATCACCTGTAGCCTGCTTATTCTGCTGATTATAATATTTACTAGTTGCCAGCCTTCTAAGAAACCTGACCAGACAACAGAAAGCATTGAAACAAAAAACAAACCGGTAAATATTATCTTTATTATGGCCGACGACCTGGGATATGGAGATCTGGGGGTATATGGACAAAAACTAGTGAAAACACCCCGGCTCGACCAGATGGCACAGGAAGGAATCCGGTTTACGCAGTATTATGCCGGCAGCACCGTTTGTGCCCCTTCCCGCTGCTCTCTCATGACTGGCAAACATATGGGAAATTCATATGTTCGTGGTAACGGTGGTCCTAACACTCCGGGTAGACCGGGAGATTGTATTCCTTTACGTCCGCAGGATAGTACCTTTGTACAGCAACTGAAAAAAGCAGGATATGTAAACGGCATGTTCGGCAAATGGGGTTTAGGCGTAGCCGGTACAAACGGTGCCCCTCACTTGAAAGGGTTTGATGCTTTCCTGGGTGACTTAAACCAAAAAGATGCACATTCTTATACAGATGATACTTTATGGACCATCAGAAATGGTGTTACTCAGCCCGTAGTTGTAGATACCAGCCAGTTTAAAACAGATCTTACCATAAAAGCTGCTCTGGATTTTATCAGGCAAAATAAAGACACCAATTTCTTTGTGTATCTGCCGGTTAATATTCCACATGCCGAATTAAAAGCGCCAAAGGAAGCGGTTTTACCCTATCTGGATGCTAACGGAAAAAGTATATTTGAAGAAGTACCCTTTATTAACAAAGGCTCATCTTATAGATCGCAGGCGATGCCAAGGGCTACGTTTGCAGGCATGGTCTCCAGAATGGATTTGTATGTGGGTCAGGTACTAGACTTGTTAAGGGAATTGAAGTTAGATGAAAATACGATTGTATTTTTTACCAGCGACAATGGCGCCCATAAAGAAGGTGGCCATGATCCGAATTATTTCAACAGTAGCGGTGGATTAAGGGGAATCAAACGGGACTTATATGAAGGTGGCGTTAGGGTACCTATGATCGTCTGGGCACCAGGCAGGGTTGCGGCCGGAAAAGTAAGTGACCACATCTGGGCACACTGGGATATTTACCCAACCCTTACACAACTGGCTGGCGTAAAAATTAACACGCAGATGGATGGTATATCTATGGCCCCTGTTATAACTGGCAAAGGAGAAGCCCCTAGCCATGAATATCTGTACTGGGAGTTTGGCGAGGGAGTTCCGGTACAAGCCATCCGTCAGGGCAACTGGAAACTGGTTCGTTTTCTGGAAAAAGGCAAACCAGCCAGGGTTGAACTATATGACCTGAATACTGATATGCAGGAAACAAAAGATCTTTCTGGCCAGAAAGCAGATGTAACAGCCCAGCTTATTAAATTACTTGATGAAGCTCACCAGAGGGCAGAGTTTCCAGAGTTCCGGTTTGTGGAGAATGCGATGTAAGCGTAATTAATATGTAAAATTTGGATTATTTATTATGTATAGTGTGAGCGAGATTTTATCAAAAAGTGGAGATTCAACCGTACATAATTATGGTTATGCCAAAGGTAGATTAAATCTAGACATTGAATTATTTGATTTAGATGTAAGGGTAAAATTAGGTATACAAACCGATACGATCATCTTTGATCCATTTTTAGATACCACAACAATAAAACCATTACTTGCTTATATGATGGTGAAAGAACTAGGTCCTTTATTGAAAACTCAACATGGAATTTACGTTCCGGATAATGACTTTGGGAAATTTATGAAGGAATTCAGAAGTGGGTTATCTTTAGCTTATGGCCGCAAAGCGTCAAAAATTAAATATATTTTTTATTTAACAGGAGGTGTTGATTTGATTATCTGCTTAATCAGTAAAATGGAAAATATCTCCATCATTGAAATGTCAAATACTTGATCGTGAAGCCACTCTTCCGACACTAAATAAGGTAGTACTGTTGCAGTAGCATTATTTAAAAGTAAAAACTGTTTCTATCCTAAGTAAGAGTACACAATTAAGTATAAGATTTTGGCAAATTGTATCTTTGCTTATGCGTTATATCAAGAAGATTACAGACAAGCAAAAACAAGACTTAGAGAAGATTCATAAAGATAGTAAAAGTTATCAGGAACGTAACCGTTGCCAATGTATACTGTTATCCAATCAAGGCTATCAAGTACAGAAGTTAGCAAGCATTTTTCAAGTAAGTCAGTTAAGTATTTATAAGTGGTTTGATCGCTTTGAGAAAACAGGTGTGGTAGGGTTAAAGAACCAAAAAGGGAAAGGCAGAAAACCCATCCTTACTACCAGTAATGCTACCCATGTTGAAGTAGTGGAAAATAGCATAGAGAAAGAAAAACAACAACTTAAATTAGCTAAGCGAGAGATAGAAGCTAAATTAGGCACGGCTATGAGTGAGATGACCTTGAAGCGGTTTTTAAAAAAATTGACTACCGATGGAAACGTTTCCGTAAATGGATAAAGCCATTGCAAAACAAAGAAGCATATGAGCAGAAAGTCAAGCGATTACATGCTTTGCTTTATTTGGCACAGACAGGCAGTATAGATTTATATTTTGGAGACGAATCAGGGTTTTGCCTTACCCCTTGTGTACCTTATGGATGGATCAAAAAAGGCGAACACGCCCCTATTTTATCCCAAAGAAGTACAAGGATAAATGTATTTGGCTTGTTAAGTACAAATAATGAGTTGCTTACTTATCAGAAAAGTGGGAGTCTAAACGCTGACTTTATCATTGAATGTGTAGAGGCCTTCTCAACATCTATTTCCAAGTTTACTGTCATAGTCTTAGACAACGCCTCCTGGCATACATGTGGCCTATGGGAAGTCAAAAAAGAAGAATGGGAACAGAAAGGATTATACATCTTTTTGCTGCCTAAGTATAGTCCTCATCTTAACAGGATCGAACGATTTTGGAAGCAGGTGAAATATCATTGGCTCAAAGCCGAAGACTATCTGTCTGTAGAAGCACTTAAGGAGGCACTTTATACCATCTTTTCAGGATTGGGTACTTACTTTAAACTTGATTTTAAAAAACTTGAAGTAGATGAAAATATTATACTTAATTGTGTTTAATTACTTAGTAGTTCATAAAATATAAGATGTCAGGTAAATTAGGTAATTTGATCAAAAAAGCCATGGTCATTTATCGAATTACCCTCAGTGCTGAAGAAAGAAGGATCTTAAGTAGTTGGATAAATAAAGGCAGCCGAAAGGCCAAAGATATTCAAAAAGCCTATGTGCTGTTAGCCAGCGATGAAACAACAGGCAGGCAAAGTGAGACTGAGTTGGCAGAAACTTATAAATTATCTACCAGAAGTGTGGAGCGTATCCGTAAGTGTTTTTGTGAGCAGGGCATGGGCATGTTTGATAAGAAAACAAGAAAATTAAGAAGCGACAAAAAGATAGATGGGAAGGTAGAAGCGCATCTGCTGGCATTAGTCTGTAGTGAGCCGCCTCAAGGACAGGCAAAATGGAAACTGCAACTGCTGGCAGACAGATTAGTAGAACTCAAGGTGATTGACTCCATTTCCCATACGAGTGTGGCAAGCCTGTTAAAAAAAATGAGCTTAAGCCTTGGCTGAGGCCCATGTGGGTGATCCCCCCTAAACAAAATGCAGGGTTTGTTTATCAAATGGAAAAAGTGATTTCAGTCTATGAAAGGCCATATGATGAAAAGCAGCTGCTGGTCACTTTGGATGAATCACCCAAACAACTTATTGAAAGCAAACACTTCATAGGCAAAGATGGAAAACAGTATCAGGACAGTATCTATACAAGACATGGAGTGCGTGATATCTATATGGTCTTTGAGCCATTAGCCGGTAAACGATATTGTTTTGTGGAGCAAAACCACAACCGTTTCACCTGGGTAAAGATTCTAAGCCGGTTGTTGGATACTACTTACAAAGCATGCGAGAAAATCACTTTAGTAGAGGATAACTTGTCGGCTCACAAACCAAGTGCTTTTTATGAACTTTATCAACCTGAGAAAGCTAAAGCGTATTTAGACAGGATAGAGTTTATCTTTACCCCGGCTCATGGCAGTTGGCTCAATATGGCAGAAATAGAGCTATCAGTGTTACAAAGAGATTGCCTTGACAGGCACATTGCCACAGAGGATGAGTTAATAAAACAGCTAAGCGCCTGGCAGGAGAGCAGAAATAACAAAGCAGTAAAAGCTAATTGGCAGTTCACCAATCAAGATGCCAGGGTTAAACTCAAAAAACTATACCCGACTATTTAATGTTTATAGACTACTAGAAAGCTTAACTCGTTTACGCATAAATTGAAATTATATATTCTGTCTTGTAAACGGTAATTGATCCAAGCAAAAAAACTTTTAGCGCAAAGCTTCCTTTTGCCCCTTGTAAGCGTACTGTGGAAAATGTTGGCCCTGAAACCTGACACCTATGTACGCCACCCTGGGAACAACCCTGCCTGTTTCTACTGATGTAGCATTGAGCCCTTGTGCCAAAGCTATCATTAAAACACTGCTCTATTACGATGTTTTCCAGTATCCGCTTCAGGAACATGAAATTTATACCCATATGCCTGTATCAAGCAAAATCTCTATAGAGGAGGATCTGGCGTATTTAGTCCGGTGCCAGTTGATTGGGGAACAGGAGGGATTTTATTGTATAGGTGATGGTAAAGAGAAGGTGAGCCGGCGTAGAAAAGGGAATCTGGAGGCAGAAAAGTATCTACACATAGCCAGCAAGCATGCCCGGTGGTTATCGGAGCTTCCATTTGTAGACTGCATTTGCATTTCGGGTTCGCTTTCCAAAAACTACATGGATGAAAAATCGGATATTGATTATTTTATTATTGCTGATACCAACCGCCTGTGGATATTCAGGGCAATCCTAAGCCTGATCTGCAAAATATTGTGGGTACTGAGAAGCCAGAAATATTTTTGTCCGAATTATATTATTACCCCATATACTCTCGAAATCAAGGATAAAAATATTTATACAGCTATTGAGATAGCCACCTTGGTACCCTTATATAATGCTACTGGGTACGCCGATTTTATACAGGCAAATCTATGGATCAAGGAATATTTGCCGAACTTAACCCCCGGATATATATCTGGCCAGATTCAGCTACTGCGGAAAAAAAAGCCAGGTGCTGCATGGGTACAGGAACTGCTTACTACCGTAGACGAAAATCTGTACTGGCTCTACAAAAAACATTACCAGCGAAAGTTCGAAGGACCAAAAGGATTGAATATAGCTTTCAGCGAATTAAACTTTAACAAGCATATCTACAAAATGCATCTGGCTGGTCACCGGAATAAAATACTGGACAGGTACGAAGAAAGCCTGCAAACCTTTACAAAGCAATACGGAGTAGATTTATTGAGCTAATGGATGTAATGATAAGAATACGAGATGTTGATGTTGAATAATCATTTACCAATAATCAATAACCATCAACGAACAAATAACAACGATCTGATAGGATGCCAAAAATTTTATTCACTCATTCCTATTTTCTGTACCTCGATCCCAAGCAATGGAAAGCGGCCAATGCTTATCCTCCGCTGGGTACGCTTTATGCTGCCGCATTACTGAGGGAAAATGGATATGAAGTGAGTTTGTTCGATAGTATGCTGGCGCATTCTCCCCAGCAAATAGCGCCAGTGTTGAAAAGCAAACAACCGGATCTACTGGTGATTTATGATGATGGCTTTAATTACCTTTCCAAGATGTGCTTAACCAACATGCGGGAAGCGGCTTTTCACATGATCGGGCTGGCAAAACAACAGGGATGCACCATAATTATTTCCAGTTCTGATAGCACCGACCATTATGAGAAATACCTTCAGCAAGGAGCGGATGTTGTGATTCTAGGAGAAGGTGAAATCACTTTACTTGCACTGGTAAATAGCTTGAATAAGCAACAGGCATATTCGGCCATCGATGGAATTGCTTACCAGGAAAATGGGCAAACAATAGCTAATAAAAAGCGTCCGGTGCTGAGGGACCTGGATCTGCTGCCCTTGCCTGCCTGGGATTTAGTTGATATTGCCAGCTACAAAAAACTCTGGAAGAAAAAGCATGGCTATTTTTCGTTGAATGTGGTCACTACCAGAGGATGTACCTATAAATGTAACTGGTGTGCTAAACCATTATTTGGCAACCGGTATCATGCCCGTAGCCCCAAAAATGTGGTAGAAGAACTGCAATTACTCGTGCATACATTCGGAGCAGAACATATCTGGTTTTGTGATGATATTTTTGGCTTAAAACCAGGCTGGATACAACAGTTTGCAGACCTTGTGGCAGAAAAAAAGCTACAATTCACCTTTAAAATACAATCCCGGGCTGATTTGCTGATTCATGGGCCTACCGTAGAAAACTTGTCGAAAGCCGGTTGTCAGATGGTATGGCTGGGTGCAGAATCTGGTTCGCAGAAAATACTGGATGCCATGGATAAGGGAATTACCATTCAGCAGATTTACGAGTCGAGAAAATTATTGCAGGCGCATGGCATTCAGGCCGCTTTTTTTCTGCAATTCGGCTATCCTGGAGAAGTAAAAACAGATATTCAGGCTACTATCCGTATGGTACTTGATTTACTGCCGGAAGACATTGGTATATCGGTTACCTATCCTTTACCTGGAACACAGTTGTACGAGCGGGTAAAAGCTGAACTCAAAGAAAAAACCAACTGGCAGGATTCCGACGAACTCTCAATGCTCTTTCACAATACGTATCCGGAAGGTTTTTACAAAGACCTGCAACGCTATGTACATAAGCTGTACCGCAGACAAAAAAGTATACAGAGCCTCAAAAAGTTAGTGCATTCGCCCTTTTCGCTCGACAGAAAGCAGATCAGAAGCGCCATTTCCGCCTTTTACCGGATTCCGGCAGCCACACTGAAAGACCATTCTTTAGATCATTTAATCATCAGGTATGGAGGCAGCTTTTGATTCGGTAGCGCATCAATATGATGAAACCTTCACATTTACCAGTGTAGGAGGCAGTCAACGGCAGCGGGTATGGGAATTACTTGCTCAAAATAAATTGCTGGATAAGCCTTTGCATATTCTGGAAGTGAACTGTGGTACCGGCGAAGATGCCATCCGGTTTGCGCAGTCAGGCCATCAAATACTAGCCACAGATATTTCTGGTGAAATGATAGAGGTGTGTCGCCAGAAAACGCAAAAAAGATATTTTTCAAATCTGGAATTTAAACAAGCAGGTTTTCAAGAGATACATACACTACAAGCCCAGGGAAAATTCGATCTCATATTTTCAAATTTTGGTGGCTTAAATTGTGTTTCACCGCTTGAACTTTCGCAGTTTATGAAGCAAGCTTATATACTCTTAAAGCCAGGAGGAAATTTAGTAGCTGTTATTATGCCGCCATTTTGTATGTGGGAAACCGGGTATTATCTGCTGAAAGGTTCCTGGAAAAAAGCATTCCGCCGGTTTTTAGAAAAAACAGAAGCTGTGATAGATACCCATTCATTTCCGGTGTATTATTATAATCCCTACAAACTGTATCAAACAATTGCCGATGATTTTGAATGGATAGAATTAGCACCGGTGGGCCTTTTTCTTCCGCCTTCTTACCTGGAGAATTTCTTCTGTACCCGGCCAGGATGGCTTCGTTTTTTGAATAAGATGGAAAAGATAACTGCGCCCCTTTCTGCACTGGGCTGCGTGAGTGATCATTTTTACCTTCAACTCAGAAAACGCCTATGAAACTGCTGCTTACCCATGCCTATTTCCTTGCTGAAGATGCTAAAGAGCAACTTATTATGAAACCCTATCCGCCTTTAGGGATTCTTTACCTTTCTGCCTACCTGAAAAAACATGGATTTAATTGCCAGGTGTATGATACTACTTTTTCCACGCAAGTACACTTTTATGAATATCTGCTGGCGCACACGCCTGATATGATTGCTATTTACACCAACCTGATGACCAAACTGAATGTGCTCCGGACCATCCAGTTTATCAGGCAACAGGAAGAATTAAAGCATACCACCGTTATTCTGGGTGGCCCGGAAGTTACTAATCATGTTAATAATTTTCTCGACGCTGGCGCTGATATTATTGCCATTGGTGAAGGGGAACAGACTATGCTGGATCTTATGCAAGCCTATCAGGGTTCAACTGCTCCTGTACTTGAACAGATTCAAGGAATAGCTTTTAAAAATAACAGGCGAGACGTAATTCAAACAACAGAAAGAGAAAAACTCAAGAACCTGGATGAACTTCCTATACCTGACCGGGAAGCCATTGATTTGCATAAATATTTAAATGCCTGGAAAACCCGTCACGGACAAAATGCCATTTCAGTCAGTACCATGCGGGGCTGCCCCTATACCTGCAAATGGTGCAGCAGGGCCGTGTATGGATTAAGCTACCGCCGGAGATCGCCACAAAAAGTAGTGGAAGAAATGCTCTATCTAAAGGCAAGGTACAATCCGGATACGCTCTGGTTTGTAGACGATGTATTTACCATTAGTCATAAGTGGCTACGGGAATTTGCAGTTATATTGAAAGAAAATAATATACGTATTCCTTATGAATGCATCAGCCGGTCTGACCGGATGAACGAGGAAGTGATTGATTTGCTCAAGGAAACTGGTTGTTACCGGATATGGATAGGGGCTGAATCTGGTTCACAGGCTGTGATTGATGCCATGGACCGGAGGGTACAGATAGGGCAAGTACGGGAAATGATTCAACTGGCGAAAAAGAAAGGTATACAAACCGGCACCTTTATTATGCTCGGCTATCCAGGGGAAACAGAAGCAGATATCGAAGAAACCATTCAGCATTTAAAAATTTCTGATCCCGATTATTATACCATTACCCTGGCTTATCCCATCAAAGGAACCCAGCTATATACAGAGGTAGAGGATAAGTTTTTAAATCCGCTGCCCTGGGAATCTTCCACTGACCGGGATATTGAATACAAACGCTCCTATTCACCTGCTTATTACCACTATGCCTTGAAACGGGTAAACAGCGAAGTGGCTTTTCACCGGGAAAAAAAGAAAGTACTCCAGAATCCTGTGGGAGTGATGAAATTAAAAGCCAAATCCCAGCTGGCAAAACTATTAATGACCCTTGAAAAAATGAAGGAAAGCTAACCCCTTATGTTACAAATCCGCTACCTGCTTCTCATAAACCGGCTTTTGCAGATTCCATATAACATGCTATGGTATGTCCACATTAGGCTCCGCAGATTTGTTAACATAGAGCAAAGAGAGGACAACCGGGCAGTTGTACTCAAATTTATGGGGATGGGAAGCATTATCCGGATCGCTTCGATCTGGGAAAAAACTGGGGTAGATTTTGAAAGTATAGCTTTTTGCACCTTTATGCAGAACAAAGAAATCTGCGAACTCTTGGGTTTCAAACAGGTAATCTATATCCGGACTGGTAGCATTACTCATTTTATAACTGATACCTATCTGGCCATTGTAAGCATCCGGGCATTTCGGCCCAATTATATCATTGACCTGGAACGGTGTTCTGCAGCGATAGGGATACTGCGGATAGTTTGTGCCTGGATAAGTGGTTGTAAAACAATCGCTTTGGACAGAAAGCTTACAGAAGGCATCCATGATATAGTATTGTCATTAGAAAAGCTTACCTATGGAGCCGCCATTGAAAAAACAGGTGCTATGTTAAACAAAGAACAGAATTTGAATAATGAACCTGCTGCCTATCAGGAAGCAGAGGTGGATGCACATAAAATATTAGTGAATATTAATGCGAGTACCTATTTACCTCAGAGAAAATATCCCGCAGCCCAATTCATAGATTTGCTTCGTAGCCTGCAAACAAGGGCTAAAAACAATGCCTATCAATTTTACCTGACTGGTTCAGCAGATGAATATGCGTATGTGCAAAGGGTGGTAGAAAAGCTTCAGCAGCATAGAATAATGGCCTATAATGTGGCAGGCAAATGGAGCCTAAACCAATTGGTGCAGCAACTTTCCTCCTGCCGACTGTTTATTACCAATGATTCAGGCCCCATGCATTTATCCGTTTACATGCACATACCAACAATAGCACTTTGGGGGCCTACCCATTACCGGTATTTTGGCTATGAAAATGATGCTTTTGCCAGGCATGTTTCCCTCAACAAATCATGTTCTCCTTGTTTTACCGATCCTGCAAGCGAAGCTGCCATTGCCTGCCAGGGAAAAATTTCTTGTATGCAGGAGATAAGTCCGGAATGGATAGCAGGCCAGGCTGAAACCTGGATGAAACAACATACTTCTGCTTACCGGACTTACAAGGTGCCAAAGGGCTTATTACAAAGCGAATCTGAAAAGAACCTGCTGTTACATTAAAATAATATTATTATCCTCCAGAAATGAAAGGCACAATGGATAGATACAGCCGTACACACAAAATTGCCTTATATATTCTGGTATGTCTGCTTACGTTATATACTATCTGGAAAGGAATTATTCCAGCCTGGAAAGAATTAAACTCTGACTTCCCTAATTATTATTTATCTTCGAAGATAGTGCTTGAAGGAAAAGACATGCATCGCTTGTATGAGGATGCTTGGTTTAACCAGAAGTTGCAAGAATTGGACTTGGCAGAACAAGGAAAATTCTCTCCCTTTCCTCCGGCTACCGCTTTTGTGATGCTTCCGATAGCCAGTTTAAAGCCGCTTACTGCCAAAAGAATATGGACGATCTGTAATATCTGCTTTTTGCTGCTTACCATCTATTTTTTACAAAAAATAACTGCATGGCACTGGATATTCTGTGCTTTACTTATTTTGCTCACCGGTCAGGCTCTACTCAATAATTTTCGTTTAGGGCAATTATACCTGATGGTGGGCTGCACATTAGTATTCAGCCATTATCTGGTACAGCGGGGAAAAACTGGTATAGCTGGCAGTTTATTAGGTATTGTGGCCATCATCAAATACTTTCCAGTGGTGTTCATCGCCGGATATGCATTTACCGGAAACAGGCGGCTAACAATTTATGCAATAAGTACTATGCTTGTTTTGGTATTCCTGCAAATAGGAGTGGTTGGAACAGGAGTGTTTGCAACCTACCTGGCTAAAGTATTATTACCTCATTTGCAAGGCGACCTTTCTATGCAAAGTCCGTATGCCATTGCTTTTCAATCCTGGGAAAGTGTCTTGCGGAATGTATTTGTATTTCATCCTACAGAAAATCCGTCTCCTTTAATAAACTGGCCCACCGGTAAATGGATGGTGCAAGGTATAATGTACGCTTGTATTGCTTTGACTACTATTTATGTATTGTGGCAATCCCATTTTCTTCAAAAGCCGGTTAAGCAATGGATATATCTTTCCTTACCAGCCCTTGCCGCTTTTGTTTTATCGCCAGCTTCGGCTACCTATCATTATTTAATGCTAGTTTTTCCATTTGCTTTTATTTTGTTGGTGTTAAAAGCCGGTGAGGCATCAATTGTAATAACCGGCTGGTTTATTTTATTATATATGGGAATTGGCTGGCTCAATTATAATTATGTGTATAAGGTAATGGAACCCATAGGCTGGCAGATATTTCTGTTTTACCCCCGCTTATGGTTATTGCTGCTGTTATATATCTCATACATTTGGTTTATTCACCTAAAGCTGATAAAAGTGCATGCATTATCTTTTCCCGAAAGAGTAAAAGCGGGATATTAGAAATACAAAGGGAAGATACGCTGTAGCTTAAGAACATCTTTCTTAGAAAGTTTCTGCGTATTCCGGTTAATACATAAAAAATCTGCTTCCAGTTCAACTATATAAAACCTGGTTTTCAGAAATTGAATGGCTTGTGCTTTCTCCACAGCAGACAGGTTGATGTGTTCAAAAAGTATCAGCAGAGGAGAATGTTTATTTAAATCTAACTGCGAAAGAATTTTCCAGTCATATCCTTCTGTATCAATGTGTAAAATATCCAGTTTATCAATGCTATGTTTGCTGAAAAGTGCCTGCAAAGTAATTCCCTGAATGCTTGCCTCTACAATATAGTGTTCAAGTTTGCCATCTAAATGTTTAGTAATGTTGTTTCTGTCAAACGACCCTAACTGATCAAAGCCTTTGGGGAGATCAGGTACATGCGAAATGGCATCTTCCTGTACCCAGTAAAATAGCTGAGAAGAGCCATCATTAACCGCTGCATTTTCAAACCTGAACCTTGAGTCTGATGGATAATTTTCTTGTAAACGTTTAAACAAATAAGGAACCGGTTCTACAAACAATACTTTCCAGTGTGTATGCTCGTGAATAAGGTCGAAAAAAAGATCTCCGGTTTTGCCATCATGCGAACCGATATGTACAAGAGATAACGGCTCGTTTGTAACAAGTTTCCTGATCCAGTAGGCGCAGGAATGCGCAGGCGGGAACAACCGATGATACAGGAGTCTGGCAGTATTAATTACAAAACCAGGTATATTTTTCTGAAGCCCATCCATTATTTATCGAAATCCTGATACAAGATAATAATGTTACTAAAAATCATCATATTCAGGTTATTGTAAAATTTGGATGTGCTATTATACAAAGTCGATTTTGTTTTCCAAAAGAAGTGGCTTCAATAATACCCATGTTTAAAATTAATCACATAATAACTTCCTGTTTGCGTTCGCCGATCTGTTGCCGCCACATGGCATAATACAGCCCTTTTGTGGCTAATAGTTGCTCATGATTGCCCTGTTCTACAATTTTTCCTTTTTCCAGCACATAAATGGTATCGGCATGCTTGATGGTAGAAAGCCGGTGGGCAATCAGAATGGTAATCTGTTCACGAATGGCAGATATCTCCCGTACAGTGGTAGTGATTTCTTCTTCAGTTAATGAGTCAAGAGCAGAGGTAGCTTCATCGAAAATGAGCAGGCGAGGATTGCGGATTAATGCCCTGGCAATAGAGAGCCGTTGCTTTTCCCCACCCGACATTTTAAGTCCGCCTTCGCCGATTTGTGTATCAATGCCTTTGTCTGACCGTGCTAATAAACTATTGATAGAAGCTTTTTGAAGTACTGCATAGATTTCTTCATCGGTGGCATCAGGTTTTACATAGAGCAGATTTTCTTTGATGGTCCCAGAAAACAGGTTCGTTTCCTGCGTTACAAATCCTAACTGACGCCGGGCTTCATTGAGCCATATTTCTTTCCCCGGGGTGTTATTATAAAATATCTGGCCACTTACCGGCACATACAGCCCTACCAGCAATTTAACCAGAGTAGATTTGCCGGAGCCTGATGGACCAACAAAAGCAATGGTATCACCAGTATGGGCCTCAAAGGAAATTCCATCAAGCGCATTCTGTGTCGCATCTTTATGACGGAATACCACCTGCTCGAAAAGTAATTGTTGCAAAGGACCTACATCAACGGCTGATTCCGGTTTTTTCTCAATCGGTTTTTGCAATAGTTCATTAAAGTTAAGCAAAGCTGCCTGTGCTTCCCGGTAGGCAAGAATCACAGTTCCTAATTCCTGCAAAGGACCGAATATGCCTACTGAAATAAATTGCATCGAAATCAGTTCGCCGGTAGAAAGTATATCATGGAAAATGAGCCAGAGCAAGGTAAACAGAATGGATTGCTTTAACAGAATAAGTGCTGAGCCTTGTAAAAACGAAAGTGTGCGTACTTGCTTCACTTTTTCCATTTCCAGCTGGAAGATTTGCTCAGTATGTTGTCGTAACCTCCGGATTTCGGCAAAGGTAAGTCCTAAACTCTTCACCAGTTCAATGTTACGCAAGGATTCTGTGATGATGCCGGAGAGTTTGTTGGTAGCCCTATTGATGGAACGCTGCATGGTTTTGATTTTAGCGCTCAGCAGACTGGTCAGTCCGCCTAATACGCCAATGCCGATGATGAAAATAGGAACCAGTGCCCAGTGTTTAGTGATGGCATACCAGACCAGAAAACCGATGCCTACTAAAGAAGAAAAAAGAATATTAATAAAAGCGGTAATAAAACGTTCTGTATCCCGGCGCACCCGTTGCAGAATAGAAAGTGTTTCTCCACTGTTCTGAGTGCCATATTGCTCATAAGAGAGGCGCAGTGTTTGCTTCAGTCCATCACTAAAAATCTGTACTCCGAATTTCTGTACCACCAGGTTGGTGAGATATTCCTGAAAAGCTTTGGCCAGACGGGAAAGTATGGCGATGCCTACAGCCAGTAACATTAATAATAATACACCTCTGATACGTTCTTCGGCAGGATCACGATAAGGAGGCGTAGCATACCGGTCAATAATTTGCCCGAAAATGACCGGATCGAGTAAGGCAAGTACCTGGCTCATGGCAGCCAGAAGCAAAGAGAGGAAGACTAAGCCCTGATGGGGTTTGAGGTAGCGGAGAAGTACATGCATGAAATGAGTAGTAGGATTGGCTTTTTATTCTTACGGACAACAGGAAAATAATGGACAATTTCTCTATCATTTTGTTTGAATCAGCCATTATACCTGCTCTTGATTTTATAACTCCTAGAGCGCTGTTTTTGCTGCTTATTGTTTGCATCCATAACCTGATATAGCCTTAAAATGAAAGTATCATATACCTGAATTTATTCTGGGGTGTACTTGCATTTCTCTCATAATCACATACTTTAGCATTACTTTTTTACCTCAAACCATCATCCCATGAAACCTATTTTTACTATAGCAACCTGTTTATTAACAGTTGCCCTCTTCTCCACTTGTCAGAAAGCAGGCAATGAAACCAAGGATCAACAAACAGCCGGCAATACTGAAAGTGTGAAGCAGTACACCATTGAGCAGTTTATGAACACCAGCAATGCGTTTGGTAGCTCTTTTTCGCCTGATGAACAGAAGATTCTGTTTTCCACCAATAAAACAGGAATTTATAATGGGTTTGAAGTAGCTGTAACAGGTGGTGAAGCGAAGGCACTTACTTCCTCTAAGGATAATTCGGTATTTGCTATTTCATATTTCCCTTATGACGAACGCATCCTCTATTCGAGTGACAAGGGCGGCAATGAAATCAGCCATATTTATGTAAAGAATACCGATGGCACTATGCAGGATTTAACACCGGATTCTACAGCAAAATCAGAGTTTTTTGCCTGGAGCTTCGATGAGAAAAGCTTCTTTTATGTCTCAAACAAACGCGACCGCCGCTATTTTGATCTGTATGAAATGGACATAGCAACATTTAAACCTGTCTTGGTTTATAAAAATGATAAAGGATATGATGTCAGAAATATATCTAATGATAAAGCCTACTTGTCGCTGGTAAAATCTTATACCACCAACAACACCGACATGTATTTGTATGATATCAAAAAGAAGCAGCAAACGCTGTTAAGTAAGCATACCGGAGATGTCAATTTTTCTCCGGCTACTTTTAGTTCCGATAGCAAAAAACTGCTGTATTTGACAGATGAAAACAATGAGTTTGCCTACCTGAAATCTTATGAAATAGGCACAGGTAAGGTAGAAGAGGTAGAGAAAGCCAGCTGGGATATTATGTATTCGTATTATTCCAGAAATGGCAAATACCGGGTGACTGCTATTAACAATGATGCCCGTACAGAAATTAAAATTTACGATGGAACTACCAGCCATCCTGTCGCATTGGCCCAGTTGCCGGCCGGAGATATTATGTCAGTGGATTTCTCAAAAAGCGAAAAACGTATGGCTTTTTACCTGAGAAGTGCTACCTCTCCTGGAAATCTGTATGTTTATGATTTCGATACAAAAAAAGCTACCAGACTGACAGATACTATAAGTCCGGATATTGAGGAAGCAGACCTGGTAGCAGGAGAAGTAATCCGGTATAAATCGTTTGATGGCATGGAAATTCCGGCCATACTTTATAAATCTAAAGGCATCGAATCTGGTGAAAAGCGCCCGGCTTTACTCGAAATTCATGGCGGACCAGGCGGACAAACCAGAGTAAACTATGATCCGCTGATCCAGTACCTGGTCAATCATGGCTATGTGATTCTGGCTGTTAATAACCGGGGCAGTTCAGGATATGGGAAAACTTTTTTGGCGGCTGATGATCTGAAACATGGCGATGTGGATTTGAAAGATTGTATCGAATCTAAGAAGTTTTTGAATGCCACCGGATATGTAGATTCTACCAAAATAGGCATTATGGGTGGTAGTTATGGGGGATATATGACCCTGGCAGCACTAGCTTTTGCCCCGCAGGAATTTGAGGTAGGGGTAGATATTTTTGGGGTAGCCAACTGGCTGCGGACCTTAAATAGTATTCCTCCTTACTGGGAATCTTTCCGGGAAGCCTTGTACAAAGAACTGGGAAATCCAAAAACGGATTCGGTCGCTTTGTACAATAAATCTCCTTTATTCCATGCCGGTAAAATCGTAAAACCGCTTATCGTATTGCAAGGTGCCAACGACCCAAGGGTACTGAAAGTAGAATCTGATGAAATGGTAGAAGCTGTAAAGAAAAATAATGTGCCAGTGGAGTATCTGGTGTTTCCGGATGAAGGCCATGGATTTGTAAAAAAGGAAAACGAAATTAAGGGATATAAAGCTATTCTCGATTTTGTAGATAAACATTTAATGAAAAAGGCAATATGAAAAACCTAAGCGGATCGCCTTTTATCCATCGCAGGCCTTGTACTACAGATAGAAACCTTGGGCACTAACCTGCGTTCAAGATGAAAGCTTGTTAAAGCTACAATAGAAACCAGAGGACATACGTCTATAAATATTAGATTCTGTATTGAATCTATACATAATGCTACTTTTTAAACTAAAATACATCATCACTCAAACCACCATATAATACAATGAGAAGACTACCAGTCTATTTATTACTCGATACTTCCGGTTCTATGACCGGCGAACCGATTGAAGCGGTTAAAAATGGCGTTCAGGTTATGATCAGTTCCTTGCGGCAGAATCCACAGGCCATCGAAACGGCATTTATCAGCATTATTACTTTCGATAGTGCCGCCAAACAAGTGGTGCCCTTAACAGACCTGGCATCCTTTCAGATGGTAGATATTAAAGCGAGCGGCACAACCAGTCTGGGAGAAGCTTTGCGGCTGGTATCCACCTGTATCGACAATGAAGTGACCAAAACAACAGCCGAACAAAAAGGCGACTGGAAACCGCTGGTATTTATTATGACAGATGGTATTCCCACCGATGACTGGCAAAGCGGCCTGGATGAGTTTAAAAAGCGCAAAACAGCCTATACCGTTGCCTGTGCGGCTGGTGGCTCTGCTGACGCTAATCTTTTAAAGCAGATTACGGAAAATGTGGTCAGCCTGGATACAGCCGATAGTCAGAGCATCGCTAAGTTTTTTACCTGGGTTTCTGCTTCTATTGGCGTTACGTCTACCAAAGTGGAGGATGCCGGCACAGAAGTGACCGGCTTAAGCGAACTGCCGCCGCCACCCTCAGAATTGAATATTGTAACATAGGGTTAATTTAGTGAGTGATTGGGTGAATGAGTGACTGTGTGAATTATGTTTATCACCCAATCACTCATTCACTCAACGAACTACCGACTTAGTAAACTTCAGCCCACATGAGCGAGGTAAAAAAACTGGTAACGCAACTTTTAAAAGATCATCATATGTCTGTGCCTCATCACCGGAAGGAGTTGTTTGACAAATTTATAAATGACGAAAAAACCATTGCCGCCGCCAATAATATACTTGAACAGCAGAAAGAGCTTATGGCTACCTGGAAACAGAAAGACAGAATTGCAGAAATTATCGGGCAACCGGTTCGCCTGTTAAATGCAACGGTAGGTAAATCCTATGAGGCCAGAATAGATTTCAATAAACTGGGCTGGAAAGATATTACTGCTTTTCAATTGGATGGCCTGGAACCTGTAGGATTAAGATACGATGATACAACCAAACAGATTACTGGTGTACCAACCAAGAGCGGCGATATAAAATTTACGTTTAAATTTAAAGTAGAAGGCCAGCCGGAAGAATCTGCTTTTAATGAGAAGCCAATCACACTCATCATTAACCCAGACCCAAAAAGTTTGTGGAAAAACCTGGAAAGTGATGCAACCGATCCCTATTGGAAAGAAGATAATATAACCGAGTTTGCTCCCTTGGGCGACCGGCATGTTCTGGTTTCCTCCAAAAGAGGGCGTTCTCATGCTAATGTGGGTTCGTTTCGGGAAGATGATTTTGCTTTCTCTAACCTGGAAAATGGCTGGAGTATAGTGGTAGTATCGGATGGAGCCGGAAGTGCCAAACTTTCCCGGAAAGGTTCTGCGATGGCTTGCCAGGGTGTGGTGGCGTATTTTAAAGAACCTGAATCGCTTGAAAGTATGAAGGGGTTTGATGAACTGCTGCAGCAACATGTGAACAGCAAAGGCGATGACACCCAAAAGAAACTCACCCGTTTGGTCTATACTAACCTGGGTAAAGCGGCTTTCAGGGTTCACAAGCAACTGGAATCCTTTGCTGCCAAAGAAGGATTTACGCTAAAAGATTTAAGCAGCACGCTGATTTTTACCCTATTTAAGAAGTATGATACCGGGTATGCCTTTCTTTCCTTTGGGGTAGGCGATTGTCCGATGGCCGTGTTGAATAGGGATGTTTCGCAGGTTACTTTACTCAACTGGCTGGATGTAGGAGAATTTGGCGGAGGAACCAGGTTTATTACCATGCCCGAAATTTTCCGGAGTGATAAGTTTGCCACCAGATTTGGCTTTAAACTGCTGGAGGATTTTTCATATCTGATTCTCATGTCGGATGGTATTTACGATCCCAAGTTTGCTGTGGAGGCCAATCTGCCAAATATTAAAAAATGGCAGGAATTTCTCTCTGATCTTCAGGGAAAAAATGAGGATGGCATCCAAGTAGACCTAAGTATAAACAACCCGGATATTAAGGAGCAGTTTTCGCAGTGGATGGATTTCTGGAGTCCTGGCAACCATGATGACCGGACACTGGCCATCGTTTTTTAAGATTATTCATCAAATAAATATTCATCAGTAATTAACCAAATTTCAATTAAGCCCGCAATGATAAAGTCAGTAAGCTCCATAATTACTCCTGGTAAAACCTATCAGTATGTCGACAATGGGGAACCGATGCGGGGTGGTATGAAAGATGTGTATTTTGGGCCAGATAAGTCGTATGTAGTGGCCTTTTACCGGGAGAAACAGGATTTCAATTCCAGGGAACGGTTGAAGAAACTAGTCACAACTTACTATGACAGCTTTTTTAACCGGGAGGGCGGCGATTATTTTAAAGAGCTGTATTGCTGGCCTACCGATATGGTAGAGGAAAATGGAAAAGTAGGGTTGATTGTGCCAGCGTATAACAAAAATTTTTTCTTCAAAAAAGGCTATGCCACCAGTGAGGGCATTAAAGGAAAAGAAAAACAAGGATTGTGGTTTGCTTCAGCCAAATTCCGTAATAAACAGTTTGCCCTGCGGCTGGATGAAAGTGAACTCGGAAACTGGCTCAGCTATTTTCAGATCTGTGTAAAAATAGCCCGGGGCGTAAAACGCTTACATGCCGCTGGCTTGGCTCATTCCGATCTTTCCTACAAAAATGTACTCGTTGACCCCGTTAGCCGCTCTGCCACCATTATTGATATTGACGGACTGGTGGTACCTGGTTTGTATCCGCCGGATGTAATTGGTACGGCCGACTTTATTGCGCCCGAAGTGTTAGCTACCAAACACTTACCTTTAAGAGATCCAAACCGCAAACATGCCAACCGCACCACCGACCTGCATGCCTTGCCAGTTATGATCTACCTATATCTGTTATACCGGCATCCGTTGAAAGGTGGAAAAGTGCATTCGATGGATACAGAGGAGGACGATTTACTATCAATGGGGGAGAAGGCACTCTTTATCGAACATCCGACCGATACGTCCAACCGGCCAAAACTGGATCAAGTTTCCAAATGGGCATTGCCCTGGGCAGATGTGACTAAACTACCATACACTATTACCGGTCCTTATCTGAAAGCATTGTTTGACGGGGCGTTTATTGCTGGCTTACATAATCCGAATCTGAGGCCCAATGCAGACCAGTGGGAACAGGCATTACTGAAAACAACCGATCTGATGCAGCCTTGCAGCAATACCAACTGCGAACAGAAATGGTTTGTGTTTGATAATACCACTTCTCCCAAATGTCCGTTTTGCGGCACACCTGTAAAAGGCACCTTGCCGGTACTGGATTTATATTATCAGTTCAAGCCAACCGTTTGGAAGCCGGAAAATCACCGGCTGATGGTATACAATAACCAGTATTTGTTTCAATGGTATGTAAACCGGAATATAGTACGGAATGAAAAGCTTACTGACGAGCAGAAAGTACCGGTTGGCTATTTTGCTTTTCACCAGAGCAAATGGGTATTCGTGAATCAGAAGCTCACTTCGCTAAAAGACCTGACGGAAAATAAGGATGTGCCGGTGAATACGATGGTAGACATTACGGATGGCAAACGCCTGTTATTATCTAATGAAGAAGGAGGAAGGGTGGTAATTGTGACCATGGCAAATAAATAGAAGCTTCTGTGATCAAAACCGCAACAAAATAGAGCTATAAACCGATTTAACTCATTGATAAACTATAAAACAAAATAAGAATATGAGACTCAAACCTGCAGGTATTATAATTGTTTTGCTGATCATAGGCGTGCTAGGATATTTTGCGCTTGCACCCAGGTTTTCTGGCTTGAAAGGAGAGAATACAACTGATACGGCTCCTACTACCGAAGTTCCTGAAAATGCGACTCCTCCCAATAACCCAGCCAGCCCCGATAAATCTACTGCTGACAATACTAAAACTGGTCCGGCAACTAGCTCCACTGATGCAGATGCGGAGGTACGCGAATTTAATTATACACCCGAAAAGCCGGAGAATGGAGCAATGCGTGGAGTAGTAGAAGTGGGAGCTACTGGTTTCAACTCTTTCGTGATCAATATGGACAATCAGAAGCGCTGGGAAATTGTATCGAAAGATTTTGGTCAATCACTGGCCTACGAAGGTCTGGCTACCACCGAAGACATCCGGGCTGGTCTGAAAAAATACCTGGCCATGATGTTTGACAAAGGCGTACATAAAACCGATATGCACTTTGTCATTTCTTCTGGTGCACAAAAAGAACCTAAAACTGCCACTATTAGTAATGAATTGAAGAAAATGGGGTATGTGGTAAATAATGTAAATCCGGAACAGGAAGCTAAGTATGGATTTAACGCCACGGTACCGCCATCTTTTGCCGATAACTCTTTTATGGTAGACATTGGTTCTGGAAATACGAAAGTGTCCTGGGAAGAAAATGGCAGTTTAAAATCTATAGAACTACCGGGTGCCAAATATTATGAAAAAGGAACGTCTGATACAGAGGTGTATAACCAGGTGAAAAGCCAGATGAACAAAGTACCAGAAAGCAAACGCAATGTAGGTTTTATTATCGGGGGAGTACCGTTTACCTTAGCGAATCAGCACCGCAAAGGAGAAGAACGGTATACCGTATTAAAAGCACCAGGAGCCTATACAGCCGCTGATAAAAAAATGGGCTCAGGTTTAAATATCTACAAAGCCATTGTAGACGCTACCAATACCGATACTTTCGTATTCGACTGGGATGCCAACTTTACTATTGGTTTCTTACTAAATCTGAAAAAACAACCTTCTGCCGCCGCCTTATGAGTTTTTTAAAGCAGCTATTAACGCCATTCATAGAGTTTGATGAAGACAAAAAAAAGGAGCAGCAACAGGGAAGCAAACCTTCTGCTGCTCCTATACAACCACCTGTACCGCCTCCCATACCCAATACACCTCCGCCCATTGATGAAAATGCGCAGCATCCCTTAGTAACAGGAAAAGGCAGTACCACCACACCCAATCAACCCCCTGCCGCTCAGATACCGACGTTTTCGCCCTCTGGTACTTTATCTGGGCCGTTACCAGAGCATGAAGAGTATTTTGAAAAACTGATCGAAGACCACAACGCCAGAAATCCGCTTTTTCAGGGAACAGATTTTAAAGAATTTGTAGACAGCAAAGTAGATATTGATGACATACAGGATGAAGCCCTGAAATATCAAACGGCTTATAATATTCTGAAAGGTTCAGGCCTTACCAAAGAAAAACTGCTTTCCACCGGACAGGAATATATGAACCTGATTGGCCGGGATCTGAATGCTTTTCAGAGCGCCCAGGCTTTGCAATATAAAAAAGAAGTAGGTCAGAAGGATCAACTCATTCAGAAAAAAGCCGAAGAATTGCAAGCTTTATCGCAGAAGATGAATGCGTTGAAAAGCGAAATCAATCAACTCTCTCAGGAAGTGAATCTTACCAAAGATAAACTCAATACCACCAAAAACTCTTTTCTATTAGCTGGAGAAAACAAGCAGAAAGAAATTCAGACAGAATTGCAGAAAATTGCCAAATATTTTTAAAATGCTTACGGTTTGAAGTTCCGTTTTTATAGATTCAAACTCTATTTGGTAAATATTGCCCCAATACAAATAGTAGTTGAAATCTTATGAGAGGAATTTTACGAAGCTTTTTCCTGATTATTAATTATAAAACCTTACTGGTTACTGCCCTGGCTGTACTCTCTAGTTATCTTTGCTTTAAATATGGACTAACAGCCAAGTTTCCGGATATGCTGGTAGGGGTTGCCATAGTTTTTCCAGTGGTGTTCTCTATTGGTTCTGCCTACAACCGCCGGGAATTGGCACTTCAGCGGTTTTCCGATTTTAAAGGGAATGCCATTGCCGTCTATTATGCTTCCCGTGACTGGACGTCTGACAAAAATAATGACCTGCCGCAGCGCATCCGGGTATTAGTGGGCGAAATGGTGGTAATTATGAGAGATATGTTTAAAACACATCATCATGGTAACTGGCAGGAAAATGAAAGAAAATTGTATGCCTGTTTTTCCGCTTTATCCCAGTTAACCATGGAAATGCGGAAGTTTGGGGTGCAAAGTGGAGAAATCTCCCGCGTAAGTCAGTATGTAAACCGAATGATCATCGCTTTTGATAATATCAAGATTATTCATGCTTACCGGACTCCCATCACCCTGCGGGCATACAGCAAAGTGTTTATCTACATTTTTCCTATTATATACGGACCCTATTTTGCCAGTACCTTCCGGGAATATTCGGCTAATTTAGAATATGTAATGCCTATTCTTTACAGCTTTATTCTGGTGAGCCTGGATAACATACGGGATCATCTGGAGCATCCTTTCGACGATGTGGGCGAAGATGATATCCGCTTCGATGAATCTGATATTGTAGCACACATGCATTAGCAGATTTTTATTGGATCTGCTCAGGTTTGAGCCCAATAGAAGCTTGTCCATTATCCGGATTAAACGGTACGGAACTATGTGCATGAGTGATCTTCCATTTGCCGTTCAACTTCGCATAACAGGTTGTTTCCCTCCACCACATATTGAGTTTGTTCCCATTAGTATTGACAGCATCAATATGATTCATACTGGTACAATAGGCGATAGTTTCGGAGACATGAATCCCAATATTTCTGATCTCAAAATTTTTAATTTCAGCCAATGTAGAGAGCCATTCTTGTAAACGTTTTTTCACGGCATTTTTCCCATGATGTTCCAATGGATCAATAATGTCAAAGAGTATCACATCATTACTGTAATCCTGGGTAGCCATATCAATGTCTTTAGCTTTAACACCCTTCACCCGGTTGTTGATAATATCCCGAATGCTGGCTTTTTCAGTATCCATATTTCCTCTTCTGTTAACTGTATTAATCTATTGCTAATTACTAGAAACTGTTGAATATCAGAACAGTTTCCCCCGTTCCATATGAATTTTTAATTCTGGTTTATATTGTCCTATGGCTTCTACTACTTCCTTGGAAACAGATGTTTCATTGACATATACATCTTCCAGGGCTGGGAACTGTAAAATATGCAGAATCTGTCCATCATTGATTGCTGTGGAAGATAGGTCTAAAATTTTCAAGTTTTGTAAAGTTGAAAGATGCACCAGTCCTGTCCCCTTAATCTGCGTTTGCTGCAAGTATAACTCCTGTAGATTCGCCATCTGGCCAATATGATAGAGGGCATCATCGGTAATATTACTGGCTATAAAAGAGGCTTTGGTAATGCTCCCAAACAGTGGTTGAAGGGTAGGTAAATCATTATCTTCGAAAGCCGAAGGCGGAAAAGGCATAGAAAGCGTAATGGCTTTTTCTTCATAGGGATCAATCCGGAGTACATATTTATCATCCTTTTGAGAAACGGTTTGTATGAGTTTTTCCAGCCCCTGTTGCTGCAAAACTCTGGCTTGCTGCTGTGCTTCAATTTCTGCCAGGTAAGTTGTTAGGAAAGAGGCAACCTTTACATCTTTGGAGGCTTCCTGTACTTTTAAGGTAGTATCCGCTCCTTTGTCTATCCACCAGGATAGTAGGGTGATTTCCTCTTTGGTGAGCGAAATTTTTCCTTTGGGCGGCATCCGGTCATCATCATCTTCAGGCAGCATAAGCCGCTTGTAGAGTTCGCTATCCGCAGCCGAGCCTGGTTTCAGCGTCGGATGTTCGCTTTTTCCACCTTTCAGCATCTCCTGGTAGGAAGTCATGATCAGGTCGCCTTTGGCTTTGTTTTCATTGTGACAGCTCATGCATTTTCTATCCAGAACCGGCTTAAGCATGTCTTCGTACACCAGCATTTGCTCGACAGGCTTGGGTTGCCAGTTGTCTTTTGTTTTGATCAAAGTGGGCATGTATTCAGTTAAATATTCACTCCCATGTGTTAAAGATCCTCCCTGATGACTGGTAAATACAAGTATAAAATTGGCCAGAACAAGCGAAGAGAGATAATAGGCATAGCTTACTTTAGAAGTGGAGTGTGAATAGCTCAAAAACAAGTACAGGGCTATGGCTGAAAAAGAAGTTAATAATACACCTCCCCACATATGCTGATCCATGGTAGTACCTATATACTCGCCTGTATAATACAGCATAAATCCCAACCCTACCGAAACCAGGCTGCTTACAAAACTTATTCCCAGTAGTATCCCAATAGTAGAAGAAGAAATAGTCCACAAACGAAATTTTCTGGCTAACTCAAAAACTAAAGCTATCCCTATCAATACTACCGGAAAATGAACCAGTAGCGGATGAAAGCGGCCAAAGAAATAGATAATACCAGGAGCCGTAGCTTTAGAAGGGGGAAGTAATGGCAAAAAGAGACCAGCAACAGCAAGTACTAAAAACAGAAAGCGGTACTGTATAATTGATTTTTTTAAGGAGTGAAACCAGGGATGTATGTGTTGCATTAAGGAATTTAAATATGTTACTAAAATGGTTGGATAAAGGACAACCATTAATAATATAATAGATAATTAATTTTTATTACTTAATATGTTGAATACCTGTACGCCGTCCTTACTTTCTTTGTCATTGCTACAAAGAAAGTAACAAAGAAAAATCTAGAAAAAACAATGCTTCCCCGCTTAAGGCCTGCGCATTGCCCGCTGTTTTTTCGGGCCACCTCGCATGGAATTTTTATTTTGAATAATATTAGTACTTGATATAGTCAGTTCTTAATCTTTCCGCTTCAAAAACTTTGATTTACTTATCAATTGCATTTGCCGCAATGAGGCTATCACATTTTCTTTTAATATTTTCCCACATACCTTCACCATATTTCTTTTCCAGATACGCTTTTACTTCCTGGTTATAATACTCTGATCCATTTAGTAATTCAGTTGTCACTACACATCCTACATAGTTGTATTCAAATTCATACTGTTGGGCTACCTGATTCCTTACTTGAGGCATAACTGGTAATCCAATGGCAATGTATTGGACTTTGCCTTTTTTAAGATCTTGTCGAGCAGTCCAACTATTATAGGGAGTAAATAATCCAAATGAAACACGAAGCCAAACATAAAGTCCAGCAAATAGCAAAACTCCTAACAGGCAGTAAGAAATCTTCTTTTTCAAACTTGTTTGAATCTTTTAAATCTTATTAAATTAACTGTAAACAATGACTATTGACCAATTAAGCATAAATCTCACTCAATTCACCTGTACTATCAGCAAAGCATTCCATTGGAATATCTAGAACACGCATCATTGATAGATATAAATTGGAAAGCGGCGTATTCTCTTCAAATTTGAGATTCTGCCCAGTCTTTAACTTGCCGCCTCCTTTTCCACCTACCACCACCGGTAAGTTGCGCGGGGCGTGCCGGTTGCCATCCCGCAGTTCAGACGTGTAGATGACCATACAGTTATCCAGTACCGTACCTTCTCCTTCCGGGAAGGATTTTAATCTTTCCAGCAGATACGCATACTGGCCCACATGCCACTGATTGATCCGCATGTATTGTTCCAGCACACCAGGATTATTCTGGTGATGAGAAATCTGATGATGACTGCCATGTACACCTTCCAGAAAGGAGAAATTGCGGTTGCTCACCGAGTTTCCAAACATAAAGGTACTTACCCTGGTGGCATCACTCCAGAAAGCCAGCGCCATAACATCCAGCATCTGACGGGTTTTTTCGGTAATATCCGTTCCCAGATAGGCTTCTGCTTCGTCAATGCGCATATTCAGATGCGTCAGTTCTTTTTGCAGCTCTGGGGTGATCTGGTGTTTAAAGGCTTTGATCTTTTCCTCATTATCAATCCGCTTTTCTACCGAACGGATGGATTCCAGGTACTCTTCCAGCTTGTCCTGGTCAGAACGGCCTAATTTGCGTTGCAGGGCATCGGTATCTTCTTTTACAATATCCAGCACACTTTGTTTCCATCGTTCATTTTTGGGCTTGGCATTCGGCAATACACCCCGGAACAAGCGGTCGAAAGCCATACGGGGTTCTATTTCTTTGGAACAAGGCATACTCTTGGTTTTCCAGGAAATATTGCAGCCATATAATCTGGTAAACCCTACATTGGTATCAATACCCGGACTGATCTGTTCCAGGCCATATTGCAGGGAATCAAATACGGTGTCTGTGCCTTTGTGCCTGGCAATAATCTGGTCGAGGGAAGTGCCGCCGCTATCCAGGTTATCGCCGGTCGTTTTATAAATAGGCAGACTGGTGAGAATATTAGCCGTTTTGGCATAATGTCCATCAGCTCCCGGAAAGTTCGAATACTTATTAGTCAGCTCATTCAGTACCAGAATATCGTCTTTTACCTTGGCCAAGGGTTGCAGAATCGGAGAAAGTTCAAAATTCCGCCCAACCTGAGCCGGTGTCCACATATCCGGATGCACACCGTTGGGTACATACAAAAATGCAAAACGGACAGGTTTTTTAGCAATAGAATAGATGCTTTTACCTGGGGGAACCATCGCCTGCAGAAACGGCAGGGCGATACATGCGCCTAATCCTTTTAACATACGCCGACGGGAAATATGCCAGTTACTCATGTGCTTTATTTTTTAGTCAATACCTTAAATTTATCTGTATTATCGTTTACCTTGTAGCGGAATGGATAGCTGTTCACGAGTTCAATCATGAACATTTCCGTATTGAAATCATTTTGCAGCAGGTTGTCTACCAGTTGTTTCATATACGTTTCATCCACAAATTCGACTGAACGTCCAATGGAATAGGTAAACATTTTTTCTGCCAGCACCCGGGCAAACGCTTCCTTTTTGGTGAGCAGGATTTTCTTCAACTCCATAGGTCCATTGAACACTTCTCCACTCGATAAGGTATCCCAGGCAATGATCGGTTGGTCGCCATAGCTATTGCGCCACCTGCCAATGGCATCAAAATTTTCTAAGCCAAATCCAACCGGGTCCATTTTCTGGTGGCAACTCTGGCAATCCGGTTTCGAGCGGTGAAACACCAGCAGATCACGGATACTGGCACCTTCCGCAGCCGCTTCTTCCTCCGGCAATTGACCAGCATCAGGCGGGGGAGGAGGAGCAGGAGTGCCTAAAATTTCTTCTAACACCCATTTGCCACGTAATACCGGACTAGTTCTGAGCGGCAAAGAAGTAGCCGTCAGCACACTTCCCATTCCAAGTATTCCACCACGGGTACGGTCCTGCAAAGTAACCTTCCGCATCTGTTCTCCCCTTACGCCAGGAATGCCGTAATGTCGGGCTAGTTCTTCGTTTAGGAAAGTATAATCACTGTCGAGCAGGTCCAGGAAATTTTTGCGCTCGGTTAGTACATGATGAAAATAGTCTGACATCTCCTGGTACATGGCTTTCCTCAGCGAAGGCGTAAATTCAGGAAAACGTTCCGGGTCTACCGGGCTTGTTTCTTTCAGTTTACTGATGCCAAACCACTGGGTAGAAAAACTTTCCGAAAAACGCTTTGCCCTCGGATCTTTCAACATGCGCTGTACCTGTTTGCTGAGTACAGCCGGATTATGCAAATCATCCCGGTAAGCTACTTCAAAGAGTTCCTGATCGGGAAAGGTAGACCAGAGGAAATATGACAAACGGTTGGCCAGTTCGAAGTTACTCAAGGCAAATGGCTGACCCAGTGGTTGCTCATCTTCTATGCGGTATAAAAACTTAGGCGAAAGCAGAACAGTTTTAAAGGTTTCTTTTACAGCCAGTTCATACCTGTTTTCTTCTTCAGTGCCTTCGTATACTTTTTTGAATAAATTCAGTAATGGCTCTTTTTCTTCGGGTTTTAAAAACCTACGATACGCTTTACTGGCAAAAGGTATAATTACTTTTTCGGCTTTTTCCGCTGCTATATCGGCGGTAGTAGTAGAGGAAAAAACAGTTATAAACCAGTTGACAATCTGTTGCCAGAATGATTCCTGATAAGGGTTGGGAACAAGGGTGCGCCACAGTTTCTCATCGGCATAGGCTTTTTCCAGGATAATATCTGCCGCATCGTAATAGCGTTCCATTTTAAGCGGAGTCAGGAACATGGTACGGGCAAAATTATCGAAACCTGCGCCACCAGAACCGTCTGCCGGAAAATAGGCTTTTGCGTCAAAATCCACACCTGTCAAACTCAATACTGAATAGCGGTACTCGTCATGGCTCAATCGTCTGGCAACTACCCGTCCGGGATTGCTTGCTCCTTCTTTTAAAGCATTATTCAGAATTTGATTGACGTATTTTACAAGCGTATCTTGTTCTTCATGCGACATCCGGGGTTTGCTCATCGGGGGCATTTCTCCCTCTTGTACCAGTTTGAGTGCTTTCATCCACAAGTGGCCTGACCTGGCTATTCTTTTTTCTTCATTAAACCCTTCCAGCAGAACACCTCCTTCCATTTTGCTTTCTTTGTGGCAGGAAACACAATGCTTTTCCACAATCAACCGGATGGCTTTTATATTTTCCGGCTCAGGGTCAGCACCCAGTGCGGCAATATACGCTCCTGAAAAAATAAGTAGGAATACGCTTACTTTTTGCAGCATAGAAATGAAGGTGGTTTAAAACGATAAAGAAGCTTTTTCTTCATAGAAGAATGAAGCTCCTATACTATCTCGTTTGATTTTGGTTTAAAAGGCACCATAAGTTACTGCTTTTTTCCTGGAAATAGAATTTTTCAAAGGAAAAACTACATTATTATTCCAATTTTTATTCTGGATTGAAATAAATGCGAGAGTATTTTAATCAAAAGAGTTGTAAGAAGATAAAAAGACAGGAGAAATAGCCCTAATTTATATTGAAGTTTACTACTATGAAGAATACTCAAAAGAAGAATGATTTATGTATAATTCGTTCCTCTTTTGAGTATTCTATAGATAGATTTTTAGTGCAAAATTTACTATCAATCCATTCTCAATGAATCAACCGGATTCGTTCTGGAAACTCTGATCGTTTGAGAGCCAATGGTAACGATTCCTAATGTAAATAACAGGGCTGATCCAAGCAGGAGAATATCCAGTCCAAAATCTACCCGGTTAGGAAAGTTTTGGAGCCACACATTATTGGCCATATAGCTTAAAGGCGCTCCAATGAGTACAGATATAAAAAGAATAGTTAAAAAACCTCTGGACAGGAGCAACATGATACCCATATTACCGGCGCCCAGCACTTTGCGGATGCCTACTTCTTTCATTTTTCTTTCAGCGGTATACGTAGCCATTCCCAGCATCCCTAAACAGGCAATGGTGATAGCCAGAAAAGCAATAAAGCCAATGACAGAAACTACATCCAGGATGCCCTGATGGGTGGCGGCTAGTTGTTCATCGAAAAATTCATACTTCAGCGGATGTATAGGATCGATATTTTTCCAGGTATCTTCAATTTTTGAAATAGTTCCATTCAGACCGTTACCGGCTACTTGTACGTTCACATATTTGAAATTTTCGGGCTGGTTGTGCAATACCAGTGGGCCGATTTCATTGGTATTGAGCAGTAATTTATAACGGAAGTTTTCTACCACCCCAATCACCTCTACTACTTCTTTATTCCAGTTTACTTCCAAAGTTTGACCAATAATCTGGGAGGGATGCGTATAGCCTAATTCCTTCACTGCACTTTCATTTACCAGAATAAACCGGTCAGCGGATTCGCCTGATGCCGGTAAATGTTTGCCGGCCAGTAGTTTGATCTGAAGATTGTCGATAAATTTTTCATCCGTATGCAGTATCCACATGTTTGTAAACTCTGCTTCAGTACCTGGTTTTCGCAAGCCTATTCCATTGGAAGTACCGGTAGCCGGAATAATATCTGTGGCAGAAATAGCCGATACACCCGGAATAGATCGCAGTTGAGCAGAAACTTTCTGGTAATCGTTGCCTTGCAGTTCAATGTTGATGATGTTGTTTGTGTTGAACTTATAGTCAAATTCAAGGAAATGCTGAAATTGTTTGTAGATTAGAATGGAGGAAGTGATAAAAAAAAGGGAGATCACAAACTGGAATACACTCAATACTTTGCGCATCCCCAGTTTTCCTGGCCGCATACGATCCAGATTTTTGAGTACATATACGGGCTGAAATCCCGATAAATGTAAGGCAGGATACACACCGGCAATAATACCGATCAGCAACGCCAATCCAAAGAATAGCAGGTATACCACAAGCGTAGATTCCAGTTCAAAATGTAAAAACTGATTAATCCAGAGTCCTTTAAAGGCAGGTTTAATAAGGGTCAGCAGTATAATTGCCATGAGTAAAGAAAGCAGTGCCGTCATGATAGATTCACTTAAAAACTGAAAAATGAGGTCTTTTCTTTTGGCTCCGTTCACTTTACGTACCCCAATTTCTTTCGCTCTGGTGAGTGCTCTGGCTACCGATAAATTAGTATAATTAAGACAGGCCGAAACCATAATTACAATTGCCAGAACAGATAAAAAGTAATAGATCATCAGTGGCAGGCGGTAGGTTATTTCATTACTAAGTAAATCTGTATTGATATCAGAAAACTTCTGTCCAATCAGCTGAAAACCATCAAATTCTTTTAATGAAGTATATTTTTGACGTACTACTTGCTGTAAAGAAGCATTCAAGTCGGACTGAGTTTTGGTTGGGTCAAGCAGTACATACGTCCAGGTTTGGTGATGATCTTCCCATTTATCAGTAAGGTTAATGATTTTATTATCCCGGTATAAAGCCTGCAACGAAGCCGAAGAAACCAGTACATCGAAAGCCAAGTGTGATTTATAATTTTTATCTGCGATAATACCTGTTATGGTAAAATTTCCCCAGGAAACAGGGGGAGAATCTTTACCACTTTTCTGCAGGTAATGTAATCCCCGGTCTGTAAACTGAACCGTTTTACCAATTGGGTTTTCATTGTTGAACAAACGGCGGGCTACCTCACCGGTAATGACCATTGAATTTGGTTCTGCCAAGGCATTTTGTGAATTGCCTTGCGCAAGTTCATAACTGAAGATGGTAAAAAATGCAGGGTCGGTGAAAAAACCACGCATTTCTACCACTTGTTGCTTATATACGGCATCTCCACCGACACCTGAAAACAGTTGTGTAGCTTCATCAATATTGGCGTACTCCTTTTTTAGCGTACTTACCAGCGGAAAAGGGGTAGTCGCATAAGGTTGACTGGCTTCTTTGGGTTTGGATAAGATGCGGTAAATGCTATCTTTATTTACATGAAACTGATCGTAGCTTCTCTGATCGGCCAGCATCAGAATAATGAGCATACACACCGACATAGCAACTGCCAGTCCAAAGATGTTGATAAAAGAAAATGCTTTATGGCGGAGCAGGTTTCTGAAAGCGACTTTAAAGTAGTTATTAATCATATCCGGGTAAAGCGTAAAAGTAGGTTTGGAAGAGGATTTTCGTTTTAGTACAGCAGATGGAATATAGGCCAGTACATCCTTAAAATAGTAGTTTCGGGCTTTGCCTGGTGACATTCGCTGGGCACGCAGATGATACCGCTCCTGCAGATCACCTATAATTTCCTCTGCCTGATCGTGGTGGCAAATCCAGGTGAAGAGCTTTTCCGGCCATTTAGGGAGTAATGAATTTTCTGGCTTTTTCATAGAGGCTATAATATTTATCTGGCCATATCAATTTTAGGTAAAGCCTGAGGCAGGATGCGGCCCCATAAACTTTCTCTTACCGAGCGGACATCATGCAAAATCCGGCTGCCGGCAGGGGTAACAGTAAAAAGCCTTTTTCTTCGGCCTCCCCGTTCTTTGGTTGCTTCGCCCATGTAGGAGTTTACCATTCCTTTATCCTCCAGACGTTGCAGGGCCGCATGTACGGCCCCTGTACTTACGGTGTTGCCAGTCGCTGATTCGAGTTCTTCGGCAATCATCACACTATAGGCATTGGGTGTGAGTACGGCTACTGTCAGCAGCACTACTTCTTCAAATTCTCCTAGGTCGCTTCTTCGCATAATTACTTATTAATAGAGTATTTTTCTGATTACTTCCATTTCTGTATGCCAAATGCCTGCCAGGTTTATAAGTTGTTATAAATCAGCAAAATACTTTCTTGTTCTTTTAAAATAGGGTTTCAAAAGTGTTCGGATACGTACAGTGAGTGTCTGTAGATGAACATGGGTGGGATAGATAAAATAAGAGCAGTATATGTTCTGATCATATACTGCTCCATGATTATTCTAAGTTGGAAACAAAAGCAACAGCAAACCTGGCCTTTTAAATTGCTCTTTTACTTCACTAGTTCTGAAGAAGGAACAAGTTTAGCGGAAAGATCTGGCTCTGGTATATTTTTATCCAGGGGAAACATAGGGCGCTTGATTCTTTTGTAACCCAGCCGTTCCAGGTTCTGATCTACACCTCCGGGAGTTAAAGCCAGTAACCAATCAGCCCGCATGTTATACAGTTCAGGTTCCAGGTAACCGATTTTTACTACCACAATATCTGCTTTCCGGGGCTGAAGACCTAATCTGGTAAAATCAATTTCCTTGTGATAGGGCTTGCGTTTCTGAGTAACAATTACGGATACGCTTCCTGCTTTTACCACTACTTCTACTTCGGCATTGGCATCGCCACGCTCTATAGCGGTTATGGTTCCTTTTAATTTTACAGGAGGCGCATACCGGGCATCTACTTTGGCGCCTGCATATTCATCTACTTGTCCACCAACTCCTACGGAAATGGCTTTTTTTACCAGTTCCGGACCAGGAATAGAAGCATAAATCAGCGAAGGACCTTTATCTGTTTTAAATTCCGGACGGGCCAGTATTTCCTTTAGTGTCCAGGTAACATCACCGGCTCCTCCGGCTGTAGGATTGTCTCCGGAATCGCTGATAAAGAAAGGATGTTTGCTGCTGGCAATGGCTTTATCCAGACTTTCCTGCAAAGTGGCAGTGGGCGCTACAAAAGTGAATTTAGCTTTTGCATCCCAGAAACTTTTAGCCAGCTTTTCGGCTGTACTAGTCACTTTTCCTTTGTCATCGCCTGTTACCATTACTACCGCATGATTGCGGGGTTCATCGGCCCAGGGATAGCCTACCCAGATGGCGGCATCAATAATCCCTTCCTGTGTAGCAGCTGGTGCAACCGCCTGATAAATGCTTTTAGCCGGTTCTATACGGGTGCTGGTTTGTTCACCAGGCAACAGGATGGGAATAGGAATCCAAGCTTTGTATTTGGGCTTTCCTTTTCCGCTTTCCAGCCGTTTAAGCAAATTTTCCAGTGCCCGTTGTTTGGTTTCCATGGCATCTTCATGCGGAGCCATCCGGTAACAGGTAATCAGGTCGGTATTTTCGGCCAGCCGCCAGGAAACATTTCCATGCAAATCCATGGTCGTAGAGATAAGAGTCTGTTTGCCGATCACTTTCCTAACTCTCTGGATAAAATCGCCTTCCGGATCATCCAGTCCTACCACGCTCATGGCACCATGGAGGTCAAAAAACAACCCATCGTAAGGCGCATATTTTTTAAGCGAGTCCAGCGTTTTGCCTACCAATGATTCATACGCTTCCCTGGTAACTGTTCCTCCGGGTAATGATTTACCTACAACGGTCGGAATATAAGTGGCCCGTTTACGAAGGGGAGAGTCAGTTGATAAGAAAGGGTAGGAGGTGAAAACAGTTTCGCCATATTTCGCACGAAACGCTTCTTCATGGGTAAGTGCCGGAGAAAACGTACTCGATTCTATGCCTAAACCAGCAATAGCAATACGTGGAAGCGCTTTGCTTTGTATCGTCCCAATTGCAGCTTTTTCCGGATTCCAACTAGTATAAAAGGCTTTTAGTGGCTGAAGAAACGAAATATGTATACCAATGTATAAGCTACATGTGATGAGGAGGACAATTACAGATTTTACCATAAAGAAAATAAAAAACTAATCAGATGGTGGTTAAAATGAAACTAGTAAATCAAACAGCTATTTCAAACTCTTAGCACCTCTAATTTAGAGAGTAAGAATTAATTTACAATATTATTAGTTGAATATGTGAGTTTGCTGGTAGAAGTGGAATTTGCACAATATACTCTCTGTGTTAGTTTTTCTGCAGCGAATGTTTGGCTACTCTCCATAAAATCCGGGGACTAAGTAAACTGGTGGGTGGTTCAAGCATATTCATTACTTTCAGAAAGGCGGCACCCACTACTGTATCATGGTGTGTAGCCTTGTGAACTCTGTCAATATAGGCATTGATCAGATTGGTGCCAGGGGCTTTTTTACCTTTGGTCTCCGGAAACCTGAAATCTTCTCCTACCGCTGTTTGCCAGGGAATATCCACGATTTTTGCTACTTTTTTAAAATAAGGTTTAGCCAGGCCATCCAAAGTATTATTTGTTTGCAGGAGAGTTTCCAGAGCCAATGCCTGCATCGCAGCAGAAGTCATTCCCTGGCCATAAAATGGGTTAAAACTACAGGCAGCATCGCCTAATACCAGATATCTATCGGGGAAATGGTCCATTTTTTCATAATGGTGACGCAAACTGGCCGGAAATTTATAGCTAATAATGTCGGATAAAGGCTTGTTGTGAGTAATGATGTTGTATACATCTGGTGCAGGTAAACTTTTAGCAAACGCATTAAATCCTTCTTCATCCGTTGGGGCATGATCGCCATGCCAGCCAGCTAATCCCACCATCCATCTGTTGCCTTCCACCGGAAATACACCGCCTGCCCTTCGTTGCCGGGGTGCCTGCGGTGTAATAAAAATCCATTTTAGATTTTCGGGCTGTGTCTCCTTCCGTTCAAACAAGCGGGTAGCGTACCCAACTCCACAGGTAACAATACTTTCGGGAGGTTTTTTATATCCTAATTCCTCCAGCCATTTAGGTGTTCTGGAACCGCGGCCGCTGGCATCCACTATCAAATCAGCTAGTAGTGTTTCAGGAGCCGTCTCCTGACCAGTTTTGATGAGTTGTACACCAGTTATCTGCTTATTATTTTCACTTGCTATGAGTTTTTGTACGGAATAACCATCTTTTAAGGTCACATTGGGAAGATCCAGTACCCGCTTACGAATCTGCCATTCTAAAAAGGGCCTGCTGGTAATTACGCCTTTCATGCCAAATTCAAAATTAGCCCGGTAACCTCCATAGCAATACCACTGCATAGTTTGCGCCATATCCATGATCGGTATCCCATCTGTCTGTAATCCCTCCAGCAGGTCTGGAAAATAACCTGTTATGATTTTTAATCCTTCTACCAGTAAGCCATGCAAATGACGTGTCTGAGGTTGCCCTTTCCGGGATTCAGGCAGGTTATGCACCGGATCACGTTCTATGATCGTTACGTTTTCAAAATGATTACTCAGCACACGGGCCGCCAGCAAGCCAGCCAGACTGCCACCAATCACCAGAGCTGATTTTCCCAGATTCTTTTCCATATAAGTAAGCTAGTGGCTGTAAATAGAGAAGTAGTTAAGAGTATCATGAAAAGGGTATAGATTTTATGCGATTGGAAAATGCCTACTCTATGTAGTTGAATATGATAGCAAGCAGACACCATAGGAACTCAGTAAAATTAACCATAAATTCAATAGCTGAAAGTATATAATTACTTTGTTAAACCAGGATTTTTTCGGAACACAGGTTACAAGCAGATTTATTTAAATAGTTAGGAATCAGCTATGTTAAATAGATTTTATAATTAACTTAGTATCTATAGTTCTAGCAGACGTTTATAAGCCCTGCACCACCTTTTCCTTTATACACCATGAGATATCTTGTCGTGTTATATATCCTGGTAAGTTTTGGTTCTGCTGTTTGTGCACAAGTAAAAAAAGTTACTTTTGAAGCCATTAACAGTAGCCACGGATTATCTCAACAAACCGTTAACTGCATCCTATAGGATAGCGAAGGATTTATGTGGTTGGCACCAGAGATGGTTTAAATAAGTATGACGGCTACAAAATAACCACGTATGAAAGCAATCCCATAAAGGATAGCAGCCTTAGTAGCAGCCATATTACTGCACTGCATGAAGACAAGCAGCATAATCTTTAGATTGGTACAACAGCCGGATTAAACCGCTTCGACAGCCGCACAGGTACATTTGCTATATTTTAGCATTCTTTCAATAACGCGGCTACCAACTGGTACTATAATATGGTGCATGCTATCCTTAAAAAGAATAATGGGAGTTTATGGGTAGGCACCAGTAAAGGTGTGTTAATACTATATCTGGTTAGTTTATATATTCTGGGAGAGCTAAGTAAGAGTACACAATTAAGTATAAGATTTTGGCAAATTGTATCTTTGCTTATGCGTTATATCAAGAAGATTACAGACAAGCAAAAACAAGACTTAGAGAAGATTCATAAAGATAGTAAAAGTTATCAGGAACGTAACCGTTGCCAATGTATACTGTTATCCAATCAAGGCTATCAAGTACAGAAGTTAGCAAGCATTTTTCAAGTAAGTCAGTTAAGTATTTATAAGTGGTTTGATCGCTTTGAGAAAACAGGTGTGGTAGGGTTAAAGAACCAAAAAGGGAAAGGCAGAAAACCCATCCTTACTACCAGTAATGCTACCCATGTTGAAGTAGTGGAAAATAGCATAGAGAAAGAAAAACAACAACTTAAATTAGCTAAGCGAGAGATAGAAGCTAAATTAGGCACGGCTATGAGTGAGATGACCTTGAAGCGGTTTTTAAAAAAATTGACTACCGATGGAAACGTTTCCGTAAATGGATAAAGCCATTGCAAAACAAAGAAGCATATGAGCAGAAAGTCAAGCGATTACATGCTTTGCTTTATTTGGCACAGACAGGCAGTATAGATTTATATTTTGGAGACGAATCAGGGTTTTGCCTTACCCCTTGTGTACCTTATGGATGGATCAAAAAAGGCGAATACGCCCCTATTTTATCCCAAAGAAGTACAAGGATAAATGTATTTGGCTTGTTAAGTACAAATAATGAGTTGCTTACTTATCAGAAAAGTGGGAGTCTAAACGCTGACTTTATCATTGAATGTGTAGAGGCCTTCTCAACATCTATTTCCAAGTTTACTGTCATAGTCTTAGACAACGCCTCCTGGCATACATGTGGCCTATGGGAAGTCAAAAAAGAAGAATGGGAACAGAAAGGATTATACATCTTTTTGCTGCCTAAGTATAGTCCTCATCTTAACAGGATCGAACGATTTTGGAAGCAGGTGAAATATCATTGGCTCAAAGCCGAAGACTATCTGTCTGTAGAAGCGCTTAAGGAGGCACTTTATACCATCTTTTCAGGATTGGGTACTTACTTTAAACTTGATTTTAAAAAACTTGAAGTAGATGAAAATATTATACTTAATTGTGTTTAATTACTTAACAATCATAACTCCTGGACATTATATTGGAGAAATGGTTTTCACTTTGCTTACCATTACTTAAAACGTTTATATAGATCATTTCAAATGACGCTTAAAAAACTCGTTGGCCAACCTGCTCACCTCAACATGTACCTGTTGCCTGCTGACCGAGGGATCATCGGAAAAAATGAGCGGAGCCGACATTTTAAGCCCTTCATTTGCTTCGTTGAGCATGACATAATGCCCGGTTTTTCCTTTAAATTCATAATAATCCGAGCCGCTGATTAACTTATGAAAATGTAGGGCATTTGTTTGAACTGGCGTTATACTGTCACTTTGTGATCCAATAATATAAACCGGTCGATTAATTTCTTGTACTTGCCGTTTATCAATAAAACCTGCGCCTAGCGCCGGAGAAATAGCAAAAAATGCTCTAATTCGATTGTCTTTTAACGTAGGAATTACTTTACTGCCAGCTATAAGACTACTGTCATCGAGGTAGTGAGAAAGACCAGGAAATTCGGGTACTTCCAGCTCTTTTTTACCTGTGGTTTTGAGATAGTTACTTAATGCCTCGTTATTAACTACTGCACCCGCTAAAGCCAGTACGGTATATCCTCCAAAAGAAAAACCTGCTGCACCAACTCTTTGCTGATCAATCACACGGCTTAGTTCCTTTTCTCCAAGTAAAGCGGTGAGTGCAAAACTAATATCCAGAGGCCGTTCCCAGGTTTTTACAAATTCCAGAGGGAGTTTATGTTCATAGGTATTACCCCAATGGTCGACGGCAGCCACGATAAAACCACTTTGCACTAAACTTTGCGCCAGCCATTCTATAGTAAGCCTGCCACCTCCGGTACCATGCGATAACAGAATCAATGGCAGCTTGCGGGAAGGTAACCTACCATTCTGCACGGTATGCTTCCGGGTAAAAGGGGAGAACACCTTGTCTTTGGGTTTGAGTGAATCCTCTGTCGGATACCAGATTTCTGTAACGATAGGGCGGTTACGGCTTTTATCGGTAAAAGTAAGCGTACGTTCCCCAATATTCAGTACTGGCTGGGTTTGTGCAAAAATTTGTTGGATAGATAAGATAAACAGGACGATCAGAATTTGCTTGAGCATGTGTATTGGAAATGATGAGCAAAGCTATTTCTTCTGCACTTCAAAAACATTGACAAAAGTCAACAAATCAGATTTTTGATTTTAATCGGCTTAATGTTTCCTGAGAAATTCCCAGATAATCGGCGATGATCTTGGCAGGCAGGCGTTGTATCATTTCGGGATACTGTTGCATCAGGGCATCATAGCGTGATTTAGAATCCATAGTAATAAAGCTTTCGATCCGTTGTATGGAAGCAATATAATCAAGTTCTAACCTAATACGGTCCATGGTTTCCCAGCCAGGCACCTCCTTATAAAGCATTTGCCTGTCAGGGTAGCTAAGCAAGAGTAATTCAGAAGGTTCAAGGGTTTGAATAGAAGCCAGAGAAGGCTGGTGTAAGATGAAACTTGGAAAAGCGGTGCCCATCCGGCCTTCAAAAATCAGAAAACGGGTAGATTCGCTTCCGTCTTCACCGGTTAAAAATACCCGCAAACAACCTTTCAAGACAAAATAAATATGCCTGGCAATATCACCTTTATGTAAAAGTATCTGGTTTCGTTTTGTAGATTTTGGCTTAAAACAACTACTTACCAATTGCTCTTGTTGAGGAGAAAGAGTGATTTTACCTTCCAGAAATTTTTTCAAAGCCGGATGCATAAAATTATTGAAAAGTTATAATACTGTGAATTATATACATTCCTGTGCGAAAGTTATATACTTTCAAAACAAAGCTGGCGGCGGGAAAGTATAGTATCATAACAAACTTCACCTAAACCTTCATTCGCTATGCACGCCTCTAAACTCAATTTCCAAAAAAACCTTAAAAAATCAACATTCCTGTTTTTTGCCTGCGTAATTGTATTTTCACTTACTTCCTGCTCGGATGAGCAGTGGGATCAACTTTTGGGTCTGGCTCGTGATAAAGATAAAACCAGCATACCAGATAAAATCACCTTCACCAAACCTGCCTTATATCCGGAGGGCGTAAGCCATGATGCCAGAGGCAAACGGTTTCTGGTAAGTTCGGTGAGGTTTGGCACGATTGGCGAAGTAACATATAATGGCAGCTATACTCCCTTTATAGAGGATGATGACCTGATTTCTACCATTGGCATCAAAGTAGACGAAAGCCGCAAGCGAATTCTGGTGGCTGTATCCGACCCTGGGGCCGGAGAAAAAACTTCTCCACAAACGGTGGGCAAATTAGCAGCCCTGGGCATTTATGATCTTACGACTGGTAGCCGAATCAGGTTTATAAATTTAGGTGCTTTACGTCCCCAAGGTGGGCATTTTGCCAATGACATTACCCTTGATGCGCAGGGGAATGCATACATTACAGATAGTTTTTCGCCTATTATTTACAAAGTAGATGTGAATGGAAATGCTTCCGTATTTTTTGAAGATACAGATTTTGCCACTGCTCCAGGTGCCTTTGGTTTTAATGGCATCGTCTATCACCCGTCTGGTTACCTGATTGCTGGTTTTTCCAGGGATAATAAACTGATCAGAATAGCTGTAAGTGAGCCTGCAACCTGGAGTGAAGTTTCCCTGGATACACCCCTGATGGGCCCCGATGGATTGTTATTGAGTAAAAATGGTAAAGAATTAATTGTTGTAAACAATGCCGGAGGTGTAGCCCCAGGCAAAGTGATCGCTTTTAACAGTGAAAATAACTGGGAGAGTGCTACAGCAGGTAATACATTCACGACTGATCCGGTTATGCCTACTACAGCTACCGCTTATAAGAATGAAGTGTTTGTAGTATATGCATATCTGAACCGGCTGTTTTCGGGCGTCCAGCCGCCGGTTGCTGATTTTGCGGTACAAAAAGTGCCTTTTACCACAAATAATTATTAAGAAATAATCTACAAACGTATGTTTGTTAATCTCATCCTTTTCTCACTAGAGAAGGGGATGTGATTTCTTATATGAAGCAGGAAGAGGTGGAAATTAAAGATACTTTCAAACTTGCTTTAAGGTATTTTTATAATTCGTATACCAAAAAACTAATAAACAATAACGCGCACTTTAACTTCAGAATAAAGTATGCATATTTGCACTTTTACTTGATAAGAATGCGTTTACAAACCAAGCAGCGGATATCCCTCAGTGTATTTTTCTTTCTTTCCGGTTTTAGTTTTGCCAGCTGGGCTTCCAGAATACCTACCATTAAATCGGATTTTCAGCTCAACGAAGCGCAATTAGGTAATATTCTACTCACCATGCCCATCAGTTCTTTAATTGGACTCCCTTTTTCCGGATGGCTGGTAAGCAGGTTTGATAGCCGCTTTCCCTTAACGGTTGCTTTTTTACTCAATGCAGTTTGTCTTTCGCTGATTGCTTTTGCAGATACAACTGTTACGCTGGTCATGGCCGTGTTTATCTTCGCCTTAACGATGCGCATCTTTAACATTTCTGTGAATACGCAGGCCATTCATCTGCAAAAACAATATGAACGCAAAATAAATGGTTCCTTTCATGGCCTGTGGAGTACTGGCGGCATTGTAGGCGTAGGATTTACCACCTTGCTGCTTGCCTTTCAGGTTTCTATGATTCACCACTTACTAATCGTTTCAGGCATCGCTATTTTAGTTACTCTTTATTTCTACCGGTTTTTACTCAGAAATGATAAATCTCCTTCCGGTAATAAGCTCACCTTTGGAAAACCTGATCCCTATATTTTGCACTTAGGCTTGCTCGTGTTTTGTGCCGCTATATGCGAAGGTGGCATGTTTGACTGGAGTGGCATTTATTTTCAGCAGATCGTGCAGGTAGATATATTCACTACCGGCTACCTGGTGTTTATGGCGTTTATGGCTTTGTCTAGGTTTATTTCTGATATGCTGATTGAAAAAATTGGTATGCCTGCTACCTATATCTTCAGTTCGGTGCTTATTGTTTCTGGCATCCTGCTTTCGATTCTCTTCCCTACATTCTGGCCGGCACTGATCGGGTTCTCCCTGGTAGGCTTTGGAACAGCAGCTGTAATTCCCATGACCTATAGCTTAGCTGGAGCCTCTTCCAAATATTCTCCTGGTATGGCTATTTCCCTGATTGCTACATTTGGAATAATTGGAATGCTGCTTGGACCGCCTATGATTGGCTACCTGGCACATGCTTTTAGTTTGAAAGTATCTTTTGTAGCCTTCGCACTTGCCGGATTTATGCTAATCCCTATTTCTCGGTCGTTTTTTAAAATCAATAAATTATAACAGAAACAATCAATCTAAGAATATATTCCTAGAATTGCCTGATATTTTTCTGACTTTCCCTTTAGCATTAATCCCAGCCTTGTCTGTGAGAAATTATTCATCAAATAAGTGGGGTTGTTTAATCTGCTCAAATCCGGAAAACATATCATCTAAGTCTGTTTCTATTTCCTTTTGTTCATAAGGATCTTGAGCTGCTACAAATAAGGTTGTATTTGGCCGTACAATAGCTTCCTCCAGGATTATCTTTACATTTTCCATTTTTTCTATCCCATAGCCAGGTACGGTCACATCTTCTACCTCCTTAAATAACTCATCCGATTGAAAGATAATACGTATGTTCATAGATGTAAAATTGAGTGAATATAGTATACGTTAATTATTAAAAATGTTTGCTTCAATTGAGTACTTTTATCTAACCAGCCTTTATCAATCTGCGCAATGAGTAACTAATACGGGGAAATTTTATTGTAAGCTATTTATTATTTAGGTAATGATACAACCTTGCCTACATCCTAGATATATTTTATGCGCTCAAATTTTTATCCTATCTCACCAACACTATATATGGTTAACCTGCATACAATGTATAATTGATTTTTCTAAAATTATCCTACTATCTTAGTTATATGACAAAGATAGTACATTTAAATGAATTAATTTTTTTATATTTTTTAATGCTATAGTCTAATTTACTTGGTATAGATGCTTTATAACGCACGCTTAATCAAAAATGGTATAAGACCTTAAATAAAATAGAAGAAGCTCAATTGCGTGAATCGGCAAAAACGTATAACTGCCTGTACCTCACCAGAAGTAATCAGGAGAGAAGGTTACCTTCTATTTTCAGGATTATTACATTCGTACTAGCCAGCCCATTGTGTGGGAAAGGAAACCAAAACAATAGAATGCCTTATCATCTATGACTCAATAGCTTTTGTATGACTTCAGGAATTAGTATTGATGATCAGGGCAGGGAGTGGATATTTGTTCGATTTTTTCACTCAATATCTGATGCATGGTTTCGGCATCAATGCCCGCTGTATTGAACCATAATACCCGGGTATACATTTTATCGAGTGTTACGAAAACAGCAGATTTCCAGAAATCCATATTGATTCTTAAATCCTGTAAATCTGCTTGCAAATTAGCAGGAGAAACCTCAGCCAAGAGATCGAGAATATGGAATACTATTTCTCTTTGTTGCGAGAAAGGCTTGTTACTGAAAGGTTGTATTAGTTTTTCTATTAACATTTGTGTAATGTGTTAGAGCTTTTGAGTATTTATTGATATGGATGTGCCCTAAAAGTTTAATACGATCCTGGTATGTAAGGTAAGTGACTATTTGTTCAATATTTTAATCATTATTAAGGCAGGTTTCCTGATGTAAAAGGATTTCTATTGACAGGCTATTCATAGCAGTGCGGCAATAGCTGGCGAAAATAAATCTATAACTTATCAATAAATGCGCTATTGACACACAGTAATCTACTATAACTAAGTATTTCTGAGAGAAAGCTATTTGTTTGGCAGGGAAGTTCTAAAATATAATTTGTTTCTATTCACTGATAAAAGTGTAATGCTAAGATATAAGTAAGATTTACAGCGGAATTTAAATGATATGTATAGCAGCTAGTTTACCTATCTGGTTGTATGAACTGCCCTAAAACAATAGCCTGATGGATGCAATACAATGATTGCCTGTCAGCTTGCCAACCGGCTTTGGAAACTGCTTTCTCCTTTTGGAAACCGGTAAAATAATGCTTCTGCCATAAGTATCATCGGCTACATTACCTGGTGGATGTCATCGTTCACCAACCTATCCACAAATTTACCATCATAGTACGAATTATCTGTTAGAAATATTATATTGAGCTGATTTAAATAGTACCAGCAACCTATTAAAATTTGAAAAATATTACTGTTGTAAAAATATGATTAGTCAACCTTTGAATTATATACATAAGTTTTCTGAATTTTTTGAACCTGCTTTACTTGCTGATCTGGAAGCAAAGTCTATGCTGATGGAAGTAAAAAGTGGAGATACTATGCTTAATATCGGGCAAACCATCCGGGCTGTGCCGCTTTTAGTGAGTGGGGCGGTTAAAGTAAGCCGCATTAATGATGAAGGACAGGAATTGTTATTGTATTATGTAAAAGAAGGCGAAAGCTGTGCTATGACCTTTAACTGCTGTATGCTTGCGCAAAATAGTGTCATTAAAGCAACAGCTGAAGAAGACAGCGTATTGGTTTGTATTCCTGTCGGACTGATGGAAGAATGGATGGTAAAATATGCCTCCTGGAAAAGATATGTAATGACCACCATACTCAGCCGCTTTACCGAAATGATCAAGTGTATTGATGAGGTAGCCTTTAAGAAAATGGATGAAAGGCTGATCGGCTACCTGAAAGAAAAATCAAAGATTACCGGATCATCCGTGCTGAATCTTACCCATCAGCAAATCGGAGATGAACTGGGAACCAACCGGGTGGTCATTTCAAGGCTATTAAAAAAACTCGAAAACGATAACAAACTGCTCATCTATAACAAACAAATCAAACTGCTGAAAGATTTGTAACATTTGTTACAACAGCTTGTAACCATTGTTACAGCATCATATGATGGCTCGGTGCATATTTGTATTGTTAATTAATTATTTCAAAACAATATAAATACATACACCATGAGCTTACGATTAAACAACACCGCACCGGATTTTACGGCAGAAACAACAAAGGGCACAATCCGTTTTCACGAATGGATCGGCGAAGGCTGGGCTATGCTTTTTTCACATCCCAAAGATTTTACGCCTGTATGTACCACAGAACTAGGCTATATGGCCAGAATAGAACCTGAGTTTGCCAAGCGCAATTGCAAGATCATTGGCCTCAGCGTAGATCCGGTAGAAAGCCATTTGAAGTGGGAAAAAGATATTAAGGAAACACAGGGCACTGCTGTGAGCTACCCTATGATCGGTGATCCAACATTGACCATTGCCAAATTGTATGATATGCTTCCTGCCGAAGAACCCGGCACTTCTGAAGGAAGAACGGCCGCTACCAATCAAACCGTACGTTCTGTATTTATGATCGGCCCCGACAAAAAAATAAAACTGCAACTTACCTATCCCATGACCACCGGCCGCAACTTCAATGAAATTCTGCGTGTGCTGGATTCTATGCAACTCACGGCTGCTCATAAAGTAGCTACTCCGGTAAACTGGAATGAGGGAGAAGATGTGATCATCGTTCCGGCTGTATCTGATGCAGAAGCAAAAGAAAAATATCCGCAAGGATGGAAAACCATTAAACCGTATCTGCGCATTGTTTCTCAACCATCTAAATTAAATTAAGTATGAAAGCTCCTGTATCAATGCGTATCTTTTTTGCTTTTATGAGCGCCATGCTGTGGACGGGAATTTATTTTACCGGTTTTTCAGTAGTAAATTGGTTACTCTATTTGCCTGCTGCTGTTTCCCTGTTCGCTGCCATTACGGGCATTTGTCCGAGCTTAATGGTCATTACTAAACTAATGGACCTTAACCAAAAGCAGGCTTCCATTAAATAATTCCTCATAAAATTATGTGTAACTGTAGCAGGTGCTGGATTTGGTGATATGAAAACCCAGCACCCTGCTTTCAGAATAAACCGGTGATCATCTTGATCTTACATTGATAGATCAAAACGACACTTTTCTTTGGCTTTTCAAAGCTGAATGTGTTGTTTGGACAAAAACCAGCTAATGCTGTAAGCAATCTTTACAGCATTAGCTGGTTTGCCAGAAGAGCGAAGCTACATCTCCTTAAATTATGTTTTATTGAGTTGTAACGCATCTTGCTTTGTGGGAAAAGCCTTAATGGCAACTATAAAATTTTGACTAAAAAAAGAAGAATCTGATTTAGAACTATTACTTACCGATAACCTCCTTGCGATGAGCTAAACCCCAATAATGAAGCTCATCCAATACTTTTTCCAGAGACAAACCATGTGAAGTAACGGAATACTCAACCGTTGGGGGAAAAGTATCATATACTTTTCTGTCTATTAGCTTGTTTGCTTCCAGACTTTTTAACTCTTTGGAAAGAGTTTTATCTGTTATTCCTTGAACTTCTCTTGCTATTTGCTTAAACCTTTTAGGCCCTTGCGACAAGGAAAAAAGAATAAGCAATTTCCATCTGCCTTCCACTGCTTCAAGTGCATCCCTTATAGAAAGCATTGTTGTTGGGCAACCACTTTTTGATAACATATCATTTTCATTTTTACATTACTTCCAAACTGGATAGCGCTTTCCAAAGAGGAAGTGCTATCAGTTGGATAGCAAATATATTTTATTTTGTGCCAGGTAAAGAACAACAATATGACTAGAGCGCAAAAAATATCAAAAACAATGAATTTGATTCTTTGGGTAACACAAGTACTTATAGCCACCAGTTTTATTTGGGCTGCTTCCATGAAATTGTTTGCGCCCGACGACAAATTAGCCCAGATGTGGCCCTGGACAGCAGATAATGCTATATTGGTAAAATTAACGGGCGTGATAGACTTAACAATTGGCATCGGACTGGTATTGCCTGTATTGTTTCACAGGCAGGCCAGGCTGACAATTTATGCAGCTTATGGAACAATTGCCCTTATGACAGCAGCCAGTATTTTTCACATTTCAAGAGGCGAAGCATCACAGGTTGGTGTAAACCTATTCTTTGCCATCCTTGCCTTATTCATTGTATGGGGAAGAGCCAACAAGCATCCTAAAATTAGGATAAACGAAGAACAAGCACTCCCCAGGTGTTGAGAAAAGGGCTGAGGCTGTAAATTTAGTAATAGGGCTTCAAAATATTCTGCTTGGGCAGTAACCGAATCGTTATACTATATAAACTGGCCATTTGAAATATGATACCAGGTTTAGTCTTACTCTGGCTATTTGTTGTTTTTCAAACAAGCTCCTGTCAGTCACTCTGTTTAAAAGAAAATACATTGAGTAAACAAGCCCACCGCCATGGCCTTTATACCCGGAAAACAGAATACTTCCAGAAATTTACCAAATTTTCGTAAATGATTTTCAGTTAAAGATATTGCTATAGATATAATAGTTGACAGAAATAACTATTTTTAACGGCTGCCTCAGTTCCACACAAGAAAAAGGATATACTTACTATTACTATGAAAAATCCGGGTTTGACTTTACTAGCTTGTTTATTTTTTTCATTCCTGCTTAAGGCGCAGGAAAATAGGTTAAGCCCAGTCAGACAAAATATTCCGCTGGATTCCATAGTCTTGAGTGATCCTTTTATTCTTACAGATCCTAAAACAAAACTGTACTACATGACCGGAACCGGCGGCATGTTATGGAAGAGTAAAGATTTGAAGCTTTGGGATGGCCCCTATAAAGTGACCCAGACTGACTCAAACTCCTGGATGGGACCTAAACCAATGATATGGGCTGCCGAAATTCATGCTTTTAAAAACAAGTACTATTATTTTGCAACTTTCACCAACCGCTCTGTCAAGATAGATACCGTTAAGGACAATATCATCGAACGGAGAGCCTGCCATGTACTGGTAGGCGACAAACCTGAAGGTCCTTATTTACCTATGAAAGATCCTACTTATCTGCCTGCCCATATGCCTACTCTGGATGGAACGCTCTGGATTGATAAAGATGGAAAGCCCTATATGGTTTACTGTTACGAATGGCTGCAAAACCTGAATGGGACTATTGAAAAAATTGAAATGAAGCCTGACTTAAGTGGTACGATAGATACAGGAAAGGTTTTATTCCGTGCCAGTGATGCTCCCTGGAGCCGTGAAAAGGACGAGAAAGGCAAGGACCGCCCAAATAAAGTAACAGACGGTCCCTATCTGTTCTATACAAAAACCGGCCGGTTGGGTATGATATGGACCAGCTGGATTTATGATGTATATACACAAGGCGTTGCTTATTCAGAAAGTGGCACCCTGGATGGGCCCTGGATTCAGGAAAAAGATCCGATCACTCCTCCCAATTATGGTCATGGAATGTTGTTCCGCACGTTGGAGGGCAAACTATTGATGTGCATTCATAGTCATAAAAGCGTAAACGGCCGCAATCGCCGCATTCCACATTTATTTGAAGCAGATGTATCAAGCGATAAGTTAGTGGTTGGTAAGCCCTATTTACCTTAAATAGAACATAATACTACCAGTCACTGCCTTCATTTAACTAATAATCCATACATGAATATTTTACTTTCAAGCCTTTGACCAGAAGGGCAAAGGCTTGAGTAATTATTACTTGTTACTGACACTTTTGGCTATACCTGAGGGAAGCTTTTGCGGGGTAGTGGTAGGTCCAAAAACGGTTATTTTTCCGTTTTTTACTTCCATCCTGTCAACAAAAACCACTCTTTCCTCTCCAGTTTTGGCTGTTCTTCCGTGATAAACGCAAAACATTTCTTTGCCATCCGGGGAGTAGGCAATGCTGTTGTGCCCGGTTCCTGTTACGAGGCCACCCTTATCGGTATTTTTCTGCAAAATGGGATTGTTGGACGCTTTTTTAAATGGACCTAACGGCGAAGAGGAGGTGGCATATCCGATGGCATAATTGGCTCCGCCGAAATGGTTGGCCGAATACATAATATAGAAAATATTGTCTTTTTTGAAGGTGACTGATCCTTCTGTCCAGCGGCGGTTTACTTCGCGGGATGTAACCGAGCGGCTTTCCCATTCTGCCTGTTTATCACTTAAATGAGTGGGTGGCTGCAGGATTAAAACCGGTTCTCCGATAACTCCGGAAAAATCTGGTTTGATCTGAATGCCATATACCCAGCTTTCTTCAATTTCCTGGTACCAACCTTTCTTCCTGGCCAGGTCCGCCACTTCACTTTCGACCGGATGTTTATAGCAAGCCCGTGAGTAATACAAATAGAATTTGCCATCTGTATCAAAAAAAACATTGGCATCAATAATAGGATAGCCAGGATCAAAAATAGGCTGCTTGTTCAGATCAATAAATGGACCGGTAGGCTTGTCGGCAACGGCCACTCCGATTCTGAAATTTTCCAATTCCTTGGTAGGGTTTTCCTTCCACTGTGCACTGTAAAACAGGTAAAACTTACCTTTTACCTCATACACTTCAGGTGCCCAGTAAGCCCCTTCCCAGCCAGCCTGTGGATCGCTCCACCCATTTGTATTGTCATGAAAATATACCTGCCCTTCCGGCTTCCAGTTTACCAAATCTTTTGAAGAATATGCAGCAAACCCCTTATTGGCTCCTCCACCAGTGCCATACATATAATAACTTCCATTGGTGTACAACACATATGGGTCTCCGAACTGAACAGGCAAAGGATTAGAATAAGTGGCTTTTTTTGTGGCAATGCTTTGAGTAGTTTGGGCCATACCCGGGTATAAAGCCAGAGCAGTAACCAAGAAAAAAAGGAGCAGTAACTTTTTCATTGGGACTTTCATTTTTTCTTTAAATGTAGATAAATTTTTCATAGCAATGCTTTGATGGGTACTGTAAATGGCCTGATGGAAAAGAGAAGCTTTCACTGCTTGACTGCCTGTAGTTATACTTAAGGCACATGGAAGGGATTGCTGTTCAACAGTTGGAGTAATCCTATTCAACTTTCGGTTCACTAATAGACAAATAGGACTACTCCTAAACTCAATAAATTTTTCTTCCTGATGTCTTTCTGACCCATGAGGAAAAACACAAATAAAAATGATAATAAAATATATTCTTTAAAGGTGTGTAATATGTAATTTTTATACCTTGAGGAATTGCATTATTAAAATAAATATTTACATTTAACATAGCGTAACTTGCTTAATTTACCTGATTTATTAGTAAATTATTTTTAACCTTTCTTACAACAAACCAATGAACAAAAAAATTTACAAAATGAAGGCACTCCCCCTGCTTTTAGCAGCAATGCTGATAGGCGGGTTGGAATGTCAGGCTCAAGTGCAGGCTATGAGAATAGATAAGATTCCTAGCCACCAGCCAGCCATGGTAGTTGCTGTAAATAACCCGGCTGACTTCAGCAATGGCACTAATCTGCTTCAAGCAGAAAACAGGAATAAGATGGAAGGAATATCCAAACCAGTAGACATACAAATCAGTGGAAAAGTAACAGATGAATCAGGAACAGGTCTGCCGGGAGTAAATGTGCTGATCAAAGGTACGGCTACTGGCACCACTACCAGTGCAGAGGGTAACTATTCACTCACGGCTCCCGATGGAAATGGTACCCTGGTATTTTCCTACATAGGCTATGCTACTCAGGAAGTTGCGATTAATAACCGTTCCGCCATTAATGTTTCTCTTGTACCTGATGTTCAGTCTTTGAGCGAAGTGGTGGTAGTGGGATATCAGACACAGAAACGGAGCGATATTGTGGGTGCAGTAGGTGTAGTAGATACGGACGAAATTAAAAAAGTGCAAGCTGGTAGTGTGGGGGAATTATTACAAGGCCGGGCAGCGGGCGTAACCGTTACTTCAAGTGGCGCGCCAGGCCAGGCTTCAGCTATTAAAATACGGGGTACTAATTCCATTAATGGCCAGGATAGTCCTTTATATGTGATTGATGGGATGTTTATTAATGGAGCTTTTCCTGATTTTAATCCAAATGATGTAGAATCTATCCAGGTATTAAAAGATGCCGCGGCAACGGCCATGTATGGTTCCCGGGGTATGAACGGCGTTGTAATTATTACGACCAAACGTGGTAAACAAGGCGCTCCTGCTATTAGCTACAATACCTATGTGGGTGCTCAAACTGTACCCAGACGTTTGCCTTTAATGAATGCAGCGCAGTTCAAACAAGCCATCACTACAGCCTATGCCAATAACGGTGAGCCAGCCCCTACACTCTCAGAAAACGTAGACACCGACTGGCAGGATGCTATGTTCAAGACTGGTTTAATCACGGACCATAACCTTACGGTTTCAGGTGGAGGCGAAAATGCCAGCTATCTGGTGTCTGGTAACTTCTTTTTTCAGGATGGAACTATTAAAGGCCCTTCTTTCCGCAGGTATCAGATCCGGGTGAATACGGATATGAAGAAAGGCAGGATTAGAATAGGCGAGAACTTAATGTTGTCGCGCAACCTGACCAGCAATGTAAATGGACTACCTTTTCTGGATGTTTTGCAAATGTTTCCCACCATTCCGGTATATGATCCCAATAACAGGAGTGGATATGGTTATGGAAGAGGCAATCTGAATAATACGTTTGCCACCAACCCGGTAGGCTTACAGGAACATTACAGCAATAAAACAACCAGTGCCAAAGTATTCGGTTCTGCTTTTGCCGAAGTAACCATATTTGATTTTCTGACCTACAAATTGAATATGGGTCTGGATTACTCCCAGTTCTCTACCAAATATTTCGAACGGATTGGTGCGCTTCGCCAGAATAATCCCGATGGTGGACCAGCCTTCGTAGATGACAGAGCAGGGGAATTCTTTAATATTCTGGTAGAAAATACCCTGAATTTTAATAAAACCTTTGGTAAACATTCCCTTTCAGCATTGGTAGGATATACCCAGCAGAAAGATAATTACAAAGAGGTATTTGCCCATATTGAAGGAATTAACGGAGAATATTGGGTACAGAACAATGGTACGACCAGTCCGCGGACCAATGGATTTATGAACCAGCGTACATTGGCTTCCTGGCTGGGAAGTATCAACTATTCATTTGCTGATAAATACCTGATTCAATTAAATGCACGCCGCGATGGCTCTTCCATATTTACAGACGATAATCAATATGGTGTTTTCCCTTCCGCCTCTTTAGGATGGCGGGTAAGTAAGGAAGGTTTTATGCAGGCTGCGCCATTTATCAGCGATCTTAAATTACGGGCCAGTTATGGAGAAGTAGGCAGCCAGGCCATAGGAATTTTAGATAACTTCGCAGAGGGGCCTTACCGGATCAGCCCAACCATCGATTATAATCAGAACTATATATTTAATAATGGCATTGCCTTAGGTGCTATCAACCGTCAGCTGGTAAATCCTAACATAAAATGGGAACGAAAAGCTACAACCAATGTGGGAATAGATGTAGCATTGCTAGAAAACCGGATTTTGTTTAGTGCGGATTATTTTATTTCCCGCACCAAAGACTTATTGCTGGAGGTGCCGATTCCACTGACAGCAGGCAATACGGGAGTTAATCCAATTGATAACCTGGCTTCTATCCAGAATAAAGGCGTGGAGTTTGCCCTCACCTATCAGAACCAGGTAGGACAATTCAAGTACAGCGCCTCTGCTAACGTTACCTCTATCCGCAACAAGGTACTGGGATTAATACCTGCTAATAACAATCAGCCTATTTATGGAAATTTACAATTGATACGTCTGGCTGTAGATGAGCCTATTTCATTCTATGCCCTTAAAATGGATGGTATTTACCAGAACCAGGCAGAAGTAGATGCATCAGGGATTCAAGGCGTAGCGCCAGGTGATATCCGTTTTATAGATACCAATGGGGATAAGGTGATTAACCTAGAGGGCGACCGCCAGCGGGTGGGTTCTCCCTTTCCAACCCTTGAGTATGGATTAAACCTGACAGGTTCCTATATGGGATTTGACCTAACAGCATTTTTTGCTGGAGTAGGTGGCAACAAAATTTTTAATGAAGGCCGCTGGTGGAATGGCCGTTCCGATGATAACTTCAATTACCGTTCTGATGAACCTTTCTGGACAGGTGAAGGTACTTCCAACACAGTACCCAAACCAAAGCATGGTGGCTCAGGCCTCAATGCCGTTGTGCAATCAGACCGATGGATTGAAAAAGGTGATTACTTACGTCTGAAAACGGTACAACTGGGGTATAGCCTGCCGGCTTCATTGGTGCAAAACCTGAAAGTGTTTTCAAACCTGCGTGTATATGTATCCGGCCAGAATGTATTTACGATCACCAAATACAAAGGCTATAGCCCTGAAGTAACGGGTGCTTTCGGCAGAACACGTAGTTTGGACAGAGGCCAGGATATAGGCAACTTCCCGGCACCACGCATTTTGAGTGCAGGTTTACAAGCAGGCTTTTAAGCTGGCAAGCGTAAATAATTTCAAAACCTAAATTGATTCAAACATGAAAATACATAAAGTACTGTTATCGCTATCGCTGACTTTTGGCCTGTGTATAACAGCCTGTGAGAAGGAAGAAAACCTTCTTAACAAAAGCAACCCGAATGCACAAACGCAGGGGAATTTTTGGAAAACAGAAGCGGATGCCATCAATGGCATCAATGCAACCTATGCCAATATGCAAAACCGGACAATCACGCTCTGGGAGATATTCCATTATGATATGCGGTCAGACGAAGGTTATAGTCAGAGTCCCTGGACAGAATTAGCCAATGTGGGTAAGTTCATCATCAATGATTATAATATTGCCTTTGTTCGTGAAATGTACACAGATGTATACCGGACCATTTACCGGAGCAATCAGGTGATAACCTTAGTTCCAAATATACAAATGGATGACAAGCTAAAAAGCCGTATTCTGGCAGAAGCCAAATTTATCCGGGCGCATATGTATTTCAAACTGGTTACGCTTTGGGGAGGTGTTCCTATTATCACAACCATCCAGCTACCCACCGACCGTCCGCAACAGGCAACGGAAGCAGAGGTATGGGCACAGATTGAGAAGGATTTTACAGAAGCAAAAGCTGATCTTTGGACCAAGGCTGAATATACTGGTAATAATGTAGGCCGGGTTTCTAAAGAAGGAGCTACGGCGTACCTGGGCAGGGTATTTCTACAGCAAAAAAAATATACAGAAGCGGCTGCCCAGTTTAAGGAAATTATCGATATGGTTCCTGCCAAGTTTGATCTGATGCCCGAATTTAAAGATAATTTCACAGAGGAATTTGAAAATAATAAAGAATCCTTGTTTGAAATTCAGTTTGCCAACAACAATGGAAAAGTGAGCGGTTTCCCTATTTATGACGCTGCCGGGGGCGATGAAACCAGTGAAAGAGCGCAATTCTTTGGCGTACGAACCTCAGATTTTCCGGCCCCTGAAGTAGTGGGCGGCTGGTGTGATGGCCAGCCTACCAAATGGCTGTTAAACCAGTTTTTAATTGAAAAGGATAAGGATGGAAACGTTGACCCACGCCTGCAGTATACCTTGTACTATAAGCATCCAGGTGAACTGCTTTTCGGCAAAACGTATGAAGAAAGAAAAATTGATGAGAACCAACGTTTCTGGAAAAAATATACCAATTATTTTAAATCAACAGAAGGGTATTTCTCCGGAATCAATACCCGGGACCTCCGGCTGGCAGATATATACCTGATGTATGCAGAAGCCTTGAATGAGTTAGGCCGCACAGCAGAAGCCATTCCATTTGCTAACCGGGTGCGTGAACGGTCGAATATGAATCCTTTAGATATAGGCTTAGGGCAGGTTGCTTTCCGGGAAAGGCTTCGCCACGACCGGGTACTTGAACTGGCAGGCGAAAGCAAACGCTTTCTGGATATGAAGCGGTATGGAATACTAGGTCCTGAGTTAGCCGGTCCTACACCTGACCTTCCTGCGAATGTGGCTGATTTTGATACCGAGTTCAAAAACTTTGTAAAAGGAAAATCAGAATACCTGCCCATACCTCTCTATGAAATTGATGCCTTAGGCGCAGGTAAAATCAAACAGAATCCGGGTTATTAGTAGGAGGTATTGATAAGATTTTCAATTACGTAAGCGGCAAGTATTAACCTTGCTGCTTACGTAATTTTGTTTCTTTTAGATAAGAGGTTAACTCATGTCATTTCCTGATTTCTCCGAATCTGCTTCACTCTTTTTAGTATTTCTATCTGGAATGTAGTTTTTTATTTCTTTAATGCCCTTACTGATAATCTCTTGTCACAAGTAATCACTTTAATTTCTGGATTTAACAAAAGCTTTATAATCACTGCTATTATCCTCTTAGCAAGTTTGGCTTATCACGTGCCTGTTTCAGCCCAGTCCGAAAAAATACCGGCACATGATCCGGTAATGATTAAACAAGGGGATACCTACTATCTTTTTTGTACCGGGCGGGGTATTTCTGTGTGGTCATCTCCGGATATGGAGTCATGGAAGAAAGAAAAGCCAGTATTTAATACAGCACCTGCCTGGGCAGTAGAGGCAATTCCAGGCTTCAAAAATCACATCTGGGCACCCGATATTTCATTTCATAACGAGAAGTATTATCTTTTTTATTCGGTTTCGGCTTTTGGGAAAAATACTTCCTGTATTGGTCTTGTCACCAATAAAACCTTAAACCCCAATGATCCTGACTATAAATGGGAAGACCATGGAAAGATCATACAGTCGGTACCTGGCCGGGATATGTGGAATGCCATTGATCCGAACTTGATTCGTGATGAGGAGGGAACAGCCTGGTTATCGTTTGGTTCCTTCTGGAATGGCCTGAAACTGGTAAAAATGAAAAACGATTTAACAGCGATAGCCGAGCCGCAGGAATGGTATACGGTTGCCAGCCGCCCCCGAACTTATGGAATTGCCGATTCTTTAGCCGGGAATGCAGCGATTGAGGCGCCGTTCATTTTTAATAAAGACAAATACTATTACCTGTTTGCTTCCTTCGATCACTGCTGCCGGGGTGTAAACAGCACCTATAAAATAGTAGTAGGCCGCTCTGAACAAGTTAAAGGTCCTTATGTAGACAAAACCGGAAAGAAGATGGCTGAAGGAGGCGGTTCCATTGTACTGGAAGGCAATAATGCCTGGTATGGTGTAGGTCACAACTCAGCCTACACATTTAATGGAACAGACTACCTGGTTTTTCATGGATACGATGCTTCAGAAAATGGAAAATCAAAATTAAGAATTGAAAAACTCACCTGGGATGCTCAGGGATGGCCAGTTGTGCTGGTGGAGAAGTAGTTGAATTTATATTTCGAATTCGAACTAAAACAAAAAAATAAAACAAATATTCCATGTGCGGGAGGATAAATGAAAAGCGGGGTGAGCGTAAGCTTTGTGTGTAGAAGCATTTTTTATTTTGCCACAATTACATTGGCTCTCTTCGCATTCGCATGCTTGAGAGTTTTTTGTTACTTTTATTTTGGGCAAGCAAAATAAAAGTAAAGACGGCCTGAGTTACAAGGCGCCTCTTTACTTTTACAAATACAAATTTTAACCCAACCCGATAATCCAATACAATAATTCCCTATAATCTTAAAATGCAAAACTTTATTAAAAACAGTGTATTGTTACTTGTTATACTGTTATTGACCATGAGTTGTAAACAGGTGACTCAAACACTGTTTGAACCGCTTTCTCCCACTACTACACATATTAATTTTAGCAATACCCTTGTAGAGACAGATACCCTTAATTTGCTTGAATTTGCTTATTTCTATAATGGGGGTGGAGTCGGAATTGGAGATGTTAACAACGATGGGTTATCTGACATTTATTTTACAGGCAATCAGGTGTCCAGCCAGCTCTATCTGAACAAAGGCAATCTGCAATTCGAAGATATTACCAAAAGTGCCGGTGTTGGCACCGACCGCTGGGCTAGGGGAGTAGCCATGGTAGATATCAATATGGATGGTTTACTGGACATATATGTGAGTGTATCAGGTACAACGCGGATAAGTAAAATGGAGAATCTGCTGTTTATCAACCAGGGAAATGATGCATCGGGAAAACCTGCCTTTAAAGAATCAGCTATAGAGTATGGCTTAGCAGATACTGCCCATACCACGCAAACCGCCTTTATGGATTACGACCGCGATGGTGACCTGGATGCCTATTTACTGACTAATGCGATCGAGTCTTTTTCTCCCAATACGTCACGGCCCAAAAAAATAAAGGGAGAAGGTTTGAGTACAGACCGCCTCTATCGCAATGAAGGGGTAGGGGCAAACGGGCATCCCATATTTAAAGATGTTTCGAAGGAAGCTGGTATTACGATTGAAGGCTACGGGTTAGGAATAGCCGTCAGTGATTTAAATCGCGATGGATGGCCGGATATTTACTGCGCCAATGACTTTGTAAGCAATGATCTGGTATGGATTAATAATGGGGACGGGACTTTTACCGATCAGGCAGCTACTTACCTACAACACCAGAGTTATAATGGCATGGGCATCGATATTGCAGACTTCAATAATGATGGCTTACAAGACATTGTTGTACTCGATATGCTGCCGGAAGATAATAAGCGGCAAAAAACGATGGGAGGAGCCATAAAATATGAAAAGTATATTCTGGATACCACCAATGGATACCAGCCTCAATTTGTCCGCAATACCCTGCAATTGAACCGGGGAGCCAGGCCAGTAGCTGGCAAAGATAGTAGCAACAAATCAATTCCCATTTTTAGTGAAATTGGCCAACTGGCCGGTGTAAGCAATACTGACTGGAGCTGGAGTGCCTTATTTGCTGATTTTGACAATGATGGCTACCGAGACTTATTTATTACCAATGGCTATGCGAAAGACATTACAGACCTGGATTATGTAATGTATCATCAGCAAGAAACCTATTTTGGTGACCGGGAATCAATCCGGGCCAAGCAACGGGAACTGTCTAAAAAACTGCCGGCTGTAAAAGTCCATAATTATATCTATCAGAATAGGGGAGACCTTACCTTCGCCGATCAATCCAATGCCTGGGGACTTTCGCAGCCTACGCTTTCTAACGGAGCGGCCTATGCAGATATGGATAATGATGGCGACCTGGATCTGGTGGTGAATAATATTAATGAGCCTGCCGGAATTTATAAGAATAATGCCGCTGATTGGGCAAAGAATACTTCTTCAGGCATAGAATCCAACTATCATTTTTTACGAATAAAAGTAAATGGCCCGGCATCCAACCGGCAAGCATTGGGAGCCAGCATCCGTCTGCGGTATGGTGCCCATACACAGGTACATGAACATTCGGTATACAGAGGATTTCAATCTACGGTAGAAAACACAATCCATTTCGGGCTGGGTACAGCAAACCAGGTGGATTCTCTTGAAATTACATGGCCAGACGGAAAGTATCAGTTGTTGCGTCAGGTAAAAGCAAACCAGTTGCTTACTATCGATTACAAGGACGCCAGAGAACTTTCTCCGGTTCCTACGATTCCCCTTCAACCTTTATTTACAGAAACAAGCCAAATTTTAGGAATTGATTATGTACATAAAGAGAATCATTATATTGATTTTAAAAGTCAGCCACTGTTACATCAGAAATACTCCCGGAATGGCCCTGGTATAGCCGTAGGCGATGTAAATGGAGATGGTTTAGAAGACTTTTTTGTGGGAGGTGCTTCTGGCTCATCCGGAAAAGTATTTCTGCAACATCAGCCATCATCCTGGCAACCAGCCAGATTTACCAGTTTTACTATTGATCTGGAAGGTAAAAAAGAAGAAGATATGGGAAGTTTACTTTTTGATGCAGACAGCGATGGTGACCTGGATTTATATGTGGTGAGCGGAGGGAGTGAGTTTACTTCTGCCACCGGGCTTTACCAGGACAGGTTATATATAAATGATGGAAAAGGCAATTTTACAAAAGACACCACCGCTTTACCTCAGGAAAGTGAGAGTGGGTCCTCGGTAACAGCTGCCGATTTTGACCGGGATGGAGACCTGGATCTTTTTGTTGCAGGAAGGGTTTCTCCCCATGCGTATCCGTATGCCCCTCAAAGTTATTTGCTGCGAAACGACAAAGGAAAATTCATAAATGTTACCCGTGAAGTAAATCCGGATTTGCAGACGATTGGTATGGTAAGCTCAGCTCTATGGACTGATTTTGACAATGACGGATGGGTAGATTTACTCCTGGCCGGAGAATGGATGCCTCTCACTTTTTTTAAGAACCAGAAAGGGAAATTTGTTAATGTAACAGATGATACAGGTCTTACCCATACTTCCGGCTGGTGGAATAGCCTGGCAGGAGGAGATTTTGACAACGATGGAGATATTGATTACATAGCTGGAAATCTTGGGAATAACTCCAAGTTTAAAGCCTCTCCCAAGGAGCCGGTTTGTGTATATGCCAGTGATTTTGATAACAGCGGCACTTTAGACCCGGTGCTTTGTTACTATCTACCCGGAGCCGATGGTAAACGGGTTTCTTATCCGGCCCACCCCAGAGATGAACTGATTACCCAGATGACAAGTATGCGGAGGCGCTTTGTAACGTTTGCCGATTATGCAGCCGCCAGCACAAAAGATCTTTTTACAGAAGAAGAGTTAGAGAAAGCCTATGTTGGCCGTAGTGAATATTTTCAGAGCAGCTATGTGGAAAACCTAGGAAAAGGAAAATTTTCTATCAAACCCTTACCAGTGGAGGCACAATTTGCACCTGTTTTCGGGATGCTGTGTAATGACTATGATGGAGATGGTAACCTGGATTTGCTCTTATCTGGTAATTCGTATGCGCCCGACATAAAAACAGGACAGTACGATGCCTTGCTGGGCTTATACTTAAAAGGTGATGGAAAAGGGAATTTCAAGCCAGTGCCGGCAGCGGAAAGCGGTTTTTATGTGGAAGGTGATGCCAAAGGTATGGCAGAACTCCTGTTAGGAGATGGAAATTTACTATTGCTTTCAGCAGTTAATTCCGGTAAACTAAAGAGCCATGTGTTAAGTAAGCCGAAACTTTCTCATACGATTAAACTTGGATCATTGGATGCCTATGCAGAAATTACATTTTCCAATGGGAAAAAGCGGAGGCAGGAAAGTTATTATGGTTCCACTTACCTTTCCCAATCTTCACGTGTATTGTTCATACCTATGCAGCCAGCTTCCATTAATATTACTGAGTATGCTGGTAAGCGCAGAATGGTGAAGGAATAGAAAGTCTGCTTCTACAATAACTTTACTCATGCTATTTGCCTCTTTAACCTAAAAAGACATATGAAATTAAATACTCTACTGCTATATATACAAGTAAATGTCTGCTTCCGCTTATTTATGTGTTTGGCTTGTATGAGTATGCTTTCTTTTGAAGCAAGCGCAGATACACCTACTTTTAAAAATCCCATTCTCACAGAAGGTCCTGACCCCTGGGTATATAAGCATACCGATGGCAATTACTATATGATGGTTACCAGGGGAAACCGCCTGGATGTATGGAAGTCCCGTTCACTTTCAAACATTGCTCAGAGTACTCCTGTTACGCTGTGGAAAAAACCAGATTCCGGCCCCAACAGCCGTGACATCTGGGCACCTGAGATTCATTTTCTGCAAGGGAAATGGTATATCTATTATACAGCCACTGATGCAAAAAATCCCGGAGATGCTACCCGATATGTATTTGTGCTTGAAAATTCTTCTAAAGACCCCCTGCAGGGTACCTGGCAGGACAAGGGGAAAGTCAATACAAAATATTCAGGATTGGATGGCTCCTTATTTACACACAAAGGCAAATTGTATTTCATGTATTCGGCGTATGTGGGTCCGCAAAGTGTACTTTGTATTGCGCCCATGCAAAATCCCTGGACACTTGCTTCTGAGGAAGTAATGATTGCCAAACCAACTTTTCAATGGGAAAAACATAAGGAAAGAGAAATACTGGAAGGCCCACAGATATTAAGAGGAAAGAAGGGTACTTTGCACATTGTTTACTCAGCCAGTGCTTGCTGGGACGATAATTATTCTTTAGGCATGCTTACCGCTTCCGATAACAGTAACCTGCTGGACCCTAAATCCTGGCAAAAATCTTCCTCGCCTGTGTTCAGCAAATCAGATGTGAATAAAGTATTCGGACCTGGCCATAATAGTTTTACTACTTCTCCGGATGGCACAGAAGACTGGATTGTATACCACGGAAAAGACATAGCCAATGGAGAATGTTCGGGCCGGAGTACCCGCATACAGAAATTCAGCTGGAAGCCTGATGGTACACCTGATTTTGGTATTCCTCTGGCCACTTCAACGCCTGTTAAGGTACCTTCAGGAGAAAAGCCAAACTAAATATTTGGCATAGCAGGCGTCTTTTATAAAAACTTTCTATTTTCATCCGGGTCAGATACATTCAAAGTTGGGTTAAGAAATTTTATATTAATGTGTACAAACTTCTTATTTCGGCAAGCGCTTATATTTTTTACCATTGCTTCTTTTATAAATAGTTCCTGCATTTTAACGAAAAAGCCCGGCATAAAGACAAATCAGACACTGAGTAATGCTCAGGTAATCCGCCCCAGAGTAATAGTCAGTACAGATATTGGAGGCAGCGACCCTGATGATTTTCAGTCCATGATTCATTATCTGATGTATGCCGATAAATTTGAAACCGAGGGGCTAGTCGCTTCACCTTATGGTGAGGGCAGAAAAAGTCACATTTTCCAAATGCTGGACCTGTATGAAAAAGACTATCCGAAACTAAAAGCACATTCGCCTTTATTTCCAACGCCTGATCAACTTCGTATGGTAACCAGGCAGGGAGAGATTAACAAAGCACCGGAAAAAGGCTGGCGCACCGCTACTGAAGGTTCTGAATGGATCATACAATGTGCCCGGAAGAAAAGTAGTCAGCCACTATGGATATTAGTGTGGGGCGGACTGGAAGATGTTGCCCAGGCTTTACATGATGCGCCGGATATTACCGGCAACATACGGGTATACTGGATTGGCGGCCCCAATAAAAAATGGAGTGTGCAGGCATATCAGTACATCGCCAGAAACTTTCCTGACTTGTGGATGATCGAGTCGAATGCTACCTACCGTGGATGGACCATTGACGGAGAGACAAACAGCGGCTATGACAACAAAACATTTTATGAAAAGTATATCCAGGGTAAGGGAGCCATGGGAAAAGATTTTGGAAATTACTATCAAGGCATGCTTAAGATGGGCGATTCCCCTTCAGTGGGATACCTGTTGTCTGGCAATCCGGACGATCCTACCGCTACTGGCTGGGGTGGAAGTTATATTCCCCTTAGGCACAGTGCCAGAAGAGTATTTGAAAGACACACCACACTAAGGGATGAAGTGCCGGTTTTCGGTATTATTGAATGGGTATTATCCGGGCCAGACCGGGGAAAGGCAATAGATGAACCCTGTATATGGATGGAGGTCGACGGACAAAAGATAGATGGATTTTATATAGGGAAAGGCAAATACAAAATTCGGTTTGTTCCCAAAGAAGCAAAAAAATGGAAGTATCAGGTGGTAAGTGATGCACCGGAATTGCATGGAAAAAGTGGCGGGTTTACCAGTACTGATTCCTGGCCGGGTGAGCCACATAAAGATAATATGGTACATCTACATAAATGGTGGAGTGATAGTACCGCACCGGAAAACTATTTAGGGAAACACCAGGGCGGAAATACCATTTACCGCTGGAGAAAAACGTACCTGGAAGATTGGGCGAAACGCTGGGTATGGTTATCTGCTGACTAATATACCTATTTAGCTTTCAGGTTTTAAGTATGCAACAGAAACGAAATTTCAGAGAAGCTATATTATATTTTACTCAGCTCAAATCATGTATAATGGGTGGCGACTGCAAGAGAGCTGACCCCTATTATTAAATGCGAAGAAGAATGCATATTGCTATTATAAAGCCCAAATCTAATATTTGCCGTATATCCCTTGACACTATTCGTGCATTCTTTAACACAGTTAGTTTAATATTTCAATGGCCTAACATCGCTCAGAGTATGTTCTTGAAAAAAGTTAATTGAACATCTAAATACTTATACCCTATATTATAGACAATTGATCTTCAATTAATTATTTTCGACCAGAACAATTTTAATTTAGCTTCCGAACTTATAAGAGAATCCCACACCTAAAGTTTGTTTGAACTGCAATCTCGGTCCTACCGTTGTTTTTGTTTCTATGCCATCTACTTTTCGCGTGACCGGCGTTTTAATATCATTGTCGTAGATCATATGAATAAACAAGCTGGCGGCAATGTATTCGTTTACCTTCATATTTACGGCGTTTTCGAAGTTGAGGTCAATGTTTTTGCGGTTGGCAATATTGCGGTCCGTATAGTTATTAAACAAGTTCAGTTTCGATTGTACGTTTACATTCTTCATTACCTCCTTTTTAAACCTGGCTTCCAGTGCTGCACCAAATTCCGGACGGAAACTATGACCATCCCGTATCTTGTTGCGGCCGGCATCGAAAATGGCTTTTTCTACACCGAAGGCCCCAGAATCGGCCAGTATAGGATCTAATACAAAAGTACCTTTTCCGGTAGCAGGCGAGAGAAACAGAGAGAAATACTTATTGGGTTTATAATCCAGACCAAGAGAAAGTATCACATAGCCGGGCGCCATAAACTTAGAGATCACCACAGAATCGTTGGGATATTTATAGCCCGGTGCAAACTGGCTGTTAAAACTGGTAATGGCAGAATAATTGAATTTTCCTGTCGCTTTTTTGCTGAACTTGGAGTTAAATGCAATCCTGTCTTCATTTTTACGAAGGCCGCTTTCAGCTAACCTGGTAAGGCCATATCCTAAATCTATTGCATTTTCCCAGCGGGAGGTACTATCCTTATTTTTATGATGAGCAAAAAAACTGCTGAGTACCGTACCGGAAATAGCATTTTCGCCGCCGCCTACCCAGTTGGCCAGAGATACCTGATTGAAGTTGAGTTGAAAGAAACCACCGGTTTTCCAGAGTTTTAGTTTGGGTTTAGCCTTGGTGGAATCCTGGGCGTGAGCATGGAATGAAAATAATATAATCAGAAAAATGTAAAAAGTGTATCGGTTTATTTGTTTCATGTATCTGAAAAAATGGACACTAAGATGTTTAGGAATGAAAAAAGCCCGCAAATATCGGGCTTGACTGATTAAGGAAATAGGTTAACAGCGAAAATTATCATTTAATATCAACTCTTTCCCATTGTATCAATGATCATTCCAGGTAATGAATTCAGCTAGTAGGTAACATTCTGCCGGTTGGATTTACTCAGTTTTCTGCTCGCTATCTGTTCCTATAATTTGTTCCAGATCGCTGGGCGCTTGCTGATCTTCCACTTTTTCAGCCCGGATATCCGGAAGAATTTCAGGATCGATATAGCCTTTGCTGGCTGCATGTTTGGCAGCAACTACCGTATCAGGCACTAAGAGCATTTCAACACCGAGTTGTTTAGCCTGTAAAATTATTTTCTGCACCGAACTATCCCGTATATCCTGGCTCACATCCCTAATATATACAGCCAGAATACGTCCTGGAAATTCCTGAATTACCTGCAAATAAATTTCCGGATCATGCTGTCCGCTGTCGCCGATGAGAATAAAAGGCAATCCTTCGCAGGTATTAAGAATGAGTTTGATCTTGTCAAACTTATGGTTGTGGTGGGTAGATTTGATAAACTGTTCGCGGTCGATGCCCAGATCACGCAATAGGAAAGGACCTTTGGGAATACCTTGTACGATGCAAAAATCTACCAGCAGGTCATACAAATTCCAGGAACTGCTGGAGACGAAAAACAAAGGATTAAACAAGGAACTATCTGGTCCGCTTTGTAGTGCCCGGTAAAATGCTGCTACCCCTTCAAAAGCTAGGCGTGTGCGTGAGTTATTTAAAAAGGTAAGTTTGGCGGCTTTCATCAGACTCGTAGCATTCGTTTGCAGAATGGTATCATCCACATCCGAAATGATTCCGAACTGGCTGCCTGCATTGGGCGTAAGAATGGTTCCGGAAGCCCGAATATCACCCTGTCCTTCATATATTTCATCCAGCAAACGGAGTTCTATTGTATGCCAGGCTCTGGTAGGTGGAAGGGGTTCTTGCGGCCTAAAACGCACTTCAAAATATCCTTCAACATCGGTAATTACTTCCTGTGTTACACCGGCAAATGTGGCTTCTACCCGTACCCCTGGAATTTCAACGCTGGCAAACCGCTTATATGTAGAAAGTAGATTCTGCCAGACTGTATCATTATCTCCGGCGGCTACAATACCTTTGTCTTTGAGTACCCGGCCTTTCAGGTAAATTTCATTGGCATTGCCAAACCCCCGGTAAGGCAGAATCATAACGGGACCTAAATTGCCCAGGCGCTGCCGTAATCTGTATTTGAGTTTGTCGAAGCGGTCGTCGGCATTACTGGCAACACGCATCAAAATCTGTTTCCATTGTGACATAGCTTTGCGTTGGTTAAATGGGTGAATGAGCGAATGAGTGACTGAGTGAAAGATTACAATTTTTGTTCTACAGATTGAAGGGTCTGCCATTACCTTTAATATATACGTAGATCCAATCTCTCATCTACTCAATCACTCATTCGCTTCGGTACTATTCTACGTGAAAATATCAAAAAAATGTGCGTTCCAGTGAAACATACTTGAATTTTAACTAAACTTACCACGATCACCGCTTTGTGAATATTTAATATATATGATTATAGAATCGAGAGCCTATGCCAGGGCAGGCTTGCTGGGCAATCCTTCAGATGGCTATTTTGGTAAAACCATTTCTATTATTGTCAAAAATTTTGGCGCCCGTATTTCGCTTTATCAGTCACCTGAGTTACACATTGAGCCCCAGGAACAAGATCTTACTACTTACCGGAATATCTATCATTTGCGGGATGCTGTGAGCCTGACGGGATACAATGGCGGTATTCCGTTGATAAAAGCAGCTATCAAAAAATTCTGTGAATATTGCGAAGAGAACAACACCAGGCTGAGTAATAAAAATTTTACCGTCCGGTATGCTTCTTCCATTCCCAGACAGGTTGGACTTGCTGGCTCAAGTGCCATTATTATTGCTACCATGCGCGCTTTGATGCAGTTCTATTCAGTAAAGATTCCCCTGGAAATATTGCCGAATTTGGCCTTATCTGCCGAAAAAGATGAGCTTGGCATCAATGCCGGTATGCAGGACCGGGTAATTCAGTCTTATGAAGGCTGCGTGTATATGAACTTTGATAAGAAAATAATGGAAGAAAAAAAATACGGGCAATACGAACGCATAGAACCGGCTTTGCTGCCTAAATTATATATCGCCTATAAAACATCCTTAGGAAAAGTATCCGGCACAGTTTTCAATGACATCCGCGCCCGGTACGATAAAGGAGATGCACATGTGATTGATACCCTCAGTAAAATTGCCAGCCTGGCAGAGCGTGGAAAAGAAGTGATCCGGCAGAAAGACTATGAGACCTTGTTTCACCTGATGAATGAAAATTTCGACCTTCGCTGCAAAATCATGAATATCAGCGAAAGCAATATGGAACTGATTAACACCGCCAGAAGTTGTGGGGCATCAGCTAGTTTTACAGGTTCCGGCGGCTCTATTATCGGCATGTATACCGACGATGAAATGCTTAACAAACTGGTAGTTAAACTTAAAAACCTCAACGCCAGAGTGATTAAACCATATATTGTGTAAAGAATTACAGAATTACAGAATTACAGAATTACAGAATTACAGAATTACAGAATTACAGAATTACATTTCTTTAACCACTTATTTATTCAATTATTGAGGCCTTCAGTAATTCTATCAGCGAACTATCAACTACCAACTTTTAAAAATTCAGACATTTCATTATGATCAGAAAAGCAGTAATACCAGCCGCCGGATTAGGCACCCGTTTTTTACCAGCCACCAAGGCACAACCCAAAGAAATGCTTCCCATTATCGATACACCCACCATTCAGTATGTGGTGCAGGAAGCAGTAGATTCTGGTATTGAAGACATCCTTATTATTTCCGGAAAAGGAAAACGGGCCATAGAAGACCATTTTGACCGTAATTTTGAGCTGGAAGCCCGCTTAGAAGAAAAAGAGGATACTTTATACAATGAAATCCGCCGGCTGGCTGATATGGCTCATATTCATTTTATCCGCCAGAAAGAAATCAATGGCCTGGGTGATGCCATTTATTATGCCCGTCACCACACCGGCAATGAACCTTTTGCCGTATTGCTGGGCGATACGATTATAGATTCCGTAATTCCGGTTACCCAGCAACTAATTGACATTTACGAACAATACCGCTGCACTGTGATTGCAGTAGAAGAAGTGCCGAAAGACAAAGTTTCCCGTTATGGCATTGTAGGCGGAAAAAAGCTCAGCGACTCACTCATGGAACTGAATCAATTGATCGAAAAACCTTCCATTGAAAAAGCGCCTTCTAATCTGGCCATTGCCGGGCGGTATATTCTCACGCCGGAAATCTATAAAGCCATCGAACAAACACCCAAAGGCAAAGGAAACGAAATCCAGCTAACCGATGCGTTCCTACGCCTGCTGAAAGGGGAGAATATTTACTCGCATACCATCGAAGGCAAACGGTATGATATCGGCAACAAACTCGACTTTTTGAAAACAACCGTTGAATTTGCCCTCCGCCGGAAAGAATTTGCTGCCCCATTTGCTGCTTTTCTACAGGAAACCGTAGCTTCTTTGTCGCCTGAACTTATCAGCGAAGGCAAGAAAATAGCAGATAACTCCTAACCTACACTCTAAAACCTATTTCAGGCAATGAAGCAATTAGCCATTGTTACCGGTGTTTCCGGGAATTTAGGACAAGCCGTAGCTCAAAACTTGCTCCAGAAAGATATACAGGTAATTGGAACGATACGAACAGAGGAAAGCCTGCCCGAACTTGAGAAGCATAGCCATTTTGAAAAGTACACACTGGATGTAACCCAGGAAGAAGCCTGTAAACAATTGGTGACATATGCTGCCAATACCTATGGAAAAATACACATAGCGGCGCTTACGGTAGGCGGTTTTGCTATGGGTAATCTCCAGGAAACGGATGGGGCCAGCCTCAAGAAAATGTTTGCCATGAACTTTGAATCAGCCTATTACCTGGCCAGAGAAGTTTTTGTTCAAATGGCCAAACACGCCGAGGGAGGACATATTTTTCTGGTGGGAGCCAGGCCTGCCTTATTGCCGGAGGCCGGAAAACATATGGTGGCCTATGCTTTATCAAAATCGCTGCTTTTTTCTCTGGCTGAAATTCTAAATGCAGAGGGCAATAAGAAAAATGTAGTAACTACCGTAATTGTTCCCAGTACCATTGATACTCCCCAGAACCGAGTGGCTATGCCGGATGCGAAGTTTGCCAACTGGGTGCAGCCCTCTGATATAGCTGAAATTATCAGCTTTACTGCTTCCGATGCAGCAAAGGTTATACGGGAGCCGGTAATTAAGGTGTATGGGAATGCTTGAGAGAAAATGAAGATTAGTCATATAACCCAATTTTAGATATTAAATGGCGCTTGTATTATGATTTGATATCATAAAAATAATGTCCCCAACAATTAAAAGACAATTTGTAATATTCGCTTTTATACTTCTTTGTCAAATAGCAGTGTGTTGGGAACATTTAGGTCCAACTCATGGTGTTACACCTCAGAAAGACCCAGTACCTATGTTGACCCAATGGGAGCAGATTTATATCTTATGAAAGGTAAAGTAATAGGAAAGAAAAGAGTAAGCGAGATTGATCCTTGGAATCCAATGGTAAAAGTCGAAACATGGAGAGAAGTTAACCTGCTGAAAGATTGGTTTATTAAAGCAATTTTCTTTTTTCAAATCTTGGTTTATGGGATAATAATCAAGGTAGCTAAGGATAAAGAGAATACTAACTAAATAGATATATGTCTATGAAAACATTCACCCTGTTTCTATTATATATAGCTGTTTCAATTTCTGCACTTGCACAAGATTCCTATAACTTTTATGTATCTCCAACCGGCAATGATGCAGCAAGTGGAACCAGTCAGGAAATGCCTTTTGAGAGTATAGAAAAAGCCCGTCTGGCTGTGCAAGCGTTGAAAAAGGAAGGGAAATTTAATAAGCCAGTAACTGTTTATCTTAGAGAAGGCACCTATTATCTTGAAAAGCCGCTTATATTCACCCAGGATGATTCCGGCACAGAGGAAATTCCTATTACGTATACCGCATATCCCAACGAGAAAGTAACGATTCATGGCGGAAAAGCCATTACCGGCTGGAAAAAATATAAGAAGGATATCTGGATAGCTCAGGTTCCGGAAGCGAAACAAGGGACATGGTCATTCCGGCAATTGTATGTAAATGGAACATTAAAACAGCGGGCCAGAATACCTAACCAGGGTTTTTTACGGGTAAAAGGTTTTCCCGATGGAGGGCCAGAAGTACATTACCATACCGACTGCCAGCGTTTCGAATACGCCAATCAGGACATTAATCCGGCCTGGACCAACCTGACCGATGTAGAAGTAATCGTTTACCATTTCTGGACAGATTCACATTTGCCTATTCAATCTATTAATTCCAAAAACAGGATTGTTACTTTTAAGCACAAAGCTGGTAAAGTATTTACCAATGATTTTACCAAAGAAGGAGCCAGATATATTGTAGAAAATGTATGGGAAGGTCTGGATACCCCCGGAGAATGGTACCTGAACAAAAAAACAGGACTTTTATACTATTATGCCCAGCCTGGAGAAAACTTGACTAAGGCTGAAGTAATTGCCCCGGTATCTCCGGCATTCATTCATCTGGAAGGAAAACCATTGGAAAATAAACCTGTAGCTTACCTTACGTTCAGCAACCTGAATTTTCAGTATACTAATTTCGAGTTACCCCCAGGTAATTCCAATGACCAGCAGGGATCTGCCAGTGTACCTGCTGCGATTACTATGAGTGGTGCCCAGCACTGCACATTCGATAATTGCCGCATTCAGAATATCGGAACTTTTGCTTTTGAAATCAATCCTGGAAGCCGCTATAACCGGATTTCTTCCTGTGAAATGAGCTATCTGGCTGCCGGTGGAATCAGAATAAACGGCGGAAACACAGCAGATCATCCTTTGCTGCGTACCGGTTACAATCAGATTACTGATAATTTACTGCATCATTATGGAGAGGTATTTCCTTCTGCAGTTGGCTTGCTACTCATGCATACCCACCACAATGAAATCCTGCACAATGAGATTCACCATGGCTGGTATACCGGCATTTCGGCAGGCTGGGTTTGGGGCTACAAACACAGCATCAGTACTCATAATCTGATCGCCTATAATCATATTCACCACATCGGAGGCGATGGATTGCTATCGGATATGGGTGGGATTTATACGCTGGGTGTATCACCCGGAACTGTACTCCGCAATAACCTGATTCATGATGTAAATGCCAATCATTATGGCGGCTGGGGCATTTATAATGACGAAGGTACTACCCACTTGCTGATTGAAAACAACATTGTGTATAATACCAAGTTTGCTCCCTATAACATACATTTCTGTAAGGAAGTAACCGTTCGTAATAATATATTCGCTTTCGGTAAACTTGAACAGATTAGCCGCCACCGGATGGAGCCGCATACAAGTGTGTATTTTGAAAATAATATTGTGTACTGGAAAGAAGGTGAGCTGTTTTCTCAAAACTGGAAAGACAAGCCCTATACTTTTCATGTATCAGCCATAAATCCGGACCAGGAATTGAACAGCACATTTGAAGCTAATTATAACCTGTATTATAACCCTTCGTTACCGGCTGATTCTATGAAATACAATGGATTAACTTTCGCTGAATGGCAGGCCAGAGGGAAAGATACACATTCGAAATATGCGGACCCACTATTTGTGGACGCTAATAACTATGATTTTCACTTAAAGCCAGAGTCACCAGCGTTACAACTTGGATTTCAGCCGATAGACATGAGCAGGGTAGGCGTAAGAAGAAAGGAAGCAGAAGTAAATAAACCGAAAGATTAATTACACAGCTGATTTTGTAAAAAAGCATTCCACTGAAGTCCTGGCGCGCAACCCATTGACCTGTTAATGCTTTTCGCAGCATCAAATACATGCGTTTTACTACATCACCACAAATCGTTGATTTATTGTTTTATTTTTTCGAGCCATTACCGGCATGCTTAATCTAATCCCAGTCCCAGTCAAAATCATGGCCATCATTATCACCATCTAAGCCTGAGCTGGCAAAAGGAGCTTTTGCATAAATACCCAGGCAGGTATACGTAGTTTTATTCACCCGGCGCAAACGGAAATCAGCTCCCAGAAAATAGTTTGCCCATAAGGAACCCTGCATTCCCAGATGAGTGCCTCCTTGCCGGGTATTGAACTCCAGCACCGGACCACAGGCAATACCCGCCAGGCCAAACCCGGTTTGCAGTTCACTATAGAGACGTAATTTGCCAGATTCAACTTCCACGCCCCCATCAACGCTGTAATAAAAATGTTCAAGGTTCCAGTAGGCCACTTCCAGAGAATATGAAACGCGAGGTTTTTCTCCGCCAAAATTAAAATGAATCATTGGACCAACAGACCATATTTGTTGAGAAAATCCGGTATGCCACATTGCCAAAATTAATAAGGCTAGTAAGCAAAGTTTTTTTCGTATCATCCTTTTTATATTTTAGCTGAACATAAAACGCTATATCCGATGTGTAATATAAAGCGCTGTCGGCATGAATGGAGATGAGACAAAATCAAAGTCTTTTCTGGGCAAGTATGAAATCAGCCTGAATCAGCAGAAAAATAAGTTCAGCTGGGTGCATCTTGTTAAATAAATACAAGTCTGTAATTGACCTGCTATATAGATATGAATAGCTTATATTTTGCCCATAATTGGAGAAGTGGCCGTTTAATTTTGCTTCTTTCTATACTTTATATTTTTACTTGTACACCTGAAGCATTTTCACAGCAGAAGTTTCAAAATGGTTATATCATTAACCTGGAAGGAGACACTATAACCGGGTTAATTCACTTAAAAAGGCATACATTGAAATCGGGTATCGTGTATTATAAAGACCAGGCTTTACGGAAAGAAATTGCATATACCCCCTCTGAAATAAAGGGTTTTTTTGTAAATGATGAAATGTATAGAAGTGCTGTGGTTGGAATGGAAATGCATTCTTCATCCGCCAATAACCTTCCCCATGCACAAGTAGGACGACCAACAGTTGATACCGTATTCATTCAGGTATTAATCACCGGCAAAAAAAGCTTACTCCGGATGATAGATGTTAAAGGTAAAGCCCACTATTTAATTAATGATGGAAGTATATTCAAAGGTCATCAAGTAATACTAAATAAAGTAAGCTTTAAGAATCAATTGAAAGCATATTTGCAAGATTGTCCTTCCATTGATGGCATTATATCCACTTCCAGGTATCAATACAATAGCCTCAAAAAAGTGTTTGATACCTATTACAGTTGCAATCAGATAAAACAAAATATATAAAAGACCCTGTAAAGTTAGTGTTGAAACTTTCCTCAAAGTAGATAGTTCTTCGAGTAAGTTAGAATAAAGTAATATATAGAGTATGAAAATTGGGAGGTACTATCTTTATCTTATCTTTTGAATATCATACTATCAAGTTGAATCCCCTGTAACGATATATTGCCCAGTTGGTAAAGCAGGTATATTTATCAACTCAAGTATTTCTGATGCCATAGCTGTTTTCGGAAACAATCACCAAACGTAAGTAGAATATCTAAGTTCAGTGTTACTATTTCTCCAGGAAATATGGACTTGCAACAAAATTGTGGACAATAAATTAAGCAACTAACACATATTGATTTAAAAGTTGCTCCATCTGGGCTGGTGTTCTATATCCCAGAGAGGAATGCAGTCTTTTCCTGTTGTACCAGATTTCTATATATTCAAAAACAGTGGTAGCCGCTTGCTGCTGATGGGCAAACTTATAATCATATACACATTCCACTTTCAGGGTCTTAAAGAAGCTTTCTGCGACAGCATTATCCCAACAATTCCCTTTTCGACTCATGCTTGGCTTAATAAGAGGATATGTACCTAATTCTTGCCTAAATTCATCACAGGCATACTGTATACCCCTGTCTGAATGAAATATTAGAGGTTGGATCACGGGCCTGTTTTTTATAGCCATTTTTAATGCTGCTATTGTCGTCTCTTTGGCCTTCATGGTTTTACTCAAGGCGAGAGCCAATAATCTTTCTGTCTGCCAAATCCAGTACCACCGTAAGATATAGCCAACCTGTAATGGTTCTGATATAAGTGGACCCGATGCTGACATCGTCTGCAGGTCCATGTCTGATACCCAGGCCTGACCTGTTGCATTAGCTGTAAAATTTCGATCCAGTAGATTTTCACTCACCGGATAGCTATGCTTTGAATCCGTAGTGACCTTATACCTTTTAATTCTTTTTGCCCTAAGCTCAGCCTGCTTCATTAAGCGGGCAACCCTGGGTCTGGAAACTGAAATGTTATTCGCTTTCAAGGCTTTACTGATTCTTGGGCTACCATAGGTCTGGCCACTCTCCTTATGGATCACTCTGATCTGTTGAAGAATTTCCCGGTTCTCTGTAGCTCGTTTAGATGGCTCACTGTTTATCCATCCATAATATCCACTTTTACTTACTTGAAAGGCTTTGCACATCTTCTCAATGGGGTATACAGTGTGATTATCCTTTATGAATTGGAATATCTCCCATCGTTCCTGGAAAAGATGCTGACCGCCTTTTTTGGACCTGCCTACGTTGTGAGCATCGGCTCCATATCCCTTTCCATTTCTGCATCCTTTAATGCCTTCTTTAGACGGGCTATTTCTGCTTCTTCAGGGGTTTGTTTTGGTTTTCCATGGCCAGGAAAACTTCCCTCCCTCTTGTCTAAAAACTCACGGCGCCAGCGATAAATCAATCCAATTTTGATATCCAATTCTTTAGCCAGATCTACTAAATTTTTTCTGCTCTTACTAAGTTCAACAGTCATTAGTTTGAACTCCTTGTCGAATTTTCTTCTTTGTCCCATTTTCATTAAGTTAAGTATTTTCTCTTAACTTAATGTCCACCCAAATGTAGCAAGATCAGATCAATATACTGCAGAACATACGTAAAGCTGAACAAGTACTGGTAATAAGTTTCAAATGTATATGAGACTGTATATCCAGGAAGGCAGCAATGAAAAGACCATAGAATGTCAATTTCTGACCGTTTAAATATGGCTCAATTAAAAAAATGTGTAAATGGCAGAAAGTATGAATATGTAAGTCCAGAGTAAAAACAGGCTTTCTTCCGCTTTGTTTCTTCATTTGTTTCTTACTCTCTTAACATATCAGATACTACCCTTTTGCTTACACCTGGGTTTACCAGTCTCTGAAAGATAGACATATATAGGCAACCATTCTTTTGACTTATGTACCTCTATCTAGGCCATACATTAGCAGACAGAATAAAACTGATAGTGAGATACCTGTTATTATTGTGTCTGTTGGCAAGCGACAGTAATCTTAGAAAAAAGTTATTATGGGATGAATTCGAATGGGCTTTTATGCGAGACCTTCCCATACAAATGGCTTCATTTGAGAGAATCAATGAGTTTGATATAGCTTTTCAGCAAGCCGGCACTTATACGGAAGATGCTAATTACGCAGATAAATACATTGTAGGAATATATAGTCCGGTGGGCTTCCGGTTCGAAAGAATCCATTTGCTTTCCAGAGTTAATCCTTTCCTGGAATATTCTCTGGTGAAAACAGTTTCGGACCTGTATCAATCTGATACTACCTACCTGGATGTATTGGCCAGAACCCGGAAAAATCATCTGGAAGCTATCATTTACCGGAAAGTGAAATCAGGAATTGAAACAGAGCCAGATATGCAATTTGTAATGTGGAAAAAAGAGAAAATTCTCATACAAAATAAAGGCTTAAAGATCAGATTGGTCGAAAGGTGGAATAGAGAAATGTTTAATTAATAATAACCTCAATGGTAATACATTGTAAGTGCTTATTACAATTGCTCAATCAGTAAATATATGACATCCCGTTCTAATATTTCCTGTTTCGATTTATTCATATTTACCCGCTTTTTTTTTTATTTATCTGCCTCCTGATTGTTTTATCAAAATATGGAGGTGGATGATTACTTTCTTCAATGGAGAAATGAATCTCTACAAGCAAAGTAGATATTTTAAAGCTTATTAATGAAAATTCTCCTATCAGAAACCTGCAAAATACTCTTTATAAGTTTGTGTATGGTAGAAATATATAGGCTGCATTTTGTACAAAAACTATCTGTAAAGAATACGTCAAAATTGATAAGGAATAATTGATAACCGGGCTGTTCTGATTATATATTTATTTGGGGAGGTTCTATTAATGGTAAGCCTGATACCCATTGGCTCAGTCTTTACAACTGCATTATTTATATTTGAATACTGAATCTTTGGTTGTTCAAAGTGCTTAAAAATAATCGCCCTGCTTGATGCGTACAAAAGCAGGGCAGAGTTTATTGAAAATGAAGGTTGATCTTTTGATACAGTTATGATTTCTTAAACAGCACTTTTCCTGCAAGTTCACCCTTCCTGATATTGTCAAATTCGCGTTTAGATTGAACTTTTAATAAAATTAAAAACTTAAATGCCAGCCAGGATAGAACTGCCATTGCTATTACCGCGAAAATACCAGCCAGCCATGCAGCTATTATCTGATCTCCAAAACTATAAATAATCAGCCAAAATAAACTCATAGTAAGAGCAGCTCCAAAAAATTGTAAATAGTTTCTCATAGTCTTTATTCGTCGTAACTTTAATGATGTCTTACATTGAAAAGTAAACCAATGCTTCTGTTTTTGTTATTGTGTTTTTAAATTTTACCTATTTATATAACTCCATATGTAAATTATATAATTAAAGAGCATAGAGTAAATATTAACGGATGAAATCAAGAATCGAGCCGTATATGATATTAGGACTTTTATAAGCTAAATAATTTTTATACGAACAAAATCAAACATACCTGCTTACCTGACATATTAATTTCAGTATTTTCATACCTGAATGGTTGCAGATATTAGCCTTCAGAAAGGTGCAAAATTCCGCTTGGAATACACTATTAATTAGTTGAGGTAATAAATATTAGGGTGGTGTTTAGCCACAGACAATGTAGAATGAGGTATATTATTTGGTAGCTGGCTTCTTTTTTCTTGTGATAGATTCTTCACTCAACGTGTGATTTGTAATATATCCTATGTGTCTTTTTGCATTATATACGTATTCTACCTTTGACCAGGTACGGCTGATTTGTTCAATAATTCTAACTCTTGTTTTTTCTTCAAGTCTTATCATAATGTGAGCAGTAACTTTAGGTTCTTCTCTTAAAAATCCAACAGGAGCGTCTACAAATCTATAAGTTTGGGCATAACTGGATGTAAGCGCAAAGAGTAATCCAAAGAGTAAGAGAACTTTCATATTATGGAGATGTATATAAAACTTATATTTTTCTGTATTAAAATTACATGAGTAAAACTGAAAGATCGGTTAATTTTTAGGGTAAAATTTTAAAAATAAACTACCAAATGAACCATAATAATTATTAAATTAATATTGACTTTACCTACTACGCTTATGAGATTTGCTTTACTGATTTTTCAATTAATGTTTTGTATTATACTCTATATATTCGTGCTTATCGCAATTGCGCTCTATTCTGAGGTTATGGCAGGTCTATTTGCCATGCAAACTATTATTGTTTTTCTGATATACTATATTGTTAACACAGAGAACAAACCTCTATAACCTCTTAATCATTTAAATATTTTTAAATAGAACTCATATTAGAACAGTGTTCTAACCGTATAAAAACCTGGCAATACACATGTTTCTGTTTAAACATAGATCAGGTTATGATGAACATTTTACATACCGCTTGGAGAATATTCCTTACAAATAAGGAAGTCATGCTTGGCATACTCGGGATACAACTTCTTCTCATTATTATAATTGTAGTAATGCTAGCAATAGATGAAGAAGATCCTATTTTGCGACAGTAGTATAGCTATTCTATTTGTACTCTATCGGGTTCAAATTCAAAATTTTACAGATTATTTTTAAGCTTCGGTCGCAATACTTAATGATTCAATATATAAGAATAAATATGTGTGTTTAAGTGTTATATTTTATGTGTTTTCCTTAGATATATTTAAGAAAACTTGTAAGTTTTGGTTTTATATAGCCTAAATAATAATTATTTTAAATTTATATTAAAATTAAAATAATAAATGCAACAATCAGAAATACAGCAACTAATCCGGCTATTGCACCATACTTAATGGCATTTACATAAGAGTCTTCAATGCTCATCTGATAAGAGGAAAGAGCTGGAAGATTGAATTTGAGCCTCTTTGTCGTAAAAGTTTGCTTTTTCATTGCATGTAAGATTTTACGTTAATACAGCATACATGAAAATGGTAATTTTTGTTTTAAAAAATTATACACTTTATAAAAAATTACATGGGAAGATATGGAGCGCTGTAACCGCTAAAAAGATTTTTATGGAATCCTTCACCCTACAACATAACTAAAAATTAGCTAATTAAATTATGCAATTCAGAGAAGCGTTTTAGATTTATTTATATAGTAATTATGTTGAAAAAAACCGTACCAGATTATAAAAATCAAGGTCTGTAGACATATCTGAAAGGAATATCAGAATAATATTTTATGAATTAGGCTGTACCCGGTAGATATTTCCTTTCGCATTATATCTGATCTCACCTGTATTTGTCATTTCCCGCAAGGTATCTATTAGTGCTTTTTCATCCTTAGGTTTTATCCGGTGGAGAAGTTGCTGCACACTAATTTCCTGGCTGGAAAGTGCTTCCATAATTTGCTTACGGTGCTGGTAATAATAGTCTTTAAAATCTTTTTGCTTTTTCTTCTCAATACAATTATCACAAACACCACATTCCAGTTCAGAAATCTCATCAAAATAAGCCAATAGAAGTAGGGTACGACACCTGTTCTGGTGTGTAACATAATCAATCACAGCGCCAATCTTCTGTAATTCCTGTTGCTTACGTATTTCCAGGTGACGGGCTTGAATTGGAAGATCCTGTGTATTAAACCGGACAGTGGTAAAAGTAAGCTGGGGTTTGTCCTTTTGTTTATCATAAATCAATACCTGAAGCGAATGCAACATCGTCAGCATTTTTTCGATATCCGAACGGCTAGCTTGTAATTGACGGGCAAGTGCTTGCTCGGAAATGATCATAAAGCTGGTGAACAATTCGCCACCATATAGCCGGAGCAGCATTTTTATGAGCGGATCATAACTGGCATTAGCTACCTGGAATTCATACAGTTGTTTTTTATCTATCGTAAAAAATACCTTGGAGGGGCTGAAAAAAGCCTCATTCAATTGAATAAATCCTTCATCTTCCAGGCGTTTTAAGGCATGATAGGTTTCGCCTGCCTGTAGTTTATAGGTTTTACAAAAATCTTCCAGTTCGAAGTTATAATTAGCCAGATAACCACTTCCGGCAGCGATCTGGTAATAATTAGCCAGTGACTGGTATACCCTTCGGATGAAATCAACAGGCGGAAAAGCTTGTTCTACTCTGTGTTTTAAATCTTCCAGGTCACTTTTGTTGAATAACGCTACCGCATATGCTTTTTTTTCATCCCTTCCGGCCCGGCCTGCTTCCTGGTAGTAGGCTTCCAGGCTATCTGGCAGATCCATATGAATAACCGTACGGACATCTGGTTTGTCAATTCCCATTCCAAAGGCGTTAGTGGCAACAATTACCCGGATGTGGTTATTAATCCAGGCATCCTGTTTATAGGAGCGCTGGTCATTGTTTAGGCCGGCATGATAAAAATCGGCAGAGATTCCGGTTTTCAACAGCCATTCAGCCAGTTGTTGTGTGCGCTTGCGGCTTCTGGTATATACTACTGCCGAACCTGGTACATTTTGCAGAATAGTAAGCATCTTCCGCTCTTTATCTTCTTCCTGAAAAGCAGAATAAGATAAATTTTCCCTGGCAAAACTTTTCTGATAAACTTTTGGCTGGCGGAAAGCTAACTTATCCAGTATGTCTGCTTTTACCTCTTTGGTGGCTGTTGCAGTAAGAGCTATTACTGGAATCTGCGGCAAAATGTCCCGTAATTTAATAATTTCCAGGTAAGGTGGCCTGAAATCGTAACCCCATTGAGATATGCAATGTGCCTCATCTATTGCCAGTAAGCTTACCTTCATGCGTTTTACCCGTTCGATAAAAAGCTCTGTTTGTATACGCTCCGGGGAAACATACAGGAATTTGTAATGATTAAATACACAATTGTCCAGAATAATATCTATTTCCCTTCGGGTAAGTCCAGAATACAAGGCAACAGCCGGAATATTTCTTTTCTTTAATTGCTCTACCTGGTCTTTCATGAGAGCAATCAAGGGAGAAATCACAATACAAATGCCTTCTACAGCCAAAGCAGGTACCTGAAAACAAATAGATTTTCCGCCGCCAGTAGGCAGTAAGGCCAGGGTATCCTGCTTAAGCAGTACCGACTGGATGATATCTTCCTGTAAAGGGCGGAAGGCATTATAACCCCAGTACCTTTTTAAAATATCATGTATCTGGCTCATGTAAAAATATTGGGTTGCTGGTAAAAATAATTAAAAAAAAGTGGAATAATGGTGAATCTTCCCTTAGATTAGGCCGCTTTATTGCCAATTATATTATGAAACGATTTTCTCAACAGAATGTACTGGTTACTGGTGCCGGCACTGGCATTGGTTTTGGAATATGCCGCAGTTTTGCTCTGGAAGGAGCCACGGTTGCCTTAAATGATAAAGATGAAAACCTGGCCAGACAAGCGGCTTCAACAATCAATAAAGAAATAGGTACCGATAGTGTTTATCCATATGGTTGTAATGTGGCCGATATAGTGCAGGTACGGGAAATGGTAAAGGATTTTACCGGAAAAGTAGGCGGATTACATATTGCAGTAATAAATGCAGGTATCACTAATTACGGACCTTTTCTCACGTACACACCAGAAGCTTTCGATACGCTGACCAGTGTAAACCTGAGAGGTTCTTATTTTACAGCCCAGGCAGCTGCTTTGTCCATGATTGAGCATAAACATGCAGGCAGAATTATTCTGATGTCTTCCGTAACTGGCTTGCAGGCACACATCAATTTAAGCGCCTATGGCATGACTAAGGCTGCCCTGCGTTTGATGGCCAAAGCATTGGCGCTGGAACTTGGATCATACCAGATCACTGTAAATGCCATTGGTGCCGGAGCTACCATCACGGAACGCACCCTCTCTGATGACCCGGATTATGAACGGAACTGGAATAGTGTAGCTCCCAATGGACGAACCGGTTATGTAGAAGATATTGCCAATACAGCTCTTTTTCTTGCATCTGCTGAAGCCCGCCATATTACCGGAGATACCATTATGGTAGACGGTGGCTGGACGGTATATAGCCCAGTTCCTTCCCAGCACCCGACAGAGCAGCATAAATAAAAATTGCCACACTTTAAAGTGTGGCAATGTAGAAAGGGCTTTAGGTCAATATAGTCTAAACTTCCAGTGCTTTTACACCTGGCAATTCTTTGCCCTCCATGTATTCCAGCAAAGCACCGCCACCTGTAGACACATAGGATACTCTTTCGCCAAAGCCGAGATTATTTACCGCTGCTGCTGAATCACCGCCGCCGATCAGAGAGAACGCACCTTTTTCGGTAGCTTTTACCACAGCTTCAGCCACAGCAATGGTACCTTTGGCAAAATTGGGCATTTCAAACACACCCATGGGCCCGTTCCAGAGAATGGTTTTTGAGTTTTCAATTACTTTGATGAAATCCTGACGGGCTTTTTCTCCGATATCCAGACCCATCCATCCATCCGGAATGTTCTTGTTATCAGTGGTTTTGGTTTGCGCTTCATTCTTAAACCCATCTGCCACGACAGAATCCTGTGGCAATAGCAGGTTTATGCCTTTTTGTTTGGCTTTTTCAATTAATTCTTTGGCTAACTCTACTTTATCAGCTTCCAGAAGCGAGTTTCCAATATTTCCTCCTAAAGCCTTAAAAAATGTATAAGACATACCACCGCCAATAATCAGGTTATCTACTTTATCCAGCAAGCGTTCGATGATGAGGATTTTATCGGAAATTTTAGCACCGCCCATAATAGCTGTGAAAGGTCTTTCTGCATTGTCAAGCACTTTTTTGGCATTATCCAGCTCGGCCTGCATTACATATCCTGCTACTTTATCTTTGAAAAACTGTGCAATAACTGCTGTGGAGGCATGTGCCCGGTGAGCTGTACCAAAAGCATCATTTACATATACATCACCCAGCGCAGCTAATTTTTTTGAAAATTCAACATCTCCTTTCTCCTCTTCTTTATAAAAACGCAGGTTTTCCAGTAACAGAATTTCTCCAGGTTTCAGACTTTGTGCTTTTTGCCTGGCTTGCTCACCAATACAATCATCTGCAAATTTTACCTGTGTCTTGAAGGTTTCAGACAGGTATTCTACCAGGTGTTTGAGCGAAAATTCTTCCGTAGGACCACTTTTGGGCCGGCCTAAGTGTGACATCAGGATAACTGAACCACCATCTTTTAAAATCTTATTAATCGTAGGAATAGTCGCTTTTAGCCTGGTATCATCTGTGATCTGGAAATTATTATCGAGTGGAACATTAAAATCCACCCGGATCAGAGCCTTTTTTCCTGCAAAGTTATAATTGTCTACTGTTTTCATAAAGTATAAGGTTGTAAGGTTGTGTACAATGAATGTGTTAAGATCATATGAGAGACACTAAGCCAGAACCATCCATTTTCCGGCGGCTATTTATAAAAATCATTTCAAAATTCAAAAGCCATTTTCTGTATTATTTCGCAGCTGCCCTCCGGATACGGTCATTAATTGCGCGGCCAAGTTCCAGTTCTGGCAACAATTCTGCAAAAATGGCTTGTATGGGTAATGCATCCAATTTTCTGAGACCAGAGAAAAGATTCCGGGCCGCTTCTGCAAAATCTCCTGCTGCTGATAAAATAATTTGATTTTTTGCCGGAATACTTTCTATTTGACTTTTGAAGGCAAGCACACCGATTTTTTCAGGCTTGAATTGGGCAAGTAAACCCGGCAGGTCTTCTGTATAAAGGGGCTTTCTGGGTGCATAGTGACTCATCAGCATGCCTGGTGCCTGTGGGTTAGACGTAGAATGAGATTGAACTTCTACCTTGCCGATTACTCTTTCAATATCTTCCAGGCTAATGCCTCCCAGGCGATATACTAGTGCCTCTTCGTCGAGGAAACCAACAATAGTAGATTCTATACCAATTTCTGCGCTTCCACCATCCAGAATATAAGGGATACACTCTCCCAGTTGTGCCTGCACGTGGGCGGCCTGTGTAGGACTGATATAACCAAAAGGGTTTGCACTGGGAGCAGCCAGGGGAAAATCCAGTATTTCCAGCAATTGCCTGGTTAATGGATGATCTGGAATTCTGACACCTACTGTATCCATACCGGAAGTAACCAGGTCGGAAATATGGCTGGTTCTGGGCAATACTAGAGTTAATGGTCCGGGCCAGAAGGCAGAAGCTAGCTGTACAGCTTTTTCCGGGAAATAGCTGACAAAGGTTTTAAGCTTATCGAGGCTATTTGTATGTACAATAAGCGGATCAAAAGTAGGGCGGTTTTTTACCTGGAATATCTTAGCAACGGCTTTATCATCGAATGCATTGCCTGCCAATCCATATACGGTTTCCGTAGGGATAGCTACCACCTGGGATTGTTCCAGAAAAATTTTGGCTTGCAGAATATCTTTGCCAATAAGGGCCATAAACAATTATTGAATCGACAAATTTAAGCGAATACTTTTGAAGAAATAGTTTTTATTAACGCTTTTCCGGTGAATTATGGCCAAAACAGAAAGTGAGCTTGCCCAAATAAAGTGTATGCGCTGTTTTCTGATTTTTTATCCTCAGGTATTTTTATGATCATACCAAATAGTAATGAATCGGTTTTATCTGAAACAGCTCATTCATTGGAGATTAGCTCCAAAAGCCATTATAGCGAATTAAATTAATATGCTTATATTGAATCGTATATGAAAGCCAGCTTCCTGAATTTTTGGTTAATAATTTTGTGTCTGACCGCTGCATGTCGCTCAAATGATTCTTTCCAGAAGCCACCTATAGCCATCAAAGGTATACTGGACCTGCGTACCTGGGATTTTGCCCGGCAAGGGTCGCTTACACTGGATGGTGAATGGGAGTTTTACTGGAAAAAGCTATATACCCCTGTAGATTTCCTGCAAGCCCATACAGATTCGGTACATTGGGTGCAGGTACCCAAATCATGGAATGCGTATCAGTTAAATAACAAAGATATTACCGGCGAAGGGTTTGCTACCTACCGGTTACGAATGGTGTTGAATAAACCTTCTTCAGGTAATTTTTCAATACGTGTACCATTAACCTATACAGCATCCAGAATGTGGGTAAATGGCCGGCTAATGTATGAATCGGGAACGGTCAGCGAAGAATATTCTACAACGCTGCCGCAGTATAAACCGGAAATAATTGATTTTATACCGGATCAGGAGCAAGTTGAACTTGTAATTCAGGTTTCTAACTTTCATTACAGCGATGGAGGACTCAGGCAGCCTATACAAGTGGGACTTGAATCCGACATTAGAGACAGGCGGTTGAAAGCAATTGCCGCAGAATTCTGGTTAGAGGGGAGTATTTTAATTATGGCCTTTTATCACCTGGGTCTTTTTCTTATCCGCAAACGTGATCTTTCTACACTCTGGTTCAGTATTTTTTGTATGCTGGTGGCCCTGCGTATTTTTATAACCGGTGAGTACACGATTAATCTGTTTTTTGGACCGAACTGGTGGTTTTTGATCCGGGTGGAGTATCTTACTTTTTTTCTGGGTACAGCTGCATTTACTTTATTCCTTTACACTGTTTTTGAAGCAGTATTTAGTAAGCAAGTGGTTCGTGTGGTGTGTGGAGTAGTGGCTTTATTTACCCTGATGGTGCTGTTTTCTTCACCAATATTTTTTTCATCGATGCTTATCCACTTTCAACTGTTTACGGTGCTGATTGCTATCTATGGATTTTATGTGATCATCGGGGCTTGTGTATTTCATCTGGAAGGGAGTTATGCATTTCTGCTGGGATACCTGGTTTTTATTGCCACTTTTTTTAATGACCTGCTGTATTCTCACAAAATTGTTCATACCGGCTATTACATTTCACTTGGACTCTTTGTGTTCATTTTCTCACAGGCTTTTCTGCTGACCAGGCGCTTTTCTATTGCATTTGCTGAGCTGGAAAAGGCCAATCAAAAACTGTCGGAAGCTAATATCCTTACCAAAGAGCAGAATGAAAACTTATGGCAGTTAAATGCCGAACTGGATAGCTTTGTATATCGTACCTCTCACGATTTACGTGCGCCAATTGCCTCGGTAATGGGACTGATTAATATTGCAAAACAAGAAAATGATCTCACGCAGATCAGGTATTATTTGTCTCTCAAAGAAAAATCGCTTAAAAAGCTGGATGGCGTAATCCGGGATATTATTGATTATTCCAAAAATAAGAGCCTGGATCTGGAAATTACCCCAATTGATTTTGAAACCCAGGTGGCAGAAGTCTTTGCTAACCATGATTATATGGAGAATGCTGGCCGGATTCATAAAAGTATAGAATCTATGGGGCAGGATGTATTTTATAGCGACTCCAGGCGGATAGATATTATTCTCAACAACCTTATTTCTAATGCCATCCGCTACTTTAATCCTTATCAGGAACAGCCATTCATTAAAATAAAAGTGACCACAGATGCTAAGAAGGCGCAAATTGAAGTGAGCGATAATGGATTGGGAATTGCTAAAGAATACCAGAACAAAATTTTTGATATGTTTTTCCGGGTAAGTAACCATGGAGGCGGTTCGGGAATGGGATTGTATGTGGTAAAAGAAACGATTTATAAACTTGGAGGCGAAATAGCTATAGAATCGGAAGCAAACAAGGGAACAATATTTAGGGTTACACTGCCTAATGTGAAACCGCCTGATAGTATTTCATAAAGTATTCAGTGAATGTCTTATTTATACTATTTTCTTAACTATTCTAAAATGACACTTGGATAATAAAAATATTACCTTTTGCTTGTTTGATTGGTAATAATTTTATTACCTTTGGTTATAAATTTTAACCTTATGAAAGCCACAGTTCTTATTCAATACCTGCAGCAAAACGGCTGGCAGGAAATTCGTCAGCAAGGGATACACCACATTTTACAGCATCCTACTCATCCTAACCTTATATCCGTGCCAGATTTAGGCGAACAATTTTTAAGCCCCGAAATGATTAACGATATTACCCGTGAGGCAGGTTTAACAGGAAGAGTATTTAAAATCCGGTGGAGCCCGGCAGGCATGCTGCAGCTAATCAAAAATTTAATGGGTTTAACCAGATAAATGGATTGTCTGCGTATGGAAAAACTCACCACATTACCTGTTTTAATAGACTGGGAAGAAAATAAATTTGTAGCGCAGGTAAAAGCGCCTGGGTTTTTGTTTACTACGGCGGGTGATTCTGTTCCCAAAGTGCTGGAAAACCTGCAAAATCTGATTGCTGATTATCTGGCACACGAAGGTGCAATGTCTGAACATTGGCAAGGAATCATAGTTTCAGATATCTCTTTTGAATGTACCTATAACTTAGCCGCTTTTTTTGAACACTATAAAGAGTTAAAAATTTCGGCCATTGCAAACCGGGCCGGAATCAATGCTAATTTGTTGCAGCAATACGTTTCAGGCAATAAACGGGCATCTGAAAGTCAGGCTAAAAAGATTGAGGCTGCTATTCATCTCTTAGCGAGTGAACTTAAACAAATAGCTTTGTCGTAAGTAATTAGAGACTCATACAAGATACTTGCCCTGAATATATTTATCAGCTTTCCATTCCTTTTTCGATAAGTTCGGCTGCTTCTTTTTTATCCTCATGATCGGCTTTTTTTGGTTGCTGTTCATGTTTTTCTTCAGGTTTATATACCAGCTCAATCAAAATTGGGAAATGGTCGGAGCCAAATTTTGGCAGCCGTTCAAGTTTCGACAATTTAAACCGGGGATCGTAAAAAACATGGTCCAGAGGATAGCGGAAAAAAGGCACAAATACATTGTATGTATTGAAGAATCCTCTGCCGATCCTGGGGTCAAGTAATCCACTGATGCGCTCAAAAAGCTTCGTCGTATGCGACCAGCCCACATCATTCAAATCTCCGGCAACAATACTTGCCCGTTTTGACTCTTTTACCGATTTACCCACCACTAAAAGTTCGGCTTCACGTTTATCAGTATCTGAGCCAATGGTAGGAGGCTGGGGATGTACACCGCAAAATTCTATTTCCTCCCCGGAACGTAATTTTAAGATGGTATGAATAGATGGAATATCACTTTCCAGCAGAAACTGCACATTGGCTTTTATAAACTCCAGTTTAGAAAACAGCATCATACCATAGGTGTTCTCCAGGGGCTTTTTTACAGAATAAGGATAGTCTTTATCCAGTTCAGACAGATGCTCTGCCCACCAGTTATTAGGTTCATTTACCAGCAGCATATCTGGTTTGTTTTGCTTTACAATCTCCAGAAATTTTCCAGTATTCTTATTGCTCATCTTTATATTGGAGATCATCAGCCGGATTGTATTTTCCGGATCAGGCTCTGTGCAACGTTTGGCAGGTTTGGGAGAGAGAAAGGTAAAAGGATAAATATACCGGGCTTGTAGTATCCAGCAGCCTATTAAAGCAACTACAAATACATATTCAAGGGATGACTCAAGGCGATACGTAATCAGATAAAGCAGGAGTATTGCCGTAATGATTATCGCTATTTGAAACCGGGGAAAGTCAAGTATTCTGATCCACCATTTTGTAGTACGGATCATGGGAAGAAATGTAAACGCAATCATCAGGCACCCAGCGATTTCCAGAGCAAGTTTCATTGTTATATTCAGTTTACTGCATGTTTAAATTATACGAAATAGTACTAAAATAAATTTGATTAGTGCAAAAATAAAGCAATAAAAAATTTCCCTTTTGAGTTGCTAACTATAAAGGTAAAAGGGCTTATAATTTAAATTGGGTAGAGACTTTTACCCCAAAAGTACGTATACCAGGCCTGTCTTTATAAGTAAGCCTGTGTATAGCATCTATACGTATAAATTTGAAAATGTTTTCAATTCCGTAACCCACTTCTACATAAGGTATATTTCCCAGTGAGCTAAAATTGTCATCAACCGGATTTCCATCCGGATCAGTAGTAGGGTATAGGGTCCTATTTTCGTTCCGCAGGCTGCCATAGAGTACATTGGCTGTAGCCACAAACCGCCACTTCAATTTTCGCATTAATGGAATACGGTTGAAAAACAATCCTTCAAAGTTATGCTGGTAATTCAATGAAGCATACTTATCACTGACAAACTCAAAGTAATTCATCAGGTTGAAAGACTGGGAATTATAAAAAAAAGTCTGGTTGCCGAGGTGGGTACGTAGAAGGGGATAGGGGAGCCGGGAAGGAATATATCCGGCATTAATGATATAGGTGGAGCGGCCCAGGTATCCAAGTCTAAGATTCTGGGTAGCCATGATGTTAAATTTCTGATAATCAAAATCACCTCCTAATACACCTTTCAATCCTAAAGTATATTGCAGGGTAATAACAGGCTTGGTTGTACCCAGGCTGATTCGTTCATTGTCGTTTTGCAGAAATAGTTCATCTTTAGTAAACCTGGACTCAATGATAATTTCTGAACTCTTGTAACTGCGTAAAATGGGGGAATTGTCTGTATCTTCCGGTTGCTTGTAAAAAGCAAAATCAAACAAGGGATCAAAGTGCTGCTGATGTAATTTAATCCGCTGGGTAAAACCTTTCCGTACATCCGTTTGTGCGTACAGGGTGTTTTCTGTATAAATAAATGGCCGCCTGAGCGTTCCAAATCTGGAAGATGCGAGGAATAGCGTATTATCATAAATATCTTCTGTAAGCAAGCCTACCTGTTCCAGGTCTGAGGTCCGTTTGAGGCCAATAAAACTCCAGGGCTTACGCGATAAAATATGCTGCACTTCTGCACTGTATTTGAGCCTGGTATCTTTGGTACCATAGGCAGCATAGGCTTTAATTACCCACTTTTTACTAAAATCAATATTGGTTTTAAATCCCAGCCGAATCCGGTGCCCTTCTACTTCATTAAAGTTATACGCCAGTACATACGGGCCTATATCTACTTTTCCTACCTTTTTATAGCCATTTACCACAATATTTACAATCTCGATGTATGACTTTACGACCGGCATATTGCGGATAGAATCGATCATGACATATACATTTTGTTCCGTAGGAGTAAGTGAATCGTGGCGGTTGGTTTCCCAATAGCCTTTTTCAGCCATTCTCGAATCTTCTTCTACTTCCAGTGGAACTTCATAAAACTTGAGGTCATGTGGCTGGTTGATTTTAAAGTTTTTATTGGAAGTGTAAAACTTTGCCAGCATACCAGGTGTCTGGTCTTTAATTTCTGCAATATCTATCAATACCCTGGTACGTACCGGGAGCCATGCCTGCGAAATAGTGGGAGCGAGTTCCTGCTGTATTTTTATTTTTTCTACAAAATTCAGGTTGGCTCCTTTTCCAATGCTGACATCAATCTGCTTGAGCGCATAACTTTTACTGTCGATCCAGATGGTTCCAGTAAATGCCAGGTCTTGCACCCGTTTGGGGGTAATATCCATGCGATAGCACCAGTGTTCGCCTACATACAGGCTATCTACCAGAATATATTCGTAATAGGTTTTCCATCCGTCGGCAATGGGAGAAACAAAGTCTTTTTCTACAATATTGAGCCAGTTATTATAAAAATTATATTCCTGAAAACTCGAGCCGATGAGCTGCGAAACGAGACTTCCATCTTGTATACCAATGCCTGTAAGTTTGGTTTTGAGAATGTGTTCCCGCTTTTTCTGGGGCGTCTGGCGGTAATAATAGTTGGAAATAGATTCTGAAATGAATATAGGTAAAATAGGTTTTCCATCTTCCCCAGCGATACGTTCGATACTATCCATAACAGAAGTGATCTGCTGCATAAATTTGCGCTGCCGGAATTTTTCAGAAATCTGGTCAATATCAAGTTCTATTTTGTTATAGCTTTCAAATTCATAGGCGGTCAATGACTTTTTATCATTGATATCTTTATTTTTAATTACGTTCCGCATGATAGGGAAAGCCGGATTTTCTCCGGCATATACAACTACTTCATCGAGTTTAACATTGTCGGTGGATAGCTGAAAGTCAATGGTCTGGTTTGCCTGTGTTTTACTTACAGATTTTGCCCGGGTGATGTATCCAATATATGAAGCCAGCAGGGAGTCGGATGGAACCTTGGAAACGGAAATAGTATAATACCCATCAAAATCGGTGGTGATACCAGTGGTTGTACTTTTAAAATATACGTTTACAAAAGGCATAGCATCTCCTGTTTCCGCATCTGTTACCCTTCCCTTGATCTGAATGTTCTGGGCAAACAAACTCAATGGGAATAGCAATAATCCAATAAAAAATAGTAGCTGATTTATAAGTGTATGAAGCTTCACAATAAAGTGCAAATTACTTATGTAAATATAAGGTATGAACGGAAATTCAGCAGTAAATTTTACTCAAACGGTATTTTTTGCGGCTGAAACGGGTGTATGTTTTAGTGATAAGTATTCAATGGTTAAAATAGTTTCAACCTCAGAAAACTATTCCTTTACACCTGATGTAAGTCCGGAAATTTTATAGTTTCCGCTTCATGTACGGATAATACAGAACTTTGGATGTATAAAATGAAACCAATCAATGGGTATGGGATTGTGAAGCAGAAAACCTGCTGAGGTGGCAAATTTAAATGCTTGTAAATTCAGTTGTTTGAAGCCTTTTTTCTTTTCTTCAATTACAATAAACTGATTGGCAGCTATGTTTTCCAGTACTTGTGTAGTTTTGGAAGAAGGCCAGGTGACCTCAATTTTCCTGATCGTATCTGCTGTACCTAATCCGATCTGAGCACGCAGGGGAGAACAGCCAAAACTTCCGCCTGAATTCAAATCCCGGTGGATAGTGCGTGTTTTTCCATTGTTTTGGAGGGTAAGTTTAATCCGGCCACCAATTCCGGCAGCATTGGAAGTAGTACCTTTGAGCTGAATGGTAATCCAGTTATTGGTATTCTGGTAAGGATTTTCAAACAGTGCATTGCGGAAAATATCTCCTTCATAGGCTCCTCCCATTACCGCATAAATATCCTGGTCGCCATCGTTATCCAGATCGGCAAAGGAAACAGCATGCCCTTTCTGCAAGTGTCCGAACCCTCCGGCTGTGGTTACATCCTGAAATTTTGTGCCATTTTGATTTCGGAAAGCTTTATTGGGAATAATAGAAGCAAAATTCACTTCTCCGGTAGCCAGGTACATATCCAGAAAACCGTCGTTGTCAAAATCGCCAAAATTCGCACCCATGGCATAGGTTATCTTCTTTAAACCGACCTGCTCAGATACGTCTGAAAACGTTCCATCAGCATTGTTGTGGTACAGCCTGGCAGTTTCTGCACCAAAAGGCAAACCCAGGTATTCTGCTGCCACATCTTTGGTAATACTTTCCCAGAACACACTCCGTTGGAAGCCAGCTACAAACAAATCCAGCCAGCCATCATTGTCATAATCCCAGAACCAGGTAGGAAAAGAGGAAATATTCTCACCCAAACCTGCAGCCTGACTCACATTCACAAACTGCGGAATACTATCACGACTTAAACCAGTATTCTTGAATAAAATATTTGGGTTGCGGTCGTCGAGGGCAGAAAGATACAGGTCTGGCCAGCCATCATTGTCATAATCCCCGGCAGTAACTCCTTTTACATAATATAGTTCTCCATCTGTGCTTACTTGTACTCCAGCCCGTTTGGCTACTTCAGTGAAAGTTCCGTCCCGATTGTTTAAGAATAATTCGCAGGGATGAATATTGTCTTCTCCGGAGCTTTCGTTGCCAATAAACAGATCTACCCAGCCATCTTTATTAAAATCCTGCCAGACACCTGTTTGGGTGGGATGAAAAGAAAGAATACCGGCCTCTTCTGTCACATCAGTGAAAGTGCCATTGCCATTGTTGCGGAGCAGGGAATTTGGGTGTTTTCCCAAGGTTTCAAGCCAGGCACCTCTCAATACGAATACATCTGTAAATCCATCGTTATTATAATCAGCCTGCACCATATTCAAGCCTCCGGTAATGCCGGTAAGTCCGGCTTCCTTTGTTTTTTCTGAGAAGGTGCCATTGCGGTTATTGATAAAGAGCCGCATCTGATGACTAGCTGCCCAGCTGGTAATCAGAATATCCAGGTAATGATCACCATTAAAATCATCTACCACACTTCCGCCAGCCAGCCGGTTATCATCCAGGCCAAGGTTTGGGGCAATCTCCTGAAAGGACTGGAGCGGATATTCTGAGGCAAAAGCTTTGGGCGGAATCAGCCAGCGTTCCGGAACTTTTGTTGGGTATTCGCCGAGGGTCATATAGGCAACATTAAGTAGCCAGCGGCTGCTATAATCATGGCTGTTATTTTCGAGGATTTTCTGGTAAAGTTCTGTTGCCTTTCTGGAACCTTCCGGTAATTGATGAAAACCAGCCGGGGCAATCGGTATAATGCAGGAAGCAGAAGTATGGTTTGTAATGCAATTTTGCTGTTCGCCTAGCCGCAGGTAGGATAAGGCAAGGAGGGTAGTAAGCTGTTCTTCCTGATGAGGTTCAAGACCTTCTACGAATCGGTTTTTGTCACGGATCTGTAACAGTTCTTCCAGAATTTGGATGGATTGTTCGGTTTTTCCACCAAACAAACAAGATTCTGCCTGTAAAAACCTGAATTTATTCCGTTCCAAGGGAGAAGAAACTTTATATAAGCTATCGAAATGTGCTATTCTGGTTTTGCTGGCATATATATTAGCAGGCACATAAAATGATTCTCTGGCTGTTTGTTCCAGCAGTGCTACCATGCCTGATTTTTCCTGCTGTTTAACTCCGGGCTTGCAGGTACTGAAGAGAATTCCTAAGCAGATAATGAGATAGTGGGATAAGCGCATAGCAACTACTAGTTACAAAAATAAAAAGCTCTTTCAAATGAAAGAGCCCTTTACAGTTTACGACAAATAAATGTTTGATAGAGTTAGTAACCAGGATTCTGGTCACTGTTTTCCAGCTGGCTGTTGTTATCTATTTCTGCAAGCGGAATCGGTAGTAATTCATGCTTGTTCACCTGGAAGCCAGCAATAGGTTCTGTAGTAAGCTTATTTTGTTTTCTCCAGCGGCGGATATCCCGGTTACGGATTTGTTCACCACCCAGTTCTACCCGTCTTTCGTGTACAATCGCCCGGAACATTTCTTCTTTTGTATTCGCAGGATACTGTGCTGTTGGATAAGCAGGCATAGCTACACTGGTTCTGGCTCTCACCTGGTTAATGTAGGGAAGTGCCGCAGCAGGTCCGGTAAGTTCATTCTCGCATTCTGCCATCATCAGCAGTACATCTGCATAACGGATTACCCGGAAGTTAATTCCGGAGCGGGAGTTTTCGGTCGTACGCTTGTAAATCATCTGGTATTTTTTCCAGCTGGGTATATTCACATTGCCCTGCACATCCGTATTGGTCAGTGTATTCTGGTCGTTGTTAAATTTATCTCCTATGTAGTAAAAAGAATCTGCCCTGCGGGGATCATCTTTTGCTGCACCATTGGCAACCCTTTCAAATTCAGCGACCAGGCTAGCAGAAGGAATCACATTCCGCCAGGCATTGGGGCCATATTCCTGGCCACGGAAAGTAACTTCGGCAATATCACTGCCATCTGCATTCCAGGCACCAGCGTCGCCAAAGGCTTCGGTAAACTGTACCTCAAATACTGATTCACTGTTGAACTCATTGTCTTCCCGGAAGTTATCCAGAAAATTAGGAATCAGGCTGTACTGGCCAGAAGTGATCACGGCATTGAGCAGGGGACGCGCTTCTGCATAATTACCTCTGAACATATGGATTCTGGCGGCCAGGGCTTGTGCCGCTCCTTTGGTAGCCCTGCCCAGGTCGGCGCCTGTATAATTCAGCGGAAGGTTGGCTATAGCCGTATTCAGGTCTTCAAAAATCACTGCATATACTTCATCTTCTGAAGCTGAACGCCCCATATTTTCACCAGGTGTGGATGCTACTTTTGTCATGAGCGGCACTCTTCCCCACAAACTCACCAGTTCGAAGAATGCCCAGGCACGCAGAAATCTGGCTTCTCCCTCGATTCTTGCTTTCAGCGCAGGACTTACCAGTACATCATCTGCTTTAGGCACATTCTCAATTACCAGGTTTGAGCGGTGTACCATGCGGTATAAACCCCGCCATACGGAATTTACAAGTGGATTGGAGGCATCAAATACGTGGTTGAGGATCTGCCCTCTGGGTGCTTCCAGCTGCGGGCCTCCAGACGAACAATCATCAGAAAGCAGGTCGTGTACGAAGAAGTATTCCCGGTTGTAGAGGTCATTTGCTTGCAAGCCTGCATACACAGAGTTGATAGCAGCCACCGCCTGTGGTTCGTTCTTATAAAATGTTTCAGTGATCAGTTGACTAGGATTGGTATCTTTATCGAGCACATTTTCATTACAGGACGAACCGAGAACAAAAACGGTAGTTATCGTTAATAATATTTTATTTCTCATAATTATGTTGAATGTCTGTTGTCGTAATTAGTTATTGCTAAAAGCCTACCTGGATACCCCCGATAATAGTTCTTGGTTGTGGGAACTGTCCATAATCCACACCGCTGTTTAAGGTAATATCACGGGCATCGGTAATGCCGGAACGGGCGCCTATTTCAGGGTCCCAGCCGGTATAGTCGGTAATTGTGAGCAGATTCTGGGTAGAAACATATACCCGTACATTAGAAATAAACCCTTTGCCAAATGATTTTAATATTCCGGCAGGCAATGTATATCCCAAGGAAAGGTTTTTAACACGCAGGTATGAACCATCTTCTATAAAGCGGTCAGAAACGCGGGAATTCCGGTTGGGATCATTAGCAATAGCCCTGGGTACATTGGTATTGGTATTGGTTGGCGTCCAGCGGTTCAATACTGCAGTGCCGGAATTAAACAAACGGGTCATTCCTTCCAGGTCGTAGCGGTTGGTATTTAAAATCTCATTTCCGGAAACTCCCTGGATAAAGAGCGTAAGATCAAAGTTCTTAAAGTTGGCGGTGGCATTAATACCATAAGAGAAATCAGGCAGAAAATGGCCTAACTGGGTCCGGTCGCTGGCATTTATTATGCCGTCGTTATTCAGGTCTTTGAAGCGGATATCTCCTGGTGCCGTCGCATTAAGCTGATAAGGAGTTGCTGCATTTCCATCCAGTTCATTGTCAGCTGTAATTTCAGCCTGATTCTGGTAGATGCGGTCTACCTGCCATCCATAGAAATAAGCAATAGGTTTTCCTTCTTCTGTATAGGTTACCGGGTCTCCTTCAAAGTTTGGACCGAATACCACATTACCAATACCTAAGTCAGTGAGTTCATTTTTGATAAAGGCAATGTTTCCGCTTACTGACCACTGGAATCCGCCGCTTGTTTTCCGGTAGCCTGCCATCAGTTCAAAACCACGGTTATTAACAGTACCTACGTTTGCCGTTGGTGCACCATCATAGCCTAAAGAAGGAGGTATCGGCACACCCAGCAGCATATCGCGGGTTTCATTATTAAACCATTCTACACTGGCAGTTACCCGGTCATCAAACAGTCCCAGGTCAAGGCCCACGTTGGTCATAGCGGTAGATTCCCATTTAATAGTAGTATTGGCCAGATCTCTTACTGTACTGGCAGGCAATAAAGTGGCGCCGGCAAACTTATAAAAGAAATTACTGTTGATCGTATTTAAATAGCGGTAGTCGCCAATGTTGGCATTTCCGGTGAGGCCGTAGCTGCCACGTAGTTTCAGGTCGCTGATCAAAGGCACACTTTCCATAAATGATTCTTCACTGATACGCCAGCCAACAGACACGGAAGGGAAAGTTCCCCATTTATCAGCAGGAGAGAAACGAGAAGCCCCATCGCGGCGAATAGTCGCACTTAATAAGTATTTACCTCCAAAATCGTAGTTGATACGGCCAACATAAGAGATCAGGGCAAATTCTGATTTGCTGCCACCAGTGGTAGGTTGTTGAATACCCCCAGCACTTGCACATCATTGGTAATGGAATTCTGCCCACCACCATCCTGAGACGTAAATACACTGGTCTGACGTTCTACTACGGCAAGGGCATCGATGGTATGGCGGCCGAATGTCCGGTTGAAACTCAACTGATTAGTAAGCAGCGGAGAAACAAAGGTGTTCCGGCTTTGACTCACAACAGCATTAGGAGCCACACTGAAGTCACCGGCGTTGAAACTGGGAGAGAACTGGTTGTTGGTAAAATAGTTCATATCTAATCCCACCTGGAACTTATATTTTAAGCCTGCAAAAATATCTACTTCCGCGTAAGCCGTACCCAGAAGTTTTGTGTTCTGGCTCCTGTTTTTACGCAGCACGGCATTCAGCACCGGATTTTCAGCATCAGAGCCATCTACCCTGTCCGGGCCACGGAAGCCACCTGCCCGGCTGGCATCCCGCACCGGAATATAAGGCACACTTTTAATCATGTGTTCCAGTTGGGAACGGCCGCCAGTGAAGGGTTCATTGTTCTGATTGGTATAAGCAACCGTAAGGGTTTGTCCAATATTTACCCGGCCGAGTTTAAAACTGGTATTGGTCCGGAAAGAAACGCGCTCGAAATCAGTGCCCAGCATAATGCCTTCCTGTTTGAAATAGCCGCCGGAAACATTGAATACAGTATTATCATTCCCGCCTGAGATACTCAGGTTATAGTCCTGAATAGGGGCGGTACGGAACATTTCATCCTGCCAGTCGGTATCTACATTGGCAAACGCTCCCAGGTCAGAAAAGCGTTGGGGAATGGCCGCATTGGCATTGGTTTGTAAGTCGGTACCATAGGCAATGTATTGATCGCGGTTGAGCAGATCCAGCTGGCGCCAGGCCGTCTGAACACCGGTGTAAGCATCCAGGTTTACTTTGGTTTTACCTCTTACACCTTTTTTGGTAGTAACCAGAATAACCCCGTTAGCTGCCCTGGAACCATAAATAGCGGCAGAAGCGGCATCTTTCAATACCTCTATGGATTCGATATCATTCGGGTTGATGGAATTAAGGCCACCTGCTGGTACCCCATCAATCACATACAAAGGATCGGTATTGCCTATAGTGCCTACCCCCGGATACGCACAGTTGGATTGGTTCCCGGAGCACCCCGGTTGGTGATGGTAACGCCGGCAGCTCTGCCTTGTAAGGCGGCATCCAGGCTGGCTACCGGCAAGGCATTGATCTCATCGGAGGAAATGGAAGAAATAGCACCAGTAACTTTGGCCCGTTCCTGCGTTCCATAACCTATTACCACTACTTCTGAAAGTGCTTTCACATCCGGTGTCATCTGTATATCGATGGTGGTGCGGGTGCCGATAGCGATCTCTTCGGTGGTATAGCCTATATAACTGAACACCAGTGTTGCATTCTCAGGCGCGGTAAGCCGGTAGTTTCCATTCACATCAGTAATGGTACCGATCGTAGTGGATTTAACAGTTACATTTACCCCAGGCAGACCTTCACCTGTTTCAGAAGTTACTTTCCCGCTTACAGCAATATCAGCGATCTTGTTGAGTACCAATCCCAGGCGGCCTACCCGTTCCACCAGCAGTTTTCCCGGCACATCCGGTTCAGCGGCTGCTTCCTGCCACTGGTTAATTTTACGTATATGGCGGGTTTGTGCTTCATTCTTCAGCACAATGTAGAAGTTGTCGCGTACTTTGCGGTAATTTAACCCACGGGGCTTTAATAAGGCTTCCAGGGCTTCTTCTACGGTGGCAAAAGAATTTTTCTGGTAATTATCTATCTTTATTCCAATCAGTTCACTTTTATAGATGAATGAAACTTTAAATGTAGATTCAAGTTCAGAAAGGGCATATTTTAGAGTTGTCGCCTGGCTTTGCGGGCTGCCGGAATATGCTAATTCATACCCACTGGTAGTAGCCAGCGTTTGCGCATGGATGGGTACGTGCAAATAACTCAAAACGATGAGTGTGC